>DATABZ010000086.1:0-13913 GCA_036259315.1 Gemmatimonadales bacterium | reverse complement strand
GCGAAACAGCGCTACGTGCCGGCGGACGACGCCGCCCGCCCGGGCATCGGCGAGCAGCGCCCGCTCGACTTTCACAGCCCCTACGGCTGCTCCAAGGGAGCCGCGGACCAGTACGTCCGGGACTACGCCAGAACCTTCGGCATCCCGGCGATCGTGTTCCGGATGAGCTGCATCTACGGTCCTCACCAGTTCGGCACCGAAGACCAGGGCTGGGTGGCGCATTTCGTCATTCAGGCGCTGGAGGGGCGGCCCATCACGGTGTACGGCGACGGGCGCCAGGTGCGCGACGTTCTGTACGTCGGCGATCTGGTGGATGCCTTCGGGCTCGCGATGCAGCGGATGGGCACCGAATCGGGTCGGGCCTTCAACATCGGCGGCGGCCCGGAGAACGCCGTGAGCCTGCTCGAGCTGCTCGACCTCGTCGCGGAGATCACCGGTCGCCGCCCGGACGTGCGGTTCGACGAGTGGAGACCAGGGGACCAGAAGTACTACGTCTCCGATACGTCGGCGTTCGAGCAGGCGACCGGCTGGCGACCGAAGACCGGGGTACGTCAAGGACTGCAGCGGCTCGGCGACTGGCTGGAGCGGGAGCGGAGTCAGACCAGGATCGGGAAGGCGGCCGCCGGTGCAGGCCGCTAGCCCGGCGCCTCGGACGGTGCGCGCCGCCACGATGCGGAGCGTGCTGATCGCGGCGCCAGGCGTGGCGCACCTGACCGATGTCGCGCTCCCGGAGCCGGGGCCCGGTGAGATCAGGGTCCGGCTGGAAGGCTGCGGCGTGTGCGGGTCGAACCTCCCGATCTGGGAGGGGCGGCCCTGGTTCACCTACCCCGGTGAGCCGGGCGCGCCCGGTCACGAAGGCTGGGGGGTGGTGGACGCCGTTGGTGACGGTGTCACCACGCCCCGGATCGGGGACCGGGTCGCGACGCTGTCCACCCGCGCCTTCGCGGAATACGACCTGGTGGCCGCCGATGCCGCGGTGGTGATCCCGCCGGCCCTCGCCGATCGTCCGTTTCCCGGTGAGCCGCTGGCCTGCGCGATGAACGCGTTCCGTCGCGCCGACGTGCGCCCCGAGCACACGGTCGTCGTGATCGGGATCGGCTTCCTCGGCGCGCTCCTGGCCGCACTCTCGGCCTCCACCGGCGCGCGGGTCATCGCCGTCTCCCGTCGTCCCTTCGCGCTGGACGTGGCGCGCGCGATGGGTGCCGAATTCGTCGTGCCGCTCGATGATCACGACGCGATCCTGCGCCGCGTCATGGAGCTGACCGGAGGCGAGGGCGCGGACCGGGTGTTCGAAGCCGTCGGCCTGCAGTGGCCCCTCGACCTGGCGGGCGAGCTGACCCGGGTGCGCGGGCGGCTGCTGATCGCAGGCTACCACCAGGACGGGCGGCGCAGTGTCGACCTGCAGCTCTGGAACTGGCGGGGACTCGACGTGGTGAACGCCCACGAACGGGACCCCGCCGTGTACGTGCAGGGCATGCGGGACGCCGTGGCCGCCGTCGCCGACGGTCGGCTCGATCCGCGGCCCCTGTATACCCATCGCTTCCGACTCGACCAGCTGGGGGACGCCATGAACACCCTGCGCGCGCGCCCGGATGGATTCATGAAGGCGCTGGTGCTGTCATGAGGCTCGGCTTTCTCGGTGTAGGATGGATCGGCCGTAACCGACT
Organism: Gemmatimonadales bacterium; assembly: GCA_036259315.1. GTDB lineage: Bacteria > Gemmatimonadota > Gemmatimonadetes > Gemmatimonadales > GWC2-71-9 > CAVVWJ01. The sequence continues at coordinate 12,246 of DATABZ010000086.1, read as the reverse complement.
GGAGGCGGTGGCGCGGAGCGGGGTCGGTGAGATCGCGGCGATTGCCGACCCTTCGCGCGCCGACGCGGCAGCCGCTCGTTCGGCGGCCCCACGCGCACGGCTGTACGAGAGGTACGAGGACCTCCTCCGGGAGGACCTGGACGGCGTGGTGATCGCGACCCCGAGCGCGATGCACGCCGCCCAGGCGATCATGGCCCTCGAGCGAGGGCTCGCGGTGTTCTGCCAGAAGCCGCTCGGCAGGAGCGCGGTCGAGACCCGCCGCGTGGTGGACGCCGCGCGGGCCGCCGACCGTCTGCTCGGCGTGGATCTGAGTTACCGGGCGGTCGAAGGTGTGCGCCGCATGGGCGAGTTCTGCCACTCGGGGCGCCTGGGACGTTTGTTCACGGCGGATCTCGTGTTCCACAACGCCTACGGCCCGGACAAGGACTGGTTCTACGATCGGCGGCGCTCGGGCGGGGGCTGCGTCATGGATCTCGGCATCCATCTGGTGGATCTCGCCCTCTGGTTCTTCGGCCACCCGAGGGTCGAACGCATCCAGAGCCGGCTCTTCGCGGGCGGCGAGCCGCTCCCACGGCGGCCACAGGCGGTGGAGGACTACGCCGTCGCCACGCTGCACCTGGAGGGCGGCGGGGTGGCACGGCTCGCGTGCTCCTGGCGGCTCTCCGCCGGCCGGGAGGCGGTGATCGAGGCCTCGGTGTACGGGACCGAAGGCGCGGTCACGCTGCGGAACGTGAACGGGTCGTTCTACGACTTCGTCGCGGAGCACTGTGTCGGTACCCGGCGGGAGATCCTCGCGAAGCCGCCCGACCCTTGGGGCGGGCGCGCCATCGTCGAATGGGCTACGCGGGTGGCGGGCGGCGCGCGATTCGATCCCTCCGCCGAGCGGCTGGTGACCACCGCGGAGGTGCTCGACGCCATCTATGGGCGCCGCTCCTCCGCCCGGCAGCCGGCGCTCGCATGACGTCCGGGATGCCCGGCCGTCCGCGCCGTCGTCGGGTGCTGCTCACCACCGACACCGCCGGTGGCGTGTGGAACTACTCGATGGAGCTCGCGGCGGCGCTGGAGCGGGAGGGCGTCGCGGTGACGCTGGCGGCGCTCGGGAGCGAGCCGTCGCCGGGCCAGCGCCGCGACGCGGAGCTGCGGGGGCTTCCCCTGCGGAGCTTCCGGTGCCGCCTGCCCTGGATGCCCGAGCCGTGGCAGGACGTGAGCGCGGCCGGTCGTTGGCTCCGGGCGCTCGCCGACGAGGTGGCGGCGGACATCGTGCACCTCAACGAGCCGGTGCTCGCCGCGCCCGAGTGGCCGGTTCCGACCCTCGTCGCGGCGCACTCGTGCGTGCTCTCGTGGTGGGAGGCGGTGCTCGGCGAGCCCGCACCGCGGTCGTGGGACCGCTACCGTGACGCCATGCGCGCCGGACTGGCTGCCGCGCACGCTGTGGTGGCACCTTCCCGCGCCATGCTGGGCGCGGTGCGGCGTCACTACGGCGTGAGGAACGGCCGCGTCATCCCGAACGGCAGAGACCCGACCGGACTCCAGCCGGAGGTCAAGGACGGCTACGTGCTCACGGCAGCCCGCCTGTGGGACGGCGCCAAGAACGTCGCGGCGCTGGACCGCGCGGCCGCCGGCCTCGCCTGGCCGGTCTACGCCGCCGGCGACCCGGCGTCACCCGACGGCAAGGCCGTCACGCTCACCCACGCCGTCCCGCTCGGCCAGCTGGACCGCCGTCGGCTCGCCGGCTGGATGTCGCGCGCCGCGGTCTTCGCGCTCCCCGCCCGCTACGAGCCGTTCGGCCTCTCGGTGCTGGAGGCAGCCCTCGCCGGATGTGCGCTCGTGCTGGGTGACATCCCGAGCCTGCGGGAGCACTGGGACGGGATCGCCATCTTCGTGCCGCCGGACGACCCCGAGCTGCTGCGGCTGGCACTGACATCGCTGATCGAGGACCCGCAGCTCCGTCATACGCTGGCGATGCGGGCGCGGCGCCGCGCGCTGGGGTTCTCCGCACGGCGCATGGCGCGCGCCTATCTCACCGAGTATGACGCCGTCCTGGCGGGGAGGGTGGCGGCGTGCGCTTCGTGATCTTCTGCCACTCGCTCGTGTCGGACTGGAACCACGGCAACGCCCACTTCCTCCGCGGCGTGGCGACCGAGCTCCTGGCGCGCGGGCACCGGCTGACGGTTCTCGAGCCGCGCGGCGGCTGGAGCCGCGCCCACCTCCTGGCGCAGTCCGGCGAAGCGGCCGTCGAGCGCTTCCACCGCGCCTACCCGACCCTGGAGAGCGTCCAATACGAGCTGGAGACGCTCGATCTCGACCGGGTGCTGGCGGGGTCGGACGTCGTGCTGGTGCACGAGTGGAACGCGCCCGAGCTGGTCGCGGCGATCGGCCGCCACCGTGCCGCCGTGGGAGGCTACCGTCTCTTCTTCCATGATACCCACCATCGCTCGGTCACCCGCCCCGACGAGATGGCGAGATACGACCTCCGGCACTACGACGGCGTGCTCGCCTTCGGGGAGGTGATCCGCCGGCGGTATCTGGAGATGGGCTGGGCGGAGCGGGCCTGGACCTGGCACGAGGCGGCGGACCACCGGCTCTTCCGGCCGCTGGGTGGCAAGCGGCTCGAGGGCGACCTGGTGTGGATCGGCAACTGGGGAGACGACGAGCGGACCGCCGAGCTCGAGGAGTTCCTGCTGGAACCGGCTTCCGCGCTTGGCCTGCGCGCCAGAGTCCACGGGGTCCGCTACCCGCCGGACGCCCTCGCGCGGCTGGAGCGTGCGGGGGTCGAGTACGTGGGATGGGTGCCGAACTTCACCGTGCCGGCGGTCTTCGCCCGCTACCGAGCGACGGTCCACATCCCCAGGCGGCCGTACGTAGAGGCCCTGCCGGGAATCCCGACGATTCGCGTGTTCGAGGCGCTGGCCTGCGGTATTCCCCTGCTCTCCGCGCCCTGGGAAGACACCGAACGACTGTTCACCGCGGGGATGGACTACCTGGTAGCCAGAAAGGGCGCCGAGATGAAGCAGCTCCTGCGGGACGTGCTCTCGAACTCCGATGCCGCCCGCGCGATGGCGGAGCACGGCCGCCGGACCATCCTGTCGCGTCACACTTGTGTCCACCGCGTCAACGAATTGCTGGGCATCGTGGCGGAGCTCGCCGGCGTCCCGCCGGCCTCGGCCGGGCGCACCGTCGCCGCAGCCCACCACGCCTAGAGGAAGGACCGCTCGTGCCGCTGGATATCGCCTTTTTCGGATCGAGCCTCGTCTCCGCCTACTGGAACGGCGCTGCCACCTACTATCGTGGCATCATCCAGGCGCTGCACCGACGGGGGCACCGCACGACCTTCTACGAGCCCGACGCGTTCGGCCGACAGCAGCATCGGGACCTCGAGGATCCAGAGTGGGCGCGAGTCGTGGTCTACCCGGAGGAAGAGGCGAGTGCGCTGCGCGCGGTGGACGAGGCGAGCGGCGCAGATCTGATCGTGAAGGCGAGCGGCGTCGGCGTATTCGACGACCTGCTGGATCGCGCCGTCCTCGCGGCGCGACGGCCGGGCGCCCTCGCGGTCTATTGGGACGTGGACGCGCCCGCGACGCTGGACCGGGTGGCCCGCAGCGCCTCCGATCCGTTCCGCCCCTTAATCCCCGAGTACGACCTGATCTTCACGTACGGCGGCGGCGACCCGGTGATCAAGGCCTACGAGGGGCTGGGGGCGCGCTACTGCGTGCCGATCTACAACGCGCTCGATCCCGAGACGCACCACCCCGAGCCGCCGGACCCGCGGTTCGAAGGCACGCTGGGCTTTCTCGGGAACCGGCTGCCGGACCGCGCGGCGCGGGTCGAGGAGTTCTTCCTCCGTGCCGCCGCTCTCAGGCCCGAGGAGCGCTTCGTGCTGGGCGGCAGCGGCTGGGGCGACCGCCCTCTGCCGGCGAACGTGCACTACGTCGGCCACGTGTACACCCGAGACCACAACACCTTCAACTGCACGCCGCGCGCGGTGCTGAACGTCAGCCGCGAGAGCATGGCGAGCTACGGCTTTTCTCCCCCCACCCGTGTCTTCGAGGCCGCGGGGGCCGGAGCCTGTCTCATCACCGACGCCTGGGAGGGGATCGAGCTCTTTCTGGAGCCCGGCTCCGAAGTGCTGGTGGCGCGCGACGGTGCGGAGGTCGCCGAGCACCTCGACCGGCTCACCGGCGGTGAGGCCCGGGCCATCGGTGAGCGCGCGCGGACGCGAACGCTCGAGCAGCACACCTATGCGCGCCGCGCGGCCCAGGTGGAGAGCATCCTCGAGGGCGTGACGGTGGCCACCGGGGAGGGGCTGCGATGACGGACCCGATGCGCATCGTGATCCTCGGTCTCTCCATCACGTCCTCGTGGGGAAACGGCCACGCCACCACCTTCCGCGCGCTGGTCGCGCAGCTGACCGCCAGGGGGCACGACGTGCTCTTCCTGGAGCGAGACGTGCCGTGGTACGCCAGCCATCGCGATCTCCCGGATCCTCCGTACTGTCGCACGGAGCTCTATGGTGACCGCGCGGAGCTGATGCGGCGGTTTGCGGGAGACGTCCGTGAGGCGGACCTGGTGATCGTCGGATCGTTCGTCCCCGAAGGCGTCGAGGTGGGAGCATGGGTGCTGCGGACCGCCACGGGCGTGACCGCCTTCTACGACATCGATACTCCCGTGACGCTTGCACTGCTGGATCGCGGCCAGTGCGAGTACGTCTCGCCCGAGCTGATCCCGCGTTACCATCTCTATCTCTCGTTCTGCGGCGGTCCCACGCTCGAGCATCTCGAGGGCCGGTTCGGCTCTCCCGCGGCGCGCACACTCTACTGCTCGGTAGACCCGGACATCTACCGGCCCCAGCCGCTCACGGCGCAGTGGGACCTCGGGTACATGGGCACCTACAGTCCCGACCGGCAACCGGTGCTCGAGCGCCTGCTGCTGGAGCCCGCCCGGCAGAGGCGGAACCTTCGCTTCCTGGTGGCCGGCTCGAAGTACCCGGAAGATCTGCACTGGCCGGAAAACGTCAGCCGGCTCGCCCACGTGGAGCCGGCGCGGCACCCGTGGCTCTACTGCAGCCAGCGCTTCACCCTCAATGTCACCCGAGCGGATATGGTAGCCGCCGGGTACTCTCCGAGCGTGCGGCTGTTCGAGGCCGCCGCGTGCGGCACGCCGATCATCTCCGACAACTGGGAGGGGCTGGACAGCTTCCTGGTCCCCGGGCGCGAGATCCTGCTGGCGGAGTCGCCGACCGACGTGCTCGAGATCCTCATCGAGATGGATGAGAGCGAGCGGGTGGCGGTGGGCCGGCGCGCCCGCGAGCGCGTGCTGGGGGCGCACACGTCGGCGCACCGTGCCCGCGAGCTGGAGAGCTACGTCGGCGAGTTCCTGGCGAGGGAGCCCTCGCCATGACGACGCCGCGCACCCGCGGCACCATGGTCGAGCGACTCGGGCCGTGGTTCCACAACCTGCATCTGCCGGACGGCACCCAGACGGCCCCCCATCACCAGCTCGGCGACTTCCCGCGCTACAAATGGGAAGTGCTGCGGCCCCACATTCCCGAGCGGCTCGACGGCTGGACCGCACTCGATCTGGGCTGCAACGCCGGCTTCTACAGCTTCGAGCTCGCCCGCCGCGGCGCCACCGTCACGGCGATCGACCTCGACGAGCGCTACCTGAAACAGGCACGCTGGGCCGCCAAGCAGTACGGGCTTCAGGATGCGATCGAGTTCCGGCGAATGCAGGTCTACGATCTTGCCGGCATCCAGGAGCGATACGACCTCGTGCTCTTCATGGGGCTCTTCTACCATCTCCGCTATCCGATGTTGGGACTGGACCTGGTCGCCTGCAGGACCCGACGGCTCATGATATTCCAGACCCTGAGGACGCCGGGGTTCGAGGTGGAGCGCGAGGTGCTCGACAGCCCGCTGGAGGATCGGGAGATCCTGACCCGTCCCGGGTGGCCCCAAATGGCGTTCATCGAGCACAGCTTCGCGGGCGATCCGACGAACTGGTGGGTGCCGAACCACGCCTGCGTGCTGGCCATGGTGCGGTCCAGCGGCTTGACGGTCAAGGCACACCTGGGCCACGAGATCTACCTGTGCGAGCCTCGCAACGGGCCGGTGGATGGACGCTCGGCGCTGGAGCGCTCGCCCGAGCTGCTGGCGGCGACCGGCCGCCCCTGGCAGGAGGCCGCCGACCAGGAGGCCGCCGGCGGGACGTGATCGTCTACCGGGAACAACATCGCGCCACCGACCCGGCCGGGGCGCTCCGCCTGCTGATCCGGACCGTGGAGCGGCTTCCCGGACGACCGGCCCACGATGAGATCGTCGGGCTGGCGGTGGATCTCGGCACCCTCGAGGCGGGGATCACCGACGCCCTCGCTCCGACGGAGGACGATGACGGCTTCGTATCCCGCGAGCTGCGTCGGGCGGCGCTCGCGGCCGGTCACCTGCTGGTGGCCTCATGGCACGACGACGAGCATGCGGTCGCCCGCTGGTGCGGTGAGCTCAACGGCCGACTCCGGGCGTGCGCGGATCTCCCGCTCCCGGAGAGCGTCGAGATCCATGCGCCGGAAGGCTTCGCCCAGTACGGGCACTACCCGGAGTGTCACCTGGAGGCGGCGGAGCGCGTCGCCCGCGAGCTGCGGCCCGACGCCGCCGTCTGCATCGGGCTTCGGAGCATCGGCACGACACTCTCGGCCGTCGTGGCGGCTTGCCTGGAGGACGCGGGCTGCCGGGTGTCGAGCCTCACCGTCCGCCCCCGCGGGCATCCGTTCGACCGGCGCCCGGCACTGGGCGAATCTCTACGGACGCTCCTGGCCGACTGGAGAGGCGCGCTCGTCCTGCTGATCGACGAGGGCCCCGGCCTCAGCGGCTCGTCGCTGGCTGGCACCGCCGAGACACTCTCGGCGCTCGGCATCCCCGACGACCGGATCGTGCTGCTGCCCAGCTGGGACCCCGATCCGGCGAGCCTCAGGTCGGCGGTGGCGAGAAGTCGCTGGTCTTGCCACCGCCGTTTCGTGAGCAGCTTCGAGGAGGTGTGGCTCGAGTCCGGCCGACTCGACCACCTGCTGGGGAAGGGACCGGTCCGCGACATCTCTGCCGGGCGGTGGCGTGAGGAACTCATCGTGAGCGCCGGGCGCCGTCCGCCGATCCATCCCCATCACGAACGACGCAAGTTCCTGGGCCCCGGTGTGGTGACTCGATTCGCGGGCCTGGGAACGGTCGGCCACGCCAGGCTGGCGCGGGCGCGGGCGCTCGCCGACGCGGGATTCTCGCCACGGCCGTCGAGCCTCACCCATGGTTTTCTCACCCTGGAGCTCGCGCCGGGTACGCCGCTCGCGAGTGGCGAGGTGGATGCGGAGCTGCTCGACCGCATGGCCCGGTACCTGGCCTGGCTGCGGTCGAGGTTCACACTTCCGGACGGGGCCCGGACCGACCTGACCGAGATGATAGCGGTCAACCTCGCCGAGCTCGGACTCGGGTGGAGACCGCGGGACCCGGCCGAACCGGACGGAGAGCCACCGGTTGCCGTGGACGGCCGGATGCTGCCGCACGAGTGGCTGCGGACCTCTCGCGGTTTCCTGAAGACGGACTCCCTCGATCACCATGACGACCACTTCTATCCCGGACCGGTGGACATCGCCTGGGACCTGGCAGCGGCAGCCGTCGAGTTCGGTATGGCGCCAGCTGCGCGACAGGCTCTGGTCGAGCGCTACCGGAGGGCGAGTGGAGACCGCACGATCGCCACGCGACTGCCGTACTACACGGTCGCGTACCTCGCCGCTCGCCTCGGCTATGCCTCGCTGGCAGCGGAAGGGCTCCGTGGGACTCGCGACGGCGAGGGGTTCGACCGGCTACGGCGCCGCTACCGCGCCGCGCTGGTGAGCGAGCCCGGGGTTGCCGGCATCCGTCATCGAAGCGCCTGACTCGCGCCTACGCGTACCGGCGCACCATGTCGACGCAGAACTCGGCGAACTGCTCTACCTCGCGGGGCGGACTGGTGTGGTGCGGCCGCAGCCCGCAGGACTCGGGCGTGAAACAGAAGGTGAGGGTGACCTCGAACCCCTCGAGCGCCCGCATCTGGCGGTCGAACCAGGCCAGCGCGCCGGAGCGATGGCTGTCCGCCCAGCTGAGGCCCGTGCGGACGTGGCGAACGCCGAGCCGGCGCAGCCAGCGCACGGCATCATCGAGGCGATGATCCTCGAAATGGAACCACTGGCAGATGCCCAGCTCCGGTGCGTATCGCCCGAACTCCCTGAGTGCCGGCTTCGGTGTACCGTCCTCGCGCAGCAACCCGAGGTGAAAATGACGGTAGTACGAGGAGCCCTCGGCCTCGCGGTGGCGGGTCGTCGCGGGCCAGGTCTTCGGGAGGTCATAGAGGCTGTACCAGTGGATACGCGGCACCCGTCCGATCAGGAGCTCGGCCGTCCGGCGCAGCCCAAACTCCTGGACCTCGTCCGCGCCGAAGGTGGACACACCGACCTCGGTCACCCAAACGGGCAGGTCGGTGACGGCCTCGATCTCACGGACCTTGTCGGGCCACTCGTCGATCTGCCAGTTGTTCCAGTCCAGCGGGAATCCATGCACGGCGACCACGTCCACTGCCTCGAGAACTCCCAGCTCGTCCATCTTGGTGACGAATCCGGGATCGATGGGCGAGATGCCGCCGAGCACCCTGGGGAGCCCTGGCCGCTCCGCCTGGATGGCCGTGGAGGCCGTCCGAATGGTCCGGGCGAAGATCCGCCACCCGTCGTCCACGTCGAAGTCCCAATGCGATTTGTTGTTGGGCTCGTTCCACAGCTTGACCGCCTCGACCATGCCACCCCCGGTTGGGCTATCTACTTACCTCAAAAGTGCTCACCATCGAGGTCCGGATGGATGAGCGGGGTCACGAGGCCGTTGTGCGGTTTGGGCGGCCGGTGACCGGGATCCTCCTGGTGCGACACGGGCTCTGTGACCCGATCGGCACCGTGATCGCCGGACGGGGCGCGGGGGTCCACCTGAACGCCACCGGTACCCGTCAGGTGCGGAAGCTCGCCCAGAGCCTCGAGCATCTCCCCATCGTGGCGATCTATTCCAGCCCACTGGAGCGGGCGCGGGAGACGGCAGCCCCGTTGGCCGAGCGGCTCGGACTGCAGGTCGGCATCTCTCGCGCGCTCGAGGAGCTGGACTTCGGCACGTGGACCGGGCGCACGATCGCCTCTCTGGCAGACGATCCCGTCTGGCAGCGGTTCAACACCGAGCGGGGAGCGACTCGGATCCCCGGCGGGGAGACCATGGGCGAAGTGGTCGCCCGAGCGGCCCAAGGCGTGGCCCGAATGGCGGCCGATCACCCTAGCGGGCTGGTGGTGGCAGTCAGCCACGGCGACGTCATCCGGGCGCTGCTCGCCCACTACTCGGGGCTGTCGCTCGACCACATGCTACGGCTGGAGGTGTCTCCGGCCTCGGTGAGTGCGGTCCGGCTGGACTCGGAGCCGCGGCTGCTGATGGTGAACTGGTCGGCCGACGGGCTCGACGCGATCGGCGCAAGCCGCACGAGCAGGTGAAAAGGGCATGGCTCGCACCGTCGGACGCGCGAGAGCGTCGCCTGAGACGGCACGGGCGCCAGGACAACCGCGCGCGGGTAAGTAGCTTGTAACCAGTTATCGGGTCTGAGGGTACCCCGGCCGTCAGCGCGGCCGCTCCGCTCCCCCCGGCTCGCCGCCGCTCCAAGCGACAACAGGCATTGGACTTGCACTTCGACCAATGCCGTGCCCGCCTTCACCTCGGCAGTCCGCTCGCTGGAATTCGCGCGGCCCCAACGCCGCCGCCTCTCCGCCGTCATCGCCGTGGCGCTCCTGCTCGCTTCCGCGAGCGCTCTCGACCCCTTGATCATGAAGTTCCTGTTCGACCGCCTGGGGTCACCCGACGGGCTGCACGCCTTCGCGGTGGGCCTCGCCGGCCTGGCCGTGCTCGAGGTGGTCCGGGCCGGCCTTCAGGGGCTGATGGCGGTGTGGAGCTGGGACGTCCGCCTCGCGGTGGAGTACGAGGTGCGGGAGCGGGTGATAACGAAGCTCAACGCCCTGCCGCTCTCGTACCATCAGCGGGAGGGCGTCGGCGGCATGATGACCCGGATCAACCAGGCGATCGCGGGATGGGTGGCCGCCTTCGGGGACGCCACCTTCAACCTGGTGCCTACGCTGCTCTACCTGACGCTCTCGATCGCCTCCATGGTGCGGCTGGAGTGGCGGCTGGCGGCCCTGGTGGTGGTCTTCGCCCCGCTGCCCGCCATCATCGGCGCGCGCGCCGCGCCCGAGCAGATCCAGCGGGAGCGCCGGCTGGTGGAGCGCTGGAGCTCGCTCTACTCCCGCTTCAACGAGGTCCTGGTGGGGATGATGACCGTGAAGGGCTTCGGCATGGAGGACGCTGAAAGGCACCGGTTCCTCCAGGGTGTCCGGGAGGGGAACGAGGTCGTGCGTCGCGGGGTTCGCACGGACTCCGTGAGCGGAGGCTTCCGGACGCTCGCCGTGACCTCGGCGCGACTCGCCGCGCTGGGGCTGGGCGGGTACCTGGCGGTCCAGGGGGAGATCACCGTCGGCACTCTGGTGGCGTTCCTCGGCTACATCGGCGGGCTCTTCGGCCCGGTCCAGGGGCTCACCAACACCTATCAGATGCTGCGCAAGGCGAGCGTGTCGCTCGAGACGATCTACGGCATCCTGGACGCGGAGGACGTGGTGGGCGACGCTCCGGACGCGGCCGACGTGCCGGCCCTCCGGGGACAGGTCGAAATCCGCCGCGTCGTCTTCGGGTATCAGCCCGGCCTTCCCGTGCTGCGAGGCGTGGACCTGACGGTCCAGCAGGGCGAGACCATCGCCCTGATCGGGCCGAGCGGCAGCGGCAAGACTACACTGGCGTCGCTGCTGCAGCGGCTCTACCCGGTGACGGAGGGCTCGATCAGCATCGACGGTGTGGACATCCGCGCGATGACCCAGCGGTCGCTGCGGGCTCAGATCGGCGTCGTGTTCCAGGATCCACACCTGTTCAACGACACGGTCCGCGCCAACATCGGTTACGGCCGGCCGGACGCCAGCCAGGAGCAGATCGAGGCGGCGGCCAGGGCGGCGCAGGCCCATGAGTTCATCATGGCGCTACCGGAGGGCTACGACACCATCGTGCGCGAGCGAGGCACGCGGCTGTCGGGCGGGCAGCGCCAGCGGATCGCGATCGCTCGCGCGCTGCTCAAGGACCCGCCGATCCTCATCCTCGACGAGGCCACCTCCGCGCTCGACACCGAGTCCGAGCTGCTGATCCAGGTGGCGCTCGCCCGGCTGCTCGCCGGCCGCACGGCGTTCGTCATCGCCCACCGGCTCTCGACGGTGCGGGGAGCGGATCGGATCGTCGTGCTGGAGAGCGGGCGCATCGCCGAGATCGGCAACCACGCGGAGCTGATGGCGCGGGGGGGCTACTACGCGTCGCTGGTGGAGACCCAGCGCAGAGGGTTCCTCGGGGATCCGCCGAACCCGGAGGGGCGCGCGGCCTAGGGCCGGGTCACTCCTCCTCGAAGGCGGTGAACGGCGGCACGTTCGTCATCCAGAAGCCCGCCAGACCGCCCTGCTGGTCCACCTCCACGTAGAAGTTGTCGGCGGCGCGCACCACCTCGACCTGGCGGCGCGGCCCGATGAGCAGGTGAAAGACGCTCTCCGAGGAGTTGGTCTCCACCGACAAGCTGGTATCCACCTCCACCGAGGACACGCCGCCGCGCGCGCCGCCGGAGGCGAGCACCACGCGGCCATCGGTCAGCCGCGCCGGAACCTGGATGTCGGACCGGGTGGAGACCTCGGGCCAGACCACCACGTCGATCCCGCAGACCACGCCGTTGTTGACGTCCAGCACCGCGACCGACCCCTCGGCGTCGGTCAGCTCGACCGTTCCGGTCAGTCCACCCGACTTGCGGTTCCCCTTGAAGGCGCCCGAGAGGATGTCGGTCTCCGGATCCCAGCGCCAGGAGATGGAGGGCAGACCGCCGGCGAGGGGTTCGATCTTGGCGTCCATGGGGGAGCGGCTCGTCCTAGGCTGCACGGGCGGATTCCAGGTGCCGGATCAGGCGCAGCACGCGTTCGAGCGCCGCCTCCAGCTCGGTGTCGGACACGGCGTAGCTGAGCCGGACCCAGCGGTCGTCACCGAACGCGGCGCCGGGCACCAGGGCGACACCCTCCTGCTTCATCAGCTGCTCGCAGAAGGCCGTCCCGGTCACCGGGTCCTTCTCCCGGATGCCGTC
>DATABZ010000085.1:0-24527 GCA_036259315.1 Gemmatimonadales bacterium | reverse complement strand
AGGGCGAGGCGACGCGGCAAACCGTTTATGGGGACGACGCGGCCGCCGTGGCGGACGCCTTCGCCCGGGCCGGCGCCCGGTGGATCCATGTCGTGGACCTCGACCGGGCCTTCGGCACCGGCGAGAACGATGCCTCGTTGCGGCGCATCTTGAGCCGCGTGGCCGGTCGTGCCCGGGTCCAGTCTGGAGGTGGTTACCGGACGCTCGAGCTCGTGCGGCGGGGCATCGATCTCGGCGTGGATCGCGTCGTCGTCGGCACCGCCGCCGCCCTCGACCCCGCGTTTCTCGGCGCCGTAGCCTCGTCGGTCCCGGTAGAACGGTTGGCGGCCGGGTTGGATGCGCGGGAGGGCATGGTCGCCGTCCGGGGCTGGACCGAGACTTCGGACATACCGGTGGCGGAGCTGGCGGCTCGCGCACTCGGCGTCGGGATCTCGACCCTGATCTACACCGACGTAGCGCGAGACGGCATGCTCGGGGGACCTGATGTCGAAGGCGCGGCACGCCTGCAGCTCGAGGGTGCACGAGTGATCGTGAGCGGCGGAGTGTCCTCCCTGGCCGATCTGCGGAGGGCCGCGGCGGCGGGAATGGCGGGGGCGATCGTGGGTCGGGCGCTCTACGAGAGCAGGTTCGACCTGGCTCAGGCGCTGCAGGCGGTCACCTCAACCCCGCGGGTCTGATGCTCGCCGCAGGCGTGGTGGTGCTGCTCGCGGCCGCGCTGGCCGCCTTCACCTATCTCGGCCTCGAGCGCCTCGGCCGCCAGGCCTGGGTGCCGCTGGTCTCACGGGCAGTGGCCTGGTCGGCCATCGGACTTCTCCTCCTCAACGTGAGCTGCCCCGCTTCCGGCAGCCCGTTGCGGCCGCTCGTTCTCCTCGACGGCTCCATCAGCATGGGCGCGCCCGGCGGGCGGTGGGCCGAAGCCCTCGACTCGGCCAGGCGCGCGGGCACCGTTCGCGTCTTCGGAGACGAGGTCGCCGCCGGCGATACCAGCCCCACCAGGGGCCGCTCGCTCCTCAGGCCCGCGCTCACCGCCGCGGCGGCCTCGGAGCGCCCGGTGCTGGTGGTGACGGACGGCGAGATCGAGGACGCGGCGGACATCCCGGCGGAGTTGATAGGGCGGGCAGCGGTGAGTGTGCTGCCACGGCGGCAGCAGCCGGATCTCGCGCTCGTTTCCCTGACCGGGCCTTCGCGGGTGACGGCCGGCGACTCGGTGGTGCTCGAGCTGGAGGTGCGATCGCTCGCCGGCGCCCGGGCGGAAAGCCTCCGGGTGGAAGTCGTCTCCGGCAACAGGACCCTGGCGGGCCGGGCGCTGCGGCTGGACGCGAGCGGGGCGGCCCGCTCGCAGGTCGGCTTTTCCTCCTCGCCGCTGGGTTCGGGCGAGCACGTGTTGCGTGTCAGGCTCACCGGCGGCAGGGACGAGGAGCCCAGGACCGACGCTCGCCTGCACGTCGTCAGTGTCGCGCGGACACCCGGCGTGGTGCTGCTCGCCGCGCCGGCGGATTGGGACAGCCGCTTTCTCTACCGGAGCCTCCGCGAGGTCGCGCAGCTCCCGGTGCGCGGCTACGTGCAGATCGACGGCGAGCGGTGGCGGTCCATGGAGGACCTCGCTCCGGTGAGTACCGCGCGCGTCCGCGAGTCCGCACGAGGAGCCGACCTCCTGATCCTGAAAGGCAACCCGGGAAGCATCGCCCAGGGCTCGTCGGCGCGGGGCGTCTGGCGCTGGCCCAGCGGCATCACAGGAGCGGCGCCGATCCCCGGGGACTGGTATCTCTCTCCAAACGAGGTGTCTCCGGTGGCCGGGGCGTTCCTTGGCGTGCCGGTCGACTCCTTTCCCCCCGCGACGCAGCTCGTTCCCGTGGAGCCGGGGCCATCCGACTGGACCGCACTCACCGCCCAGCTCGGCAGGCGCGGAGCATCGCGGCCGGCGGTGATCGGGCGACAGGAGGGCAGACTGAGGTCCGTGACCGTGGCCGTCGACGGCCTCTGGCGTTGGGCGTTCCGCGGGGGGCCGAGCGAGCAGAGCTACCGCACCTGGATCGCCGCTACGGCGAGCTGGCTGCTGGGGGGAGCGGACTCGGTGCGCGGAGTGGCCGCACCGGTCCGTGCCGTAGTGCAGAACGGACGACCGCTGATCTTCGAATGGACCGGTGCGGGACCGCCGACACCCACCCAGGTCGTCTGGGCCGACACCGGAGGCACGCACACGGACACACTGCGGTTCGACGGCGCCGGCAGGGCCGAGGTCCGGCTGCCCCCGGGGCAATATCGCTACCGGCTCGAGCGCGGCGGCGGTGGAACGGTCGCCGTGGAGGAGTACTCGGACGAGCTGCTGCCGGCGCCGGTCACGCTGGACGGCCGGGCGGCCCGGGTGCCGCTTCCCGAAAGCGTGACCGCGGCCCGCGACTGGCTGTGGCTGTTCGGCATCGCGGTGGCCGCGCTCTCGCTGGAGTGGCTCGCGCGGCGGCGACTCGGGCTGCGCTGAAGGGGTGTTAGGATTCAGCATGCCCGACGGCAGAATGCGGGATCGGAACGAGGGCCTGTGGGCCCGGCTCAAGCGCTTCGCGCTCACCGACGTGGGTGCGCTGATGCGCGGGCTGAACGCCGAGGACCTCGAGAAGATGGAGCAGGTGCTCATCGAGGCCGACTTCGGAGTGCCGGCCACGATCGAGCTCACCCAGGCGCTCGAGGACGAGGTCCGCAAAGGCAAGCTCAAGACGGAAGACGACCTCCGGCAGGCTCTGGAGGGCCGGCTCGCCGCCTTGCTGGACGGCACCGAGCACCCGGGCGCCATCGCGCGCGGCGCGGGCGGGCCCACGGTCATCCTGCTGATCGGCGTCAACGGCACCGGCAAGACCACCACGGCCGCCAAGCTCGCCCGGCGGCTGCAGCGGGAGGGCAGGAAGGTGCTCCTCGCGGCGGCGGACACGTATCGCGCGGGCGCCATCAGCCAGCTCCAGGTCTGGGCCGACCGTCTCGGTGTTCCCTGTGTCGCGGGTGCGCCGGGGGGCGATCCGGCGGCCGTGGCGTTCGACGCGATCGGCGCCGCCGAGTCCCGAGGGCTCGACACCGTCATCGTCGACACCGCCGGCCGCCTGCACACGCAGGAGGGCCTCATGGACGAGCTGCGCAAGGTGGTCCGCGTCGTGAGCCGGCGCCTACCCGGTGCGCCGCACGAAACCCTCCTCGTCCTCGACGGCACGGTCGGCCAGAACGCCATCCAGCAGGGTCGGCTGTTCGCCCAGGCGGTGACTCCCACCGGCATCGTCGTCACGAAGCTCGATGGCAGCGCCCGCGGCGGTGCGGTCACTGCGCTGAGGCGCGAGCTCGGGCTGCCGATCCGCTTCATCGGCGTGGGGGAGTCGCTCGATGACCTGGAGCCGTTCGATCCGCGCCGGTTCGCCGAGCACCTGCTGACGGGATCGGTGTAGCCCGCGCAGGTCTTCCCGCCGCGCGAGGTGCCATGGCGAGCCCCCGAACTTCCCGCAGTCGAGACTCGAGCGCCGTGCGGCTCGACATGCCCGTCAAGTTCCTGAAGGGCATCGGCGAGCGCAGAGCGGAGCAGCTCGAGCGGCTCGGCATCCGCACCGCGCGCGACCTGCTCTGGCATCTTCCTCACCGGTACGTGGATGCCTCGTCCGTCACTCCGCTGGTCCGCGCCGAGATCGGGCAGGAGGTCGCCTGCGTGGGGCGGGTGGTGGCCAAGGGCGTGCTCCCGACGAGGCGTGGGCTTCGGATTTTCCACGCCGTGCTGCGCGACGACAGCGGCGTGCTGGAGTGCGTGTGGCCGGGCCAGGCGTTCCTCGACCGCACCATCGCGGTGGGGCAGACGCTGCTCGTCTCCGGCCCGGTTCGCTTCTACCACGGCCGCCAGCTCGCGCCCAGGGAATACGTCATCCTCGCAGAGGCGGATGGCGAAGCCGAGCCGCTGGCCGCCGGCAAGGTCCTGCCGGTCTATCCCGCCACCGAGGGCCTGAGCCACCGCGTCATCCGCTCGCTGGTCGAGCGCCACCTCGACACCCTCATCCAGCAGTCCCACGACCCGCTCCCCGAGCCGCTCCGGCTCGCGGCGGGCCTGCCGCCGCTGGCGGAAGCCCTGCGCGCGGTGCACCGACCGGTCTCCGCCGAGGAGGCGGAACGGGGCCGGCGGCGGCTCGCGTTCGACGAGCTGCTCGATCTCCAGCTCATGCTCATCCGCGCCCGCGCCGTGGCCAAGCGCCAGCGCGGCGGGGTGGCGTTCGAGGTGAAGCGGGATCTCACCTCCCGGCTCCGCCGGAGTCTCCCCTGGGAGCTGACGGGCGACCAGCAGCGCGCGCTCAAGGAGATCACGGCCGACATGACGGCGCCGGACCGCATGCACCGCCTGCTGATGGGGGACGTGGGAACCGGCAAGACCGTCGTCGCCCTCTTCGCCATGCTCCTCGCGGTGGAGAACGATTTCCAAGCCGCGCTGATGGCTCCGACCGAGCTCCTCGCCGAGCAGCACGCGGCGACGCTCGGCAGGCTGCTCGAGCCGCTCGAGATCCGCCCCGAGCTGCTCCTGGGCCGGCAGACCTCGGCGGAGAAGGCCGCAGTGCGCGGCCGCCTCGCCTCGGGCGAATCGAGGATTGCCGTCGGCACCCACGCCCTGATGCAGGAGAGCGTGTCGTTCCGCCGGCTCGGGCTCGTGGTCATCGACGAGCAGCACCGCTTCGGCGTGGAGCAACGAGCCGCGCTGATCGGCAAGGGGGCGGCGCCGGATGTCCTGCTGCTCACCGCGACGCCCATCCCGCGCTCCCTCGCCCTCACCCTGTACGGCGACCTCGACGTCTCCACGCTCAGGGAACGGCCGCCGGGCCGCGGGTCGGTCCGGACCGGGCTGCGCGGGCCGGGCCAGCGGGAGAAGGTGCTGGAATTCGTGCGCCAGGAGTGCGAGCACGGGCGACAGGCGTACGTGGTGCTGCCGGTCATCGAGGAGTCGGAACGTGCCGACCTCCGCGCCGCCACGACCATGGCCCAGACGCTGGCCGCGCGGTGGCCCGAGCTTCGGGTCGGGCTGGTCCACGGCCGGATGAAGGCCGACGAGCGCGATGCGACCATGCGACGGTTCCGCGCGGGCGAGATCCACGCGCTGGTCGCGACCACGGTCATCGAGGTAGGCATCGACGTGCCGAACGCCACCGTGATGCTGGTCGAGCACCCGGAGCGCTTCGGGCTGGCGCAGCTGCATCAGCTGCGGGGCAGGATCGGACGCGGAGCGGAGGAGAGCTACTGCATCCTGCTAGGCGACGGGCCCGGCTTCGACCGGCTGCGGGCCTTCGCGGCGACCCAGGACGGCTTCCGGATCGCGGAGCTGGACCTGCAGGAGCGGGGGATGGGAGACCTGATCGGCGCGCGGCAATCGGGAGGCGTCGAGCTGCGCCATGCGCGGTTGCCGGTCGACGAGGACCTGCTCTCGCGCGCCCGCGAGCTCGCGACCCGCCTCATCGGGACCGATCCGGCGCTCCAGCGCGCCGAGTACCAGCCGCTGCGGGAGCGCGCGGTGTCCCGCTATCCCCGCGCGGTCGAGCTGTTCCGGGTCGGCTGAGCCGGGCTACCAGTTGATCCGGAGGCCGATGCCGGTCGCCTGGCGCAGGCTCCGAACCTCGGGCTCGAACGGGATGTTGTCGGGCTTGTGCTTCTTCCGAGTGAACTCCAGCACGAACAACGCGGCGGCTCCGACGAGCGCGGTCTCACCCGCGATGAGCCAGGTCCGGGCCCTCCGGTCGTACCGGAGCGATGCCTGGTACAGACCCTCGATCTCCTGATCCGAGTACGCGCCGCCTCCGTCCACCTGGCAGCGGAGCGGATCGGCGAAGCAGGCGTCCTCGATCGCGTCGAAGGCGTCCTCCGCCCGGTTGTGCGCCTGGGCCGCCAGGAGGTTCATCCCGACGGCCCCGGCGGCCAGCACCCACTTCCCATACCGCACCAGCGGCCCACTGTCCTGCGCAGCGGCCTGCGGGGCGAGCACCAGCGCGAGCGCGAGTGCCAGGGCGACCGCGCGGCTCATTGGCGGTACCGGTGGAGGTCGCCGTTGCCGCCGATCGCGAGGAGTCCGTCCTCGAGCGCGAGTGGGCTCAGCTCGACCGGGCGCCAGAGCTGGACTCGCCAGGCCTCGGTGCCGTTCGGGCGCAGCGCGCGGACGGCACCGTCGGCGCCACCCAACAGCAGCTCCCCGTTCACGACGGTGAGGGGGGCGGTGACCGGCCAGTCCAACTCGACGAGCAGCTGCGCCTCGGGAGTCGAGTCGGGAGGAATGCGGTAGACGGTACCCCTCCGGCTCGCCACGTACAGGGTGTCTCCGAGGGCCGCGGGCGAGTCGAGGACCGGTGCATCCACCCGGACGGTCCAGTGTGTGCCGAGGTCGTCGGGATCGACGGCTATGACCGTGGAGTCGGTGGTACCCGCGACCAAAGCCCCGCGGTGGGGCAGCCAGGGCGAGACGATGGTGCCTGGAGAGACCACGGCGTGACTCACCGCTCCGTCCTTCACCCCCACACGGTAGAGCGAGTCCACCGCGGCCACGATCGCCCAGCCGTCGCCGGCGGGCACCGGCGCGATCCGTGACATCGCCATCGGGCGGCGCCACCGAACCGACCCGTCCGTGGGGCTCAGGCCAAGGAGCTGCCCGCGCTGCTCCGACACGACCAGGGTCCCGGCCACGAGGGCGAGCGGTGCGGCGACGGGTCCTGTCTTGGTTCGCCAGTGCTGCTTCCCGCTCTCCCGGGCGAGTGCGTAGACTTGCCCGCCGGGGCGAGAGCTGGCCGCGAAGACCGTGTCCCCCGAGACCAGCACACCGCCCGCGATCAGTCCCGACAGTCGCTTGGACCACTCCACCTCGCCGGTCTCCAGATCCACGGCGTAGACCCTGCGATCCACCCCACCGCCGTAGATGCGGCCGTCCTCGAGCGTCACCCGGCCGGTCAGCCGCCGGCCGGCCCGAGCGGTCCAGACCTGAGTGGGGGCGTCACCCGAGGCGGCCGCGCTCACCGGCGCGGTGGAGGGCGGCCGAAATGCGGTGCAGCCCGCGTTGACGCTCCCCAGGAGGAGGACTAGACTCAAGCCTCCGCGCACCACCATTCCCCGGCACACGGACGAGGCATGTCGTCGCTTCGGATCAGCGAGCTCCGCGCACACGTCGGTACGACCGTCACTCTGCGCGGCTGGGTCGTCACGACCCGGTCGAGCGGCAAGATCGCGTTCATCGTGCTGCGGGATGGATCGGGTGTGGTACAAGGCGTCCTTTCCAAGAAGGAAGTGCCGGAGCCGGTCTGGGCCGCGTTCGGTGCCCTGACGCAGGAGTCCAGCGTGGCACTGACCGGAGTGGTACGGGAAGAGCCGCGCTCGCCGGGCGGGTACGAGCTGACGGTGACCGACCTGGAGGTGCTCGGATCCAGCCAGGAGTACCCGATCACCCCCAAAGAACATGGGACGACTTTCCTCTTCGAACATAGACACCTGTGGCTCCGGACCCGCCGTCAGGTCGCGATCGCCAGGGTGAGGCACGAGGTGGAACAGGCGATCCGCGACTTCTTCTATCAGGAGGGCTTCACCCTGGTGGACACGCCGATCCTGACCGGCGCCATCGGCGAGGAGGCGGGCAACCTGTTCGCGACCGATTACTTCGACCTCGGCAAGGCCTACCTGGCGCAGACCGGGCAGCTCTACGTGGAGGCGGCGGCGGCCGCCCTGGGCAAGGTGTACTGCTTCGGCCCCACCTTCCGCGCCGAGAAATCGAAGACCCGGCGGCACCTCACCGAGTTCTGGATGGTGGAGCCCGAGGTGGCCTTCAACGATTCCGATGCCAACATGCTGCTGCAGGAAGCGTTCATCGCGTACGTCGTCGGTCGGACGCTCGAGCGCCGTCGGGAGGAGCTCCGGGAGCTGGAGCGCGACACCGCGCCGCTCGAGCGCGTGACGCCGCCTTTCCCGCGGATCTCCTACGGCGACGCCGTGACGAAGCTCAACCAGCTGGGTTCCGACATCACCTGGGGCTCGGACCTGGGCGGCGACGACGAGACACTGCTCGCGCGGGAGTACGACCGCCCGGTCTTCGTGTACAACTACCCCAAGCAGGTGAAGGCGTTCTACATGAAGGAAAACCCCGGGGACCCGCGGACGGTACTCAACAACGACTGCCTCGCCCCGGAGGGCTACGGCGAGATCATCGGAGGATCGCAGCGCGAGGACGACTACGACAAACTCCTCGCCCGCATCGAGGAGCAGGGGCTCGACGTCCAGGCGTACCGGTGGTACCTCGATCTCCGGCGCTACGGCACCTTCGTCCACTCGGGCTTCGGTCTCGGTATCGAGCGCACCGTCGCCTGGATCTGTGGCCTCCCGCATATCCGCGAGGCCATCGCGTTTCCACGGCAGATCCACCGGTTGTATCCGTAATCATTTCGCAAGGCATTGTCATCCCGAGCGGAGCGAGGGTCGGCCGGCCTTCACCTCGTCCCACAGGGCATCGAGCGTCTCCAGCCCCGCGGTGTCCAGGTCGATTCCGCGCCTGGCGCAGAGATCCTCCACGGCCTCGAACCGCTCCCGGAACTTGCGGTTCGCCCGATCGAGGGCGGGGCCGGGCTGCACGCCGGCCTTGCGCGCCAGGTTCACCACCGCGAAGAGCAGATCGCCGATCTCCTCGCTGAGCCGGTCCGCACGCAGGCCCTCAGCAGGCCCGACTCTCTCGGCATCGGTGGCGGATCCAACCCCGGCAGCCACGTCTCCTGCAGGAGCTCCCCCGGTTCCCAGCTCGTGCTCCACCTCGGCCAGCTCCTCGCGGACCTTCTCGATCGGCCCGGTCGTATCGGGCCAGTCGAAGCCGACCGACGCCGCCCGCTCCTGGAGCCGGTAGGCCTTGAGCAGCGGGGGGAGCGTGGGCACGACGCCCGCGAGCGTCTTCCCCTGCCGCTCGCGCCGCTTGATCCGCTCCCAGGGCTCCGCCTCGCCGAGGTCGAAGAGGTGCGGGTGGCGCCGGCGCATCTTGTGCTCGAGCAGGTCAGCCACCTCACCAGGGGTGAACTCGTGGCGCTCCTCGGCGATGACCAGCTGAAAGGCCAGGTGGAGCAGGAGGTCGCTCACCTCTCCCCGGATCGCCGCCGGGTCTCCCTCCCCGAGGGCGTGATCGAGCTCCAGCACCTCCTCGACCAGGTACGGCCTCAGAGTCTCCCTGGTCTGGGCGCGGTCCCAGGGACACCGCCGGCGCAGGTCGCGCACCATGTCGAGAGCGCGCCCAAGCGCTGAATTGTCTTGCATTTATCCCCCGTGACCCGTAAGATTGGCGCCGGCCTCACCATGACCTCTCCCTCCGAGACCGCCCGCGCGTGGGTCGACATCGACCTCGGCGCGCTGGTCGCCAACGCGCGCGCGCTCGCCGAGGCGTGCGGTGCCAGGCTCCTGCCGATGGTCAAAGCTAACGGCTACGGGTTGGGTGCGGCCCGGGTCGCCGAAGCGCTGGACGTGCTCGATCCGTGGGGGTATGGGGTGGCTACGGTGGACGAGGCTCTGGCGCTGCGGGCGGCGGATTTTGGACGTCCCATACTGGTGGCGAGCCCCCTCTCCCCCGAGTCGTTCGAGCCGGTCCTCGCCGGAGGCTTCCGGCCGGCTGTCGGGGACACGGCGATGCTTCGAGCCTGGCTCTCCCGCTCGGCAGCGCCCTTCCATCTCGAGATCGACACGGGGATGTCGCGCGCGGGCATCCGCTGGGACGACGAGCGCACACTCCGCGAGGCCGCCGATGCTCTCGCGACCGCACAGGGTTGGGAGGGTGTCTTCACCCACTTCCACTCCGCGGACACCGATGCGCCCTCCATGGGGGTGCAGTGGGAGCGATTCCAGGCGGCGCTCTCCGCGCTGCCCCGACGCCCTCCGCTGGTGCACGCGGCGAACAGTGCCGCCGCTCTCTGTGGCCGGGCCTACGCGGCCGATCTGGTGCGGCCGGGCATCTTCCTCTATGGCGGACAGGCGAGGGCCTCCGCGCCGCCACCTCGGCCCGTGGCGGCGCTCCGCGCGAGAGTACTCGCGGTGCGCGCCGTCCGCGCCGGAGACACCGTGGGCTACGGAGCGGAATGGCGGGCGCCGCATCCTACCACGATCGCGACGCTCGGGATCGGCTACGCGGATGGATTGCCGCGGGCCACCGAACTGCGGGAAGGGCTGCCTCCGCGCCAGGTCGAGCTGCGGGGCCGCATCGTGCCCATCGTGGGTCGGGTGACAATGGACATGTGCATGGCCGCGGTGGACGAGGGCGCTGTCGCAGTGGGCGACGTCGCCACCCTCTTCGGCGGACGAATTTCGCTCGATGAGCAGGCGAGGGCGGCGGGCACGGTCTCGTACGAGCTGCTCACCTCCCTCGGCTCCCGCCTGCCGAGACGGTACCGGTGACACGCCGAGCCGCGGTCATCGTCCTCGACGGGGTCGGCATCGGCGCCGCCTCCGACACCGCCTCCTACGGAGACGCCGGAAGTGACACCCTGGGCAATGTGGCGCGGGAGGCAGGGGGGCTCTCCTTGCCCCGGCTCGCCGCCCTGGGGCTCGGTCACTGTGCGCCCATCGCCGGCTTGCCGCCGGTCCCGTCGCCGGGGGCGGCGCACGGCAGCTGCGAGCCGGTAAGCCCGGGCAAGGACAGCACCACCGGTCACTGGGAAATCTGCGGGTTGACGCTAAGGAGACCCTTTCCCACCTACCCGGAAGGGTTCCCGGAGCCGGTGGTGACCGAGTTCGCGCAGCGGACGGGGCGAGACGTGCTCGGGAATATCGCCGCTTCGGGCACGCAGATCCTCGACCACTTCGGCGAGGAGCACCGCCGCACCGGCAAGTGGATCCTCTACACCTCGGCGGACAGCGTCTTCCAGGTGGCGGCGCACGAGTCGGTCGTGCCGGTGACGGAGCTCTACGCCGCGTGCGAGGTGGCGCGCGACCTCCTGCAGGGCGAGCACGGCGTCTCCCGCGTGATCGCCAGGCCGTTTCAGGGTGAGCCCGGCGCGTGGGTACGGACGCCCAGGCGCAAGGACTTCAGTCTCCCGCCGCCGGGACCGACCCTCCTGGACCGGTTGGCGGAGCGGCAAATCCCACGGGTCGGCGTGGGCAAGGTGGACGACCTCTTCGCGGGGCGAGGGATCACCAGCATCCACACCGCCACCAACGCGGAGGCGTACGGGCTGATCGAGGGCGCGCTGCTGGCGATGGAGCGCGGCCTGCTGCTGGCGAACGTCATCGAGTTCGACCAGACCTGGGGCCACCGGAACGACGTGCCCGGATTCGTGCGAGGGCTCGAGGAGCTGGACCGCGAGCTGCCGCGGATGCTCGCCCCGGTGCGCGAGCACGACCTCGTTATCTTTACGGCCGATCACGGCAACGACCCGACCACGCCGTCAACCGACCACTCCCGCGAGGTCGTGCCCCTGCTCGTCACGGGTCCTCGTGTGCGGCCGGTGGAGCTGGGCCGGCGGCGTACCATGGCGGATATCGGTCAGACGGTCGCCGAGTTCCTCGAAGTGACCCCGCTGGAGAGCGGCACCTCATTCCTGTCCGAGGTCTGGATTGACTGATCCACTGGTGAGCGCAGCACGCGCGGCTCAGACCCGGGCCTACGCGCCCTACTCCAATTTCCGCGTCGGCGCCGCACTCGAGAGCGAGAGCGGCGACGTCTACGTCGGTTGCAACGTGGAGAACGCGTCGTATGGGCTCACCATCTGCGCGGAGCGGGCGGCGGTGTGCGCCGCGGTCTCGGCCGGCGCGCAGCGATTTCGACGGGCGGTGGTGGTGAGCGACGCGGATCCGCCGGCTGCGCCCTGTGGTGCCTGCCGGCAGGTCCTCTCGGAGTTCGGCAGGGACTTCCGGATCGACGCTGTGGGTCCGGGGGGCACCGCCAGCTGGACGATCGCGGAGCTGCTTCCGGCGGCGTTCGGCCGGGACCAGCTGTCGTGAGTCGCACCCTGGTCCGGCTGGCCGGGCTTGCCCTCCTCCTCGCGGCAGGCACCGGCTGCCAGGAGCGACTCACCGCACCGGCCGAGTGCCCGGAGCTCTGTCCCGGCGGTGAGTCGCGCGTGTTCGAGCTCGTCCTCAATCCCATCCCGGGCTCGGATTCGAGCTTCACCGGGTACGTGGCGGCCAACCTGGCCGCGGCGCTCCTGGTGTCCAACGGGCTGCCGGTCTCCGAGGACCGGGCGGTCTATCGCTTCAATGCACGGCCCGACTCCATCGAGCTGCGCGATACCCTCCGGGCCTACGTCGTGGATTCGGTGCGGCTTGCGTTCAACCTGCTGGCACGTGACACCCTGGTGGACGGACTCAAGCTCTACCTCTACCGGATCGATCCCGCCGCGGTGAACGATCAGGCCACCTTCGCCTCGATCACTTCGCTGATGGTGCCCACCGCGATCATCGACAGCATTCAGGTCCCCGACACCCTGAACGCTGATGCGGTGGAGACGATGCTCCAGGGACCGGAGCTCGAAAGGCTCGGGTTGCCGATCAGCGCCGGGGGCGTGCTGGCGATCGCCGTCGGCGTCGCGGCGGCACAGCCGACCGGCGTCCGGTTGGGCGCCACCGCTTCCGGGACGGGTGCCACCTTCACCAGCTTCGTGACGCTGGACGTTCCCGACACCGGCTCGACCCGGCGACAGACCCTGACCCGGGCGCCCGCGTTCAACACCTACGTGACCCAGACGCCGCTGGTACCCGACCCCGACTTCCTCACGGTGGGCGGCGCGCCGTCGTCCCGGGCGATCCTGCGATTCGACCTCCCCGATCCGATCGAGGATTCCGCGACGATCGTGCGCGCCACCCTCGAGCTGCTGCCACGCGAGCCGATGATCGGGCTCCCCACGGACCCGCCCCTGCTCGACGCGAAGGCGATCCTGGCCGATCTGGGCGCGAAGTCCCCGGTGACCACCGACCAGCGGTTCATCGTCTCGCAGGCCCTGCCGGTCGGCAGCGCCGACACGGTGCGGATCGACGTGACCCCGATCGTTCGTCTGTGGCAGTCGGCCGAGGAGCGGCCGGAGGCACTGTTCCTGACGCTGCGCCCCGAGGCTGCGAGCTTCACGAGACCGGTGTTCGGCTCCACCCGCTCGGCGACCACGGGCCCGCCTCGCCTGCGCGTGACGTACCTCAGGCCGTTCCCATTCGAGAACTTCTAGTGCGCTGCCGCCTCCTCCTCTTCGGCCTGCTGGTGCTGTGGCCGGCGACGGTGACCGCCCAGGCATCGCAGTTCGGCGTCCGGGGGCTCGGCACCCCGGGGCGTGCGATCTCCACTCGGGCTGTCGCTACCTCCGGAGCCTTCGGCCTGTTCGATCCGCAGTCGGCACTGAATCCCGCGGCGCTCGGCGGACTCGCCGCCATGACGGCGACCTTCAACGGCTCGCAGTCCTTCCGGTCCGTCGACAATCCGGCCGGCTCGGAGTCGCTGCGCAGCTCGCGGTTCCCGCACGCATCGTTCGCGGGTCCGGTGCCCGGGAGCCCTGTCGTCGTGGGTCTCAGCTACTCCACGTACGCCAACCGCGACTTTTCGGTCGCGACGTCCGACACGCTCCAGCTGCGCGACGACCTGGTTCCGGTGTCGGATACGCTCTCCAGCCGTGGCGGGCTGAGCGATCTGCGCTTCGCGGCGTCCTATCGCTGGAGGGAGCGCACCACCGTGGGCGGCTCCTTCCACGTCATCACGGGATCGAACCGGATGGAGTCGCGGCGGACGTTCGCCGACGACCAGTACCTGCCGGTCGAGCAGAGCGCCGAGCTCTCGTACCTCGGCGTGGGGGTGTCGCTGGGAGCGCTCCAGCAGCTCGGCCCGGCGCTCTGGGTAGCCGCCGTGGCCCGCAGCGACGGCAACGTGAAGGTGGACCGGGACTCCGTGCGGGTCTCCCAGGTGGATCTTCCCTACACGGCGGGCCTCGGGCTCCGCTGGAGGGCCAGCGGTCGGCTGGATCTGGCCGCCCATGGCCTGTATCACACGTGGTCCGGCGCGAACAGCGACCTGCTCGCCTCGGGCGGCACCGGGGCCGAGAACACCTACGAGGTCGCGTTCGGCGGCGAGTACGTGAGCGATCCGCGGCGGCCCTACCGCCGTCCCATTCGCTTCGGCGGCCACTACGCCACGCTGCCGTTTCCGCTTCAGCCTGGTGTCCAGCCGACGGAATACGGAGTCTCGCTCGGGACGGGGACGCGCTTCGCCCAGGAGCGGGCCGGCGTGGATCTGGCGCTGGAGCACGTCTGGCGCTCGGCGGGTGACTTCGACGAGCGCGCCTTCGTCTTTTCCGTGGGCGTCAGCGTTCGGCCCTGAGCGGGGCTCCCCGACGACCGACGGCGCCCACTATTTTCTTCCCATGCCCAAGCGCGTGTACATCGAGACCTACGGCTGCCAGATGAACGTGGCCGATTCCGAGCTGATGTTCGGACTGCTCGGCCGCGAGGGGTACGTCCGGACCGAGGAGCCGGCGGAGGCGGACGTCATGCTGGTCAATACCTGCGCGGTGCGGGACAACGCCGAGCAGCGGGTGATCGGGCGAATGGGCGAGCTCCAGCGGCACAAGCGGGCCGGCGACGTGCTCGGCGTGGTCGGCTGCATGGCGCAGCGGCTCGGGCCCCGGCTGCTCGAGCAGGTGCCCCGCGTCGATCTGGTCGTAGGACCGGACGCCTACCGCAACCTGGGCCAGCTCATCGGCATGGCCGGCTCCGGCCAGCGGCTGGCCGACACCGACTTCCGCTCCTGGGAACATTACGAGGACGTGCCGCCGGTGCGCGAAACCGGTCCCACCGCGTTCGTCACGGTACAGCGCGGCTGCGACTATCGCTGCACATTCTGCATCGTGCCCCATACGAGAGGGCCGGAGCGCAGCCGTCGGCTGGCCGACGTAGCGCGCGAGGTCGCGCTGCTGGCGGAGCAGGGCACCAGCGAGGTCACCCTCCTGGGCCAGACCGTCAACTCGTATCACGACGGCCAGCACGATTTCGCCGACCTCCTGCGGGCCGTGGGTGCGGTGGACGGCATCCGCCGCGTACGGTTCACGAGTCCGTATCCCACCGACTTCACGCCCCGCGTCATCGAGGCCATGGCCACCACGCCGGCGGTCTGCGAGCACGTGCACCTGCCGGTGCAGAGCGGGTCGAATGCCGTGCTCAAACGGATGGTGCGTCGGTACACGCGGGAGCGGTACCTGGAGGTGGTGGCGGCGCTCCGGGCAGCCATCCCGGGCATCACCTTCTCGACCGACATCATCGTCGGCTTTCCCGGCGAAACCGAAGCCCAGTTCCAGGAGACGCTCAGCCTGGTCACCGATGCCGACTTCGACGACGCGTACACCTTCAAGTACTCGGTCCGGGAGGGCACTCCCGCCGTGCGCCTCCACGACCACGTGCCCGAGGATGTCGCCTCCGAGCGGCTGGCGCGGCTCATCGAGGTGGTGCGGAGCAACGCGAGGCGGAAGAGCCTCACGCGGGTCGGCGAGGTGGACGAAGTGCTCGTCGAGCGCAGAGCCAAGCGAGGCGAGCTCATGCTCGCGCGCACCCGAACGAATCACCTGGTGCTGGTCGATCTCCCGGACGATTCAATCGGCGAGTACCACCGGGTGCGCCTCACCGGCACCACCGGCTCCACCTTCACCGGCGCGGTCGTGGCGCCCGCCCTGGCGGTCCTGTGATCCACAACCTGGTCGAAGAGCACGTCGTCGCCGCATACGATGCGATGCGTCCCCACTTCCCGGACTTCTGCGGGTGCGAGACCTGTCGGGAGGACGCGCTGGTGTACACCCTGAACCGCATACCCGCGCGCTACGTCTCCACCCCCACCGGGTCGGTGGTCACCGAGATCAACCTGGAAAAGGGGCAGAGCCGCGCGGCCATCGAGGTCGCGATGATGGACGGCCTGCGGAAAGTGTCCCTCGCGCCGAGGTGCGGTCGCCGGGCCGGCCCACCGAGGGCCACCTAGCGGCAGGACCGCGGTGACCCCGCGGCCGGCGATTCTCTTCACGGCGGCGTACTGGGCCGGTCTCTCGACCGGCCTTCTGCATTTCGGGGCTCCCCTCGGCGTCGCGCTGACTGCCCTGGTCGCGGGGTTCGTGGCTCGGCCGCTGGGCTTCTTGGTGGGCGGCGGACTCCTGGCCGGACGGCTGGGAGGAGAGCTGGCGGTTGCGCTGGATCGGGAACAGTGTGCCGCACGTCTTCCCGCCCAACGGCTCCGCGTGCGGGTAGCTGTCCTGGAGCCGGTGGACTCGGCTGGGGGCCGCACGACGGTGACTCCCCTCGCGGCCTGCCGCGGGGCTGTTGCGGCGCGCTGGCCGCGCGGTCTCCCGGTGGGAGCAGGCGTGCGCGCCGAGGTCGTCGCCCGGTGGGTTCCGCGCGAGGGCCTCGGCGGCCGTCCGGGCGGCACGCTCGTCGTGGGCGAGGCAAGAGTGGTGGGAGCCAGCCCGGGAGCGGGAGACCGGCTGCGCAACGGCGTCTACCGGGCGAGCCGACGGCTGTACGGCACCCGGGCCGGCATCGTGGATGCGCTGATCCTGGGCCGTCGCGGAGGCATCGACCTGGAGTTGCAGGATCGGTTCGCCCGGTCGGGGCTCGTGCACCTCCTGTCGATCTCGGGCTTCCACGTCGGGCTCATCACCGGCTGGGTTTTTCTCCTATGCCGCCTGGCCGGAATGACCCGCCCGACGGCGCTGGTCGCCGCGGCCGCGGCGAGCGCGGGCTACGTCGTCTTCCTCGGGTGGCCGGCACCGGCCGGTCGCGCGGCGGCGCTCGCCGTGATGATGGCACGCTGTCGGGTGCGCCAGCGCCACGTTCAGGCGAACTCGCTGCTGGCCGCGACCTGCCTGGCCGTTCTCGCGGCGGATCCCTGGGCGGCGCTCGACCTGGGCGGCTGGTTGTCGGCCGCCGCGCTCTGGGGCGCGTCCACCTTCACGCGATGGTCGGACCGGGCGGTCGGGGCGGGGTTCCTCGCCCGCACCGCGGCCTCGTCGCTCGGTGCGACTCTGGCGACCGCTCCGATCACGGCCGCATTCCTGGGTACGGTGGCGCTGGCGGGACTGGTGCTCAACTTCCCGGCCATTCCGATCGCGGCCCTGGCGGTGCCGGGCGTGCTGGCCAGCCTCGTGTTCCTTCCGGTCTGGGCCCCTGCCGCCGAGGCACTGGCCGCGGGTGCGGGACTGGGTCTTCACCTTCTGGAGCTCTGCGCGGTTGCCGGAGCGGCGGTCCCCGTGGGTTACATGGCTATGGAGCCCGGGTCGCTCCGAAGCACGGTGCCCTGGATCCTCGTGCTCGCCCTGTCGCTGTGGATCCTGGGCAGTCGGAACACGACTCGAGAAGCGGCGCGACGCTTCGGCTGGTGCGTGGCCGCGGCGCTCTGGGTGGGGCTCGCGCCGGCCGCCGCGTTCGGCTCGGCTGACGGCGGAGGTGGCCTGACGTTACATTTTCTCGATGTAGGTCAGGGAGATGGAGCGGTGCTTCGCACGCCGGGTGGGCGTTGGCTGGTGATCGATGCCGGTCCGGCGAACGAGCGCTACGACGCGGGCCGGCGGGTGCTGGTCCCGTTCCTGGAGCGACAGGGCACCCGCGCGCTGGCCGCGGTCGTCGTCTCGCACGCTCACGCCGACCACATGGGAGGCGTGCCCGCGCTGCTCCGTCGTTTCCCGGTGGGACTGGTCCTCGAGCCGGGCTCACCCGTCGCGGAACCGGCGTATGGGGCGCTACTGGCGGCGCTCGACTCGATGCGGATCCCGTGGCATCCGGGCCGAGCAGGGGAGCGGTTCACCATCGACGGGGTGCGGTTCACGGTGCTGCACCCTGGACCGGATTGGGAGGAGTGGGGAGAGGACGTCAACGAGGACTCCCTGGTCATCCTCGTCGAGTTCGGCGAGTTCGAGGCGCTCTTCACCGGCGATGCCGGGTTCCCTGCCGAGGTGGCACTCCGACGGTCGCTCCCGCAGGTGGATCTGCTCAAGGTGGGCCACCATGGGAGCCGGGGCAGCACGGGCGAGGAGCTGCTCGACTCCCTCCGGCCGCTCGCGGCGGTGATCTCGGTCGGCCGCAACGACTACGGCCACCCTTCGCCGGCTACGCTGTCCCGACTCGAGGCGCGCCGGGTACCGGTGCTCCGGACCGACGAGGACGGCAACATCAGCGTGACCTCCGACGGACGCACGATGACGATCCGCACCGCGCGCGGGGAGCTGACCTATCCGCTGGACCGCGGCGACTGAGCGCCGCACTTTCGAAATCCTACCCGGGGGACTCGTGCTGACGTCCGTAACCACGATCGAGCGGTTCATCTTCGACCAGGAGCATCGCTATCCCGAAGCGACCGGTGAGCTGTCCAACCTGCTCTACGACATCGCCCTCGCGGCCAAGATCATCGCGGCAGCGATTCGGCGGGCCGGACTGGTCGACGTGCTGGGTGGTGCCGGACGGCGCAACGTTCAGGGAGAGGACCAGCAGAAGCTCGACGTGATCGCCAACGAGACCCTCAAGAACTGTCTCAACCACACGGGCCGGGTGTGCGTGATGGGTTCGGAGGAAGACGAAGACATCGTTCCGGTCCCTCCCGAGTACCCGGTCGGGAAGTACGCGGTCCTCTTCGATCCTCTCGACGGCTCCTCCAACATCGACGTCAACTCCGCGGTCGGGACGATTTTCAGCATCTACCGCCGGATCAGCATGGAGGGGCGCGGCACGGTGGCGGACGTGCTCCAGCCGGGCTGCAAGCAGGTCGCGGCCGGTTACGTGATGTATGGATCGAGCACCATGCTGGTGTACACCACGGGCCAGGGCGTCCACGGCTTCACCCTGGACCCGACGATCGGCGAGTTCCTGCTCTCGCACCCCAGGATCGTGACGCCCAGGGTGGGGAAGTACTACAGCGTGAACGAGAGCAACTTCGGCCGGTGGGACCGCCCGATGCAGGTCGCCGTGCGCGGGCTCAAGGGCGAGGTCCCCGAGGTGATGCAGCCGAAGAACAGCCGCTACATCGGCTCGCTCGTCGCCGACTTCCACCGGAACCTGATCGCGGGCGGCATTTTCCTCTATCCCG
Source organism: Gemmatimonadales bacterium (assembly GCA_036259315.1). GTDB lineage: Bacteria > Gemmatimonadota > Gemmatimonadetes > Gemmatimonadales > GWC2-71-9 > CAVVWJ01. Next base: position 5,500 of record DATABZ010000085.1, on the reverse strand, counting down.
CGGACAGCCGGAATCCTCAGGGAAAGCTCCGCCTCCTCTACGAGGCCAGTCCGATGGCCTTCATCGCCGAGCAGGCGGAGGGCTCGGCGACGGACGGCGTGAACCGGATCCTGGACATCATTCCCCGTGCGCTGCACCAGCGCACCCCGCTGGTGATCGGTTCCCGCTTGGACGTCGGGTTCGTCGCCGACACCCTCCGGAGCCCGGCCTCCTCGCGCGCGAGCGGCCCGGTCGCCCAGCCCGCGCTGTGAAGACGCTGTACGGCCCGGAAGACTGGGCCGGAGACCCGCGGCGCGACCTGGGACGGCCGGGCGAGTTCCCCTTCACGCGGGGCATCTACCCGCAGATGTATACGGCGCGGCTGTGGACGATGCGGCAGTACGCCGGCTTCGGCACCGCCCGCGAGACCAACCACCGATTCCGCCGGCTCCTGGCCGCCGGCCAGAGCGGCCTCTCCACCGCCTTCGATCTTCCCACCCAGATGGGGTATGACTCGGACCACGCGATGGCGGTGGGGGAGGTCGGTCGCGTGGGCGTCGCGATCGACACCGTGGACGACCTGGCGGAGCTCTTCCGCGAAATCCCGCTCGACCGCGTCTCCACCTCGATGACCATCAACGCGACGGCCGCGATCCTGCTCGCGATGTACGTGGTCGTAGGCGAGGAGCAGGGCGTGCCGCGGAGCCGCCTCTCCGGCACCGTGCAGAACGACGTGCTGAAGGAGTACGTCGCGAGAGGCACGTACATCTACCCGGCGGGGCCTTCGCTTCGGCTGGTGGCGGACATCTTCCGCTTCGTGGCCGACGAAGGGATGAGCTTCAATCCCATCTCGATCAGCGGCTACCACATGCGGGAGGCCGGCGCCACCGCGATGCAGGAGGTGGGCTTCACCCTGGCGAACGCCTTGGAGTACGTCAGGGTTGCGGTGGACGCGGGGCTCCAGGTGGACAGCTTCGGCCCCCGGCTCTCGTTCTTCTTCGCCAGCCACAACGACCTCTTCGAGGAGGCCGCCAAGTTCCGGGCGGCGCGGCGGCTCTGGGCGCGGCTGGTGCGCGAGCGCTTCGGCGCGGGCGACGCGACGGCGCGGCTCCGGTTCCACACCCAGACGGGCGGGGTCACGCTCCAGGCCCAACAGCCGCTCAACAACGTGGTGCGCGTAGCGGTGCAGGCGCTCGCGGCGGTGCTCGGCGGCACCCAGTCGCTCCACACCAACGGCTATGACGAGGCGCTGGCCCTGCCGACCGCGGAATCGGCCACGCTGGCGCTCCGCACGCAGCAGATCCTGGCGCACGAGAGCGGAACCGCCAGGGTGGTGGACCCGCTTGCCGGCAGCTATTACGTCGAGTGCCTCACCGACGAGATCGAGGCCGGTGCCACGGCGCTGATGGAGGAGGTGGAGGCGCTGGGCGGGGCCGCGAAGGCGATCGAGCGGGGCTTCTTCCAGGAAGCCATCGCCCGGAGCGCCTACGAGCTGCAGAAGCGGCAGGAGGCGGGAGAACTGATCGTGGTCGGCGTCAACCGCTACACCGACGACTCTCCGCCCTCGAGCATCGAGGCACCGGATTACTCCGCGCTGGAAGCGGATCAGCGTGCCCGGCTGGCGGAGGTCAAGCTGCGCCGTGACCCCGGCGCCGTGGCCGCTGCCCTTGCCGCCGTCCGCACTGCGGCTGCCGGGACCTCTCCCCTCATGCCGCCCATCCTCGACGCCGTCCGCGCCCGTGCTACACTCGGCGAGATCAGCGACATGCTGCGCGACGTTTGGGGGGTATACCGGCCCGCATAACCGCGCTCCAGTAGAGCCGCTCGTGGTTTGAGCATCACTCCGCTGCTTGGCAACCTTCCGGAATGATGCACCACGAAGGCACGAAGGGTACGAAGGGCACGAAGGTGAGAGCGATGATGCTGTCGCACGCGATTGTGGGTGCTGCGATCGAGGTGCACAAGCACTTGGGATCAGGACTGCTAGAATCAGTCTACGAGGCGGCGCTGAATCGTGAGCTGACCCTTCGAGGCATCAAAGTTGAGCGGCAGGTTCACGTTCCGTTGCTGTACAAGGGTTTACCGCTGGACTTGAGCGTCCGGCATGTCACTCCGTCGGCCTACTCATCAACTTCAACGTGGAGCTTCTTCGGGCAGGGGTGAGACGCATCCTGAACGGCTGACATAGCCCTTCGTGTCCTTCGTGCCTTCGTGGTGAATCTCTGACGACCCCGGCTTGAACCCCTGCGAAGACCGGGCTAAGTTAGTCCGCTCATTTCGTTTACCCCCAGCGAGCCCCAATGCCGACCTACGAATACGAGTGCTCCGAAGGCCATACCTTCGAGAAGTTCCAGAAGATGACCGACAAGCCGCGCGCCAAGTGCCCGGTCTGCGGCAAGCCCGCGGTCCGAAAGATCTCGGGCGGCGCGGGGCTCGTATTCCGTGGGAGCGGCTTCTACATCACGGACTACGGCAAGGACGGGAAGGGGCCTCGAAAGGCCGAGTCGGAAAAGCCGGCGGAGAAGACCTCGGAGAAGAAGGGCGAGACCGCCGCGGCCGACACCAAGGCAAAGCCCGAGACCTCCTCCAAGCAGGCGGCGGGGAAGGGCGGGGGGAAGGCCGCGAAGGAGTGAGCGACCCGATCCGCGCCGAACTCGAGCGGGTGGCCGCCGGGTTCGGCGCCGACGGGCTCGAGTTCGTACTCGAGCGCCCCCGCGACGCCGGCCACGGCGATCTGGCGACCAACCTCGCCATGCTCCTCGCGAGGCGCGAGCGCGCGAATCCCCGCCAGGTCGCCGAGAAGGTCGTCGCTCAGCTGCGGCTTCCCCCTTCCATCGTCTCCCGTACCGAGATCGCCGGGCCCGGGTTCATCAACTTCTGGCTGGCGGAGAGCCAGCTCGCCGGTGCCGTGGCCGCTGTCCTGGAGCAGGGGCTCGCCTACGGTCGGAGCGCCGAAGGTGCAGGCCTCAAGGTCAACGTCGAGTTCGTGTCGGCGAACCCCACGGGTCCACTCCACGTGGGGCACGGGCGCGGCGCCGCGCTCGGCGACGCCATCGCCTCGCTGTACGAGTGGACCGGGCACGCGGTCACCCGCGAGTTCTACATCAACGACGCCGGCGTTCAGATCGACCGTCTCGCCGAGAGCCTCTGGGCCAGAATCCGCCAGGAGGCGGGGTTCTCCGCCGAGATGCCCGAGGGCGGCTACCACGGCGACTACCTGAAGGAGAACGCGCGCCAGGTGCTCGCCTCCGAGGGGTCCCAGTTGGCGTCACTGCCGGAGGCGGAGGGCGTGCGGCGGGCGCGCGAGCTCGGCGTCCGGATCCAGCGCGAGGAGCAGGACCGCGACCTGGCCGACTTCGGCGTCCGCTTCGACGTCATGACCTCCGAGCGGGCCATCTACGACACCGGCCGGGTGGACCGCGCCATCGCCCAGCTGGCGGAGCGAGGACTGACGTATGAGGCCGAGGGAGCGCTCTGGCTCAGGACCACCCAGTTCGGCGACGACAAGGATCGGGTGCTCCGCAAGAGCGACGGGTCGCTGACCTACCTCGTGCCCGACATCGCCTATCACATCGACAAGCACGACCGCGGCTTCGATCTCGCGATCGACGTCTGGGGGGCCGACCACCACGGTTACATCCCCCGGATGCGTGCGGTGCTCATGGCGCTGGGCTATCCGCCCGACTTCTTCGCCGTGGAGCTGGTCCAGCTGGTCAAGGTGATGCGCGGGGGCGAGGAGGTGAAGATGTCCAAGCGCTCCGGCGAGTTCGTCACCCTGCGCGATCTGGTGGACGAGGTCGGCGTGGACGCGGCTCGCTACTTCTTCCTCGCCCGGAAGGGGGCGAGCCCGCTCGACTTCGACGTGGAGCTGGCGAAGAAGCAGACGGACGAAAACCCCGTGTTCTACGTGCAGATGGCCCACGCGCGGCTGAGCGGCATCTTCCGCACGGCGGAGCGCGACCCGGGCTCCGTCACCGGCGAGCTCGACCTCGGAGCGCTTCCGGCGCCGCACGACACCGAGCTGCTCAAGAAGCTGGTCCCGTTTCCCGAGATCGTGGCGCGGGCCGCGCGTGAGCGGGAGCCCCACCGGATCACGGTGTTCCTCCACGAGCTCGCCACCGTCGTCCACGGATGGTACCACCACACCCGCGCCGTCGGCGCGCCCGAGGGACCGGATACGGAGCGAGCGCGCCTGCTCCTCGCGCGCGCCGCCCGCACCGTGCTCGCGAACGCCCTCACCCTTCTGGGCATCTCCGCCCCCGATCGGATGTGACCTGATGACCCTCCTCGTCGTGGGCAGCGTGGCGCTGGACTCGATCTTCACCCCCTTCGGCGAGACGGCCGACGCCCTGGGCGGCTCCGCCGTGTACTTCGCCGTGGCCGGCTCGCTGCTGCACCCGGTGCAGGTGGTCGGCGTAGTGGGGAGCGACTTCCCGGTGCACGAGCTCGAGGGGCTGGCCGGCCGCGGGATCGACTGGTCGGGCGTGGAGCGGGCGAACGGCGAGAGCTTCCGCTGGAAGGGCAAGTACAGCTACGACCTCCAGAGCCGGGAGACGCTGGAGACGCGACTGGGCGTCTTCGCCGACTTCCAGCCCAAGATCCCAGCGGACTTCCGGGCGGCCGAGTACGTGTTTCTCGGCAACATCGACCCCGAGCTCCAGATCGGCGTGCTCGAGCAGGTGAAGCGGCCGAAGCTGGTCGTGTGCGACACGATGAACTACTGGATCCAGGGGAAGCGAGCGGCGCTGCTGGACCTGCTCGCGCGCGTGGACCTCCTCATGGTGAACGACAGCGAGGCGCGCGAGCTGAGCGGCGACTGGAACATCCATCGTGCGGGCCGCTGGATCCTCGCGCACGGGCCGAGCCGCGTCGTGATCAAGCAGGGCGAGTACGGCGCACTGCTGATCGAGCGCACGCGGACGTTCTACGTCCCGGCCTTCCCGCTCGAGACCGTCTTCGATCCCACCGGTGCGGGCGACGCGTTCGCCGGCGGGTTCATGGCCTATCTGGCGAGGACCGGCTCGCTCACGGAGGACAACATCCGCCGGGCGATGGTGTACGGCGCCGCGATGGGCTCCTACGCCGTGGAGCAGTTCGGCATCCGGGCCTTCGAGCGGATCGCCCTCCCGGACGTGGAGGCCCGCGTGCGCGCCTTCCAGGACCTCACCCACGTGCGGCTCGCCGAGGCCCTGCCGTGACCCGGCAATACGCCGAGGCGGGTGTGGACCTCGAGGGCGCCGAGGCGGCGAAGGCGAGAATCGGACGGGCGGTGGCGGCTACCCGCACGCCTCTCAGCGCCGGTCGCGTCGGAGCGTTCGGCGGCATGGTGCGGATCCCCGAGGGCATGCGTCGGCCGACGCTGGTCCTCAGCACCGACGGTGTGGGCACCAAGGTCCTCGTGGCCCTGGAAGCCGGCCGGTTCGACACCGTGGGCGAGGATCTCGTCAACCACAGTGTCAACGACATCCTGGTCCACGGCGCGACTCCGATCGCGTTCATGGACTACATCGCCGGCTCCGGA
>DATABZ010000084.1:0-14790 GCA_036259315.1 Gemmatimonadales bacterium | reverse complement strand
AAGGGGCATCGGGCTCGCGGGGACTCGGCAGCGCCGATGCCCCTTTGGAGATTACTCCGGGACGATCTTGAACACCCCGCCGCCGGACGTCAGGATGTAGAGCTCGCCGGCGGCATCCTGCCCGAAGCTGGTGATGTTGTCTCCCGGACTCAGCGCCGGCCACTCGACCGGCTCGGGGGTATCGTCCTCCGCCGGGAAGCTCCGCACCCATCCCTGGCAGAAGTCGGCGTAGAGATACTGGCCCTGGAGCGCAGGAATCGCGTCGCCGCGGTAGACGTACCCACCGGTGACGGAGCAGCCCTGCGAGTGATCGTACTGCACGTGCGGCGGGGTCAGGCCGCCCTGATCACAGCCGGCCCTCACACACGAGGTCCCCTCCATCACGCTCCAGCCATAGTTGACTCCCCGTCCGGTGCCATCCGCGGCCCGCGCCACGTTGATCTCCTCCCATTGCTTTTGCCCGACGTCGGCGATGTACAGGTCACCGTTCGCCGGGTCGAAGCTGAACCGCCAGGGATTCCGGAGACCGTAGCTCCAGATCTCGGGCCTGGCCCCCGACTGGCTCGCGAACGGGTTGTCGGGGGGCACCGTGTAATCGGCTCCGGACGAGACGTCGATCCGGAGGACCGATCCGAAGAGGTCGCCCAGGTTCTGTGCGCGGCCCTGGTCGTCGCCCTCGTTGGAGCCGCCGTCGCCCAAACCGATGTAGAGCATGCCGTCGGGACCGAAGGCGATCTGCCCGCCGTTGTGGGCTGGGCCCGGCTGGGCCAGGGTCAGGATCGGCGACTCGCTGCCCCCGTCGGCTCGGTTCGGGTCCCCGGAAACCTGGAACAGGGAGATGCGAGTGTCGCCCTGGAGATCGGTGTAGTGGACGACGAAGCGCCCGCTGGCGGCGTAGTCGGGGTAGAAGGCGAGCCCGAGCAGGCCCTGCTCCGCCCTCCCCGAGACCCGGCCGGAGAGGTCGAGGAACGGCTGCGCCACGACCTGGCCGTCCTCCACGATCCTGACGGTCCCACCTTTTTCTAGGATGAACAGGCGGTCGTCGCCCGGAGGCGAGGCGAGACCGACCGGGAACGCCAGCCCGGTGGCGACCTCCTGGAGTCCGGGTGCACCCGACCCGGGTGGCGGAGGCGGGGGCGGTTCGGACGATACGGTGATCGTCACGCCGTCCGCCACTCCTTCCGCGGTGGCCGTGATCTCCGTCTCGCCCGGGCCCTGGCCGGTGACGAGGCCAGCCTCGGACACGGTCGCGACCGCCTCGTCCGCGCTGCTCCACGCGACGGGCCGGTCATCGAGAACGTTGCCGTCGGCGTCCAGTGTAGTGGCCGTGAGCTGCAGGGTCTGGCCCACGGCGATGGTGCCGGTGGGGGCTTCCACGGTCACCACCGCGACGGCCTCCGGTCCGGTCGGCAGGTCCTCGCCGTCGTCTCCGCATGCCGGCAGCAGGCAGACGGCGGCCAGCACGCCGCCCGCGCAGGTGTGCCGCAACGTGTACATGAGCTTCATGAGGAACGAAGTACAAGAATCCATTCGTCCGGGCTGTGATCTAGATACCGAAGGTGATCGAGCTTGTTCATGCTTCGCGCCATATATATGTTTGCCCGAATATGGCCGCGCTCCCCCCGACCGAGGTCCTGCTCACCATCGCGGAGCCCACTCGGCTCCGTATCCTCAACTGCCTGGCGGCGGCACCGCTCTTCGTTTCCGATCTCCAGGAGCTTCTGGAGCTGCCCCAGCCCACCGTGTCGCGTCACCTGCAGGTGCTCCGGCGCGCCGAGCTGGTCCGCGACACGCCAATCGCGCAGTTCGTGCTGTACCGTCTGCGTCGGGATGGGGGAGCCCCCGGGCGGCTCCTTTCGGCGATTCTCGACGCGCTGATCCAGGACGACCCCGGCTTGCGTGCCGAGCGGGAGCGCGCCGGGCACCGCAGCAGGTCGCATACGCACCTTCGCGTGCAGGACCCTCAGGTGCCGCGGGCGCTGACCCGCGCCAAGAGACCCACATGACGCATCGCGTTCTCGTCGTGGACGACGAGCCCGACATCACGGCCCTGGTGGCGTATCACCTGGCCAAGGCGGGCTTCCGGGTCTCCACGGCCGCCAACGGTCCCGATGCCCTGAAGGCGGCACGGGAGGAGAAACCCGACCTCGTGATCCTCGATCTCATGTTGCCGGGCATCTCCGGGTACGACATCCTGGCCGAGCTTCGCCAGCGGGAGGAGACCAGGGACGTCGGCGTCATCCTGCTCACCGCCCGACGCGAGGAGACCGATCGCATACGGGGGCTGACGCTCGGCGCCGACGACTACCTGACGAAGCCGTTCTCTCCTCAGGAGCTGTCGCTTCGGGTCCGCGGCCTGCTGCGCCGCCTGGCCTCGCCCCCGGTCACCGCCGGCTCCACGCTGAGCGCCGGCCCGGTCACCATCGACCGCTCGGCCCATCGGGCATCGGTCGGGGGAGAGGAGCTGAGCCTTACCGCCACCGAGTACAAGCTTCTGCTCACCCTGGTGGAGCGTCGGGGACGGGTGCAGACCCGTCCGCAGCTGCTCGAGACCGTGTGGGAGGCGCATCCCGACATCCAGACGCGCACGGTGGACATGCATGTGCAGCGGCTCCGCACCAAGCTCGGCGACGCTGGAAAGCTGATCGAGACGGTCCGCGGCTTCGGCTACCGATTCAAGGTCACGGAGCGCGGAGCGAGAGCGCGGTGACCTTCGCGACCCGGCTGGTCGCGGGCACCGTGCTGGTGCTGGTGTTGACCGTCGCCGTCCTGCTCTTCGTGGCGGAGCGCTCGCTTCGTCGCGATCTGGTGCAGGACGTCGAGCGCACCCTGGAGCGCGAGGCGGCCCTGGTGGGCGAGGCGCTCCCGGCGGATTCCACGGGCTGGGGCGAGGCCGTGCGCAGGCTCGCGGCGGGCGAGGCCAACCGGCGGATCACGCTGGTGGATAGCACCGGTCGCGTGCGGGCGGACAGCGATTTCCCCCCGGGACCGCTCCCCGCGATCGAAAGCCACAGTGATCGGCCGGAGATCCGCGCCGCCCTCGCCGGCCGCACGGGCGTTGCTACCAGGCGCAGTGAGACGGTGGGGCGCGCGATGCTGTACGTCGCCGTTCCCGGCGGCCCGGGCGCGATCCGGGTGGCCGCCGACTTGGCTCAGGTGGACGCCATCGTCAGGCGCGCGCAGGGGGCGGTCGCCGGCGCCGCGTTGCTCGCTCTGCTGGTCGGCGGCCTCTGCGCCCTCGTGGCGGGCCGCTCGATCGCGAGGCCGCTCACGGCCATCACCGCGGCGGCCCGGGCGATCGCCGCCGGATCTCCCCCCCGCTTCCCACGCTCCGGTGTGCCGGACATCGACGCGCTGGTGCAGGCGTTGCGTCAGATGCACCGGCAGCTCGCGGACCGCTTCGACGAGCTGCGCCGCGAGCAGGCCGAGACCGCCGCGCTGGTGGAGTCGATGGTAGAAGGGGTGATCGCGGCGGACGAGCGGGGCCGGATCGTCACCGCTAACCCTGCCGCTCGGCGCCTGCTCGGCTACGACCCGCTCGACACCCTGCCGGACCTCGCCGAGCTCTTCCGCGCGAAAGCCGCCCGCGAGGTGGTGGACACGGTGCTCGAGGGAACTCCGGTCGAGGACCGCGAAGTCGAGTTGGATGGCCGCTTGGTGCTGCTCAACGCCCGGCCGCTCCCCGCTGGCGGCGCGGTCCTCGTGATCCACGATCTCACCGAGCTGCGGCGCCTGGAAGCCGTGCGCCGCGACTTCGTGGCGAACGTCTCCCACGAGCTCAAGACGCCGCTCACCTCGATCTCCGGTTACGCGGAGACCCTGCTCTCCGACCCGGCCGACCCTGAGACCACCCGTGCCTTCCTGGGCACGATCCTGGCCAACGCCCGCCGCATGCAGCGGCTGGTGGACGACCTCCTGGACCTCTCCCGGATCGAATCCGGGCGCTGGCAGCCCGCCCGCGCCGAGGTGGACCTGGTCGCCTCCGCGCGCGAGGCGTGGACCGAAGTCGCCGCGCGGCCCGATTCACGCCAGGTGGAGTTCAGCGTCGCAGTGGAGCCGGGCGCGCAGAGGATCTGCGCCGATGCCGACGCGGTTCGCCAGGTGCTCGCTAATCTCCTGGAGAACTCGCTCCGGCACACCCCGGCGGGCGGAGCCATTGCGTGTACCGCAAGACGCGACGGAGGCGGTGTCGCCGTCGCGGTGCGCGACACCGGTGTGGGCATCACGCGCGAGCACCTGCCCAGGATCTTCGAGCGTTTCTATCGAGCCGACGCCTCTCGCGCGCGACAGGAAGGGGGCACGGGGCTCGGCCTCGCCATCGTCAAGCACCTGGTCGAGGCGCACGGCGGCCGGGTCACTGCGGAGAGCGAGCTCGGACGTGGCACGACGGTCACCTGCTGGTTTCCCGATTCCTGAGATTCCGACCGCTCCCTGGGTTCAGTCGATGGCGTAGCTCAGGACCTTGTACCGCCCTCCGCGCTCCAGGATCCGCCCGAGGAGCGGCGCGGCGATCGAGTCGCCTCGCCCATCCAACCCCCGGACCACGCACGGGCCGTGGATAGTGTTCTCGCCCTCGCGCTGGCTCATGGCACTGCAGTCGTAGCCCGTCAGCCGAACCGGAGAGCCGCCGTGGAGCTGGAGCGACCGGCGGATGCCCTGGTTGCTCCGCTCGAAGAGCATGAACCACATGAGGCCGGGCTCCAGGTCGTAGGGCGGCAGGCCCTGCGCTGCCGTGGGATAGTAGAGGTAGGCGAACTCCGCTCGGGTGACCGCGAGCGCGGCGAGCGCGGCCGTATCCGCCGCGCCGAGCGCGCGCACGAACGCGGCCACCAACGCGTCGCGGCTCTGCGCGCCACCCGACAGCGAGTCCACCACCGGCAGGCCCTCGCGGAAACGGCGCAGCGCCTCCTCCCGCGGCACGATGCTGTCCACCACCGATGGGGTCTCCGCCTGCACGTCCGGATTGCCGCAGCCGGCCGTCAGGACCGACACGATCGCCCACAGCACGATCAACGCTCGCATGTGCACACCTGTTAGAGAAAGTCCGCAGGAAGGAGCAGGCAGCCATGGAGGCCTGCCTGCCCTCACGCTTTGCCGATTAATCCGTGGCGTACCTGGTCCAGCCCTCCCACCACCTGGCGCCGGCCGGGTCGGCCGCTCCGAAGTACTCGGTGTTCTCCAGGGTCGCGCCGAAGTAGCTCCCGGTGTATTCCCCGGGAATGACCACGGTCCCGGCCCCTGTCGCTGCAGCCGAGCCGGGCGGCGGGGCCCAGTCGAGCGAAGCCGGGGTCAAGCTGGTGAAGAGCGAGGCGGCGGTGCCGGCGTCCTCCACGTGATTGGCCCCAGCGAACGCACCGGCCACTCCGAAGTCGTCCCCTCCGTCCTCGTCGTAGTTGGCCCCGTTCTCGGCCAGGAGGAGATTGGAGACGTTGAGCGAATCTGCGGTCATCAGGGCGTCGGTCTCGGGGTCGCGGACCGACAGGCCCTGGCTCCGCCACCGCGCGACGATGCCGTTGGTGAAGTATCCGCCGGTGCCGCGGCGGAGCACCATGCCGACGTCACCGGCATCCGTCGACGTCGTTGCCGTGCCCGGTCCGACCAGGGTGAAGTTGGCGAACACCGGGACCGAGAACGGCTCGCTGGCGAAGCCGAGATCGCACCCGGTGCCGCTGCACCCGTCGCCCTCGAACCCCTGGGGATCGGTGGACAGCACCCCGGCGCCGGGGGAGGGATCGAGACGGGTCGACTGCAGGGCGATCACGAACTGGTTCCGGCCGCGATAGCCCTCGCTCCAGTCGAAGTGGTCGTCGCCGGACTCGTAGGACACCAGGTATCGGCCGTCCACGGCGCCGCCCCACCACTCGAACGAGTCGTCCAGGCCGGAGAGCGACTGCACGTACTCGATCGTGGTGCCCGACCCCACCGCGTACAGCGAGAGGCTGTTCAGCTCCTGGCCCGCGCCGCTGGACACGTCATAGCCGGCGAACTCGATCCGGACGTACCTGAGGATGCCGCTGTCGTCGGCGTTGTCGGTCCCGCCGGAGTAGGTCTCGGTCTCGCCCTGCGGTCCCTCGGTCAGCACGGTTCCGCTGCGATTGATGGCGCCGTTTCCGATGATGAGCACGCCGCCCCAGTCCCCCGGTGCTCGCGACCCCTCGGGCTTGCCCGAGGTGAAGACGATCGGTGCGGCGGCGGTACCCTGGCCGTCGATCCGCGCGCCCCGCAGGATCCAGAGCGAGCTGCCGGGCGTCTCCGGATCGCCGACGATGGTCGTGCCCGGCTCGATGGTGAGGGTCGCGCCGTCCGCGACCTTCACGAATCCCCGGAGCGTGTACAGGGTGTCTGCGAAGAGCGTGCGGTCGGCGGTGATGTCACCCTCGAGGACAGCCGCCCGCTCACCCCCGGTGCTCACGCTCACCGTGCTGCTGAAGGAGCCGGTGCCCGCGTCGTTCACGGCGGCGACCCGATAACCGTAGGCCGCGTCCGGCGTGACCTCGGTATCGGTGTAGCCCGGCTCGGTCAGGTCTCCCCCGACCGGGGTGAACGTGGCGGCGGGGCTCCCCTCACCGCGCTCGAGGATGTAGCCGGTGGCACCGGTCACCGCGTTCCAGGTCACCTCGATGCTGGTCCCGTCCTCGGACGCGGTGGCCGCAAGGCCGGTCGGCGCCGGGGGGGTCGCTGGTGGGTTGGTGGTGTCGTCGTCATCGCCGCAGGCGACCAGGCTCATGCCCAGCAGTGCTGCCGCGGTGGTGACGCGAAGTGTCCGCACGGGGAACTGCATCGGATCCTCACGAGAGAAGGAGACATGAAGGTCGGTGACTTCACGAGCCGGTCACCACGGCTTAGTGCTGCCAGGAGAGCCCCAGCGCGAGCACGCGCCCGGCCTGGTAGCGGCTGCGGACGACGCCGCCCTGCACGATTTCGTAAGGCGAGTCGAGCAGGTTCCTGCCGTCGAGCTTGAGGGACGTGCCGCCGAACGCAGGGAACTGAACCGACAGGTCGAGCACGTGACGCGCCCGTTGGTAGGCGTCGGGGAACGGGCGCGCGCCGGCTTCCACGATCCGCGGGCCTACCACGTTGTACAGCGCTGTCGCGCTCAGGCCTCCCCCGTCGGCCCAGGTGAGTCCACCGTTCACTACGTATTCCGCCTGCCCCACCATCGCGCGGTCGCTGTTCGTCAGCGAGCTGATGTCGCTGTTGCCGGGCGTGATCCGGCTTCGCATAAGCGTCGTGTTGGCGAAGACCGTGAGCGGCTGCAGGGCCGGGGAGAGCAGGTCCAGGCTCTTCCGCATCTCCAGCTCCACACCGTAGTTGTCCGCCGTTTCAGCATTCACGAAGCTGTTGGCCGTTGCGCCGGTCAGGTTGACGAAGACCCGCTCGATCGGATCGTCGAACCGCTTGGCGAAGACCCCGATGCTCAGCACCTCACCCGCGCCGGGATACCACTCCCAGCGGGCGTCGTAGTTCTGGATCAGCGCGCGGCGGAGGTCGGGATTTCCGAACGTGATGAGCCCGCCGATCGGCTCGAACGAGCTGACCGGTGAGATCTCCCGGTACTCGGGCCGGGAGAGCGTCTGGCTCGCGGAAACCCGGAGCACCTGGTCCTCGGCGAGTCGGTAGTTGAGTGCCAGGGACGGCAGGAGGTCGGTGTTCTCCCGCTCGGTGGCGGTCTCGGCACCCTGCGGGCTCAGCGTGTTGAGCTCCAGCTCCCAGTGCTCGACCCGGGCGCCGCCGATCAGGCGCACGCGGTCGGTGAGCTGCAGCTCGAGCTGTCCGTAGCCCGCCGCGAGTCGGTCGCGGGCGTCGTACCGACCGCCGTTGGCGTTCACGAAGAGCGCGAGTCGCGAATCCTGGGCGTACGGCCCGGCGAAGATCTGCTCCGGCGCCACCTGCCGGTCCGCGGGAGACAGGCCCCGGTTGGTGATGTCGAACGATCGGCTGTCCACGTCGCGGTCCACGGCCCGGTAGGCGCCGCCGATCTTGATCACCGCGGGGCTGGCCGACGAGCCCAGGAAGAGCCGGTAGTTCCCCTGTCCCTCGTAGCTGCTCTCGTCCAGGTCGCTGAAGGTCCGGGTCGCCGAGCGTGGCGCGCCCAGCCACGCCGTGGGCCGGGACGCGCCGGTGACCGGGTCGAGCTCCGTGATGTACGCGATGTCGGACCGGTCCGGCTCGTAGCGATCCACCCGGGACCCGGTAAGCGACCAGTCGACCAGGTGATCGTCGCCCAGCAGGTGCTCGCCGGTGAGCTGGTGGGAGCGCACCGTGCGCTGCACGAACGTCAACCGGGTGACGTCGAGGTCGAGATCGAACTCCTCGTTCTCGCCCGCCAGCCGGCTGGCCTCGTTCTCGGCGCTCCGGTTGTAGGTGTTGTTGAGCCCCAGCTTGTGCCGCACGCCCAGGCGGGTGCTCAGGTTGAGGATGCCGCCCCAGAGCACGCTGTTCCGCGCGGTGGAGCCCGTCGCCTGGTTGAGGGGCTCGAAGCCCGAGCCGTTGGCGAGGATGAGTGACCGGCTCTCGTCCTCCCGCACCTCCTGGCCGTAGGAGTACGTAAACGAGCCGATGTAGCCGACGGGCTGCCGTAGAACCGGATCCTCGCCACCGATGGTGAAGCCGAGCCCGCCGTTGGCCGACCCGTCGTCCACCCGGCCGGACCAGGCGTTGCGGAAGGAGCCGATGATGGTGTTGATCTGCGACTGGTCGACTCCGCGAAGGTCGCCGGCAGCCGCGGCCGGCGCGGGAAGCCGCCGCTCCGAGCCGGCAAAGCCGAGCCACTCCCGGCCCACCGTCGGGGCACGCACCAGGTTCTTGCCGGTGGCGGCCGTGTTGAGCCCGGCGGAGACCGAGAAGGTCAACACTCGCCGCTCGGGAAACTCGCGGGTCTTGAGGTGGACCGCCGCACCGCTGAAGTCCCCGGGCTGATCGGGCGTGAAGGTCTTGGAGGTGGTGATGCCCTCCAGCAGCGAGGATGGAAACAGGTCGAGCGGCACGGCCTTCTTCTCCGGCTCGGGGCTCGGGATGCGAGCGCCGTTCAGCGCAGCCGTCGTGTACCGTTCACCCAGGCCTCGCACGAAGACGTAGCGCCCGTCCTGCACCGTTACGCCGCTCACCCGCTGCACCGCCTGCCCGGCGTCACCGTCCGGGCTCTTCCCGATCTGCTCGGCGGTGACCGCGCTGACGATGCCGGCCGCGTTCCGCTGCTCCTCGAGCGCACGGGTCACCGTGCCCCGCTCCGCCTCCGCGCTGACCGAGATCTCGGCGAGCTGGACCGCCTCCGCGGTCAAGGCGATGTTCTGGGCTACCGATTCGCCATCCGGGACCAGGATGCCGGTCACCACCTTGGGCCCATAGCCGATCATCCTCGCCCGGAGCGATGCCGTGCCCGCGGGCACCCCGTCGAGCACATAGCGCCCGTCCATGGCCGTCACCGCGGAGCGCTTGGTGCCGACGACCTCCACAGTAGCTCCCGCCACCGGTGCACCCTGCTGGCCCTCGACGATCCGTCCCACGATCCGGCCGGTGCCCTGCGCTGCGACCGCAGGGGTGAGTGTGATGGAGAGGCACAGAGCCAGAGAAACGGGAACCAGGTATCGTGTCATCATCGCGTCGTGGTGAGAGACGCCACGAACCTCGATGCCTTCGGTCTCCGGAACGGCACGGCAATGCAACGGGTGGGTCACGGACCACGCGTGGCCTTTGCGCCGCCGACTTTACGGTTCTGTTACACACCGGCGTGAGTTTCGTGACCGGATGCCGGCTGCTTTCGAGTCCATGTGGACCGACCAGGAGCACTTCGAGTAATGGAAAAGACGCGCATGCGTGCGTTGGCCCGTCGGATCCCGGCCCTCGGCCTGCTGTTCGTCACAGTGGCTGCTCGGGCACAAGCTCAGTCGCCAACGGCCGACTACCCCGACATCGAGATTTCCGGCCGGCTCCAGGAGCAGTTCTACTACTTCAACAACGATCCCTATGCGGCGGACGTCGGCGTCCAGAGCAACATTTTCACCCGACGCGCCCGGTTCGAGGTCGAGGGTGACATCACCGAGCGGGTCTCGGTTCGCATCCAGCCCTCCTTCGAGGGCGGCCGAGCCAGCGGACTGCGCCTGAGGGACGCGTACATCGACGTGCGAATGAACAGGCCGGAGAGCGGGTCGGCGGTCTTTCTCCGAGCCGGACAGGAGAAGCGGCCCTTCAGCCGCTACGAGCTCACTTCCTCCAACAACCTTCCGTCGATCGAGCGGGGGGCCGGCGACGGACTCCCGGGCTCGGCCTCGAACGACCTGTTCGAGTCGGGCGGCTTCCTCTCCCACGATGTGGGCGCGAGCCTCCGCTTCGAGCACGATCTCGGCAAGGACCGGCCGGTCAGGGTAGTGGTCGGTGTCTACAACGGTCAGGGCGAGAGCGTGGACGATGTGAACGACCGGAAGAGCTTCGGCGCGCGGGCTACGGCGGCGCTCACCGGCGACGTCGACGTGGGCGCCTCCTGGTTCGCGCACGACGGGATCGTGGAGGAAGGCGGCGGCATCGACTCGAGCTTCACCAATCACGCCTGGGGCGTGGACGCCCAGTACGGCAAGCCGGGCGACGAAGGTCTGTTCGCGCTGGTCGAATACCTCCAGGGTGATGACGCATCGGCGGCGAAGCTGCGGATGCGCGGCGTGCAGGGGGTCGCCGCGTATCACATCAGGGCGAGCAGCCCGACCGCCCTGCTCTACGCGGTGGAGCCGTTCGCGCGGCTGGACCTGGCGGACCCCGACGCCGACATCGACGATGATGGCGCCACCCTCTTCACCGCCGGCGTTGGACTCTACCTATCGAGCAAGGCCTGGCTCCGGATCGCGTACGAGCGGCAGAGCTTCCAATCCGAGACCGCCGAGAGCGTGAGCGGGATCAGGAGCATGCTCGCGGTGAGCTTCTGACGGCACGCCTTCGGGCGCCTGCACACCATTGAGAGGACCATGAGCATCTTGAGAGCGTTCACATTCGCGATACTCGCCACCCCGGCCCTGGCTGTTGCTGCCTGCGGCGGCGACCGGCCCTCCGCCGGTGACGGCGGCGTGGAGACCGCATCGGGATCCGGAAGAGGGGCGGCGCTCACCGGCGCCGGCGCCACGTTCCCCAACCCGATCTACACCAAGTGGTTCGATGCCTACGCCGGGGAGACCGGCATTCGCATCAACTATCAGTCCATCGGCTCCGGAGGCGGCATCCGCCAGTTCACCGAGAGCACGGTGGACTTCGGCGCGACGGACGGTCCCATGACCGACGAGCAGATCGCCGCGGTGAACGGCAACGTGCTGCACGTGCCCACGGTGCTCGGTGCGGTGGTGGTCACCTATAACCTTCCGGAGCTCGGGAGCACGCGGCTTCGCTTCGACGGGCGGACCCTGGCCGATGTCTTTCTCGGCCGAATCACCCGGTGGGACGACAGCCGGCTCGCCGCGCTCAACCCCGGCGCGCAACTCCCCGCCAAGGACATCATCGTGGTGCACCGCTCCGACGGCTCGGGCACTTCGTTCATCTTCACCGACTACCTGTCCAAGGTCTCGCCCGAGTGGAAGCAGAAGGTGGGCAGCGCGACGTCGGTCGAGTGGCCGGTCGGCCTTGGCGGAAAAGGCAACGAGGGCGTGACCCAGCAGGTCAAGCAGTCCGACGGGGCGATCGGATACGTCGAGCTGATCTACGCCGTCTCCAACGATCTGCCCTATGCCGACGTCAAGAACGCCGCGGGGGAGTTCATCCGGCCTTCGCTCAAGAGCGTGAGTGCGGCCGCCACGGAAGAGCTGCCGGCCGACACCGACTTCAGAGTCTCGATCACCGACGCGAAGGCACCGGACGCGTACCCGATATCATCGTTCACCTGGCTGCTGATCCGGCCCGAGCCGCGGGACAGCGCCAAGGGCGCGCAGATCGAGGCGTTCATCCGCTGGATGCTCCGGCCGGAGGCGCAGCGGATGGCAGCAGACCTGCACTATGCGCCGCTGCCGGTGCCGCTCATCGAGCTGGTGCAGCAGCGGATCGGAGGGAAGGCGCCAGCGGCCTCCGCAACCCGTTGACTGTCGGCGATGGGTCGAGCGTCCGCCCGGCCGCGCTGCCGCCGTGGCGTGACCATTCCGTTACAAGCCCGTGACCGTCTACTCGGCGGCTGCGGGTAAGCTCCCCTCATGACCACCACTCTGGCACCCGAGCCGGTCCGGGCACCGCAAGAGCCCGATCAGCCATCTCTCGAGCTCGCGAGCTACGGCGACACGCTGTTCCGCTGGCTGCTCACCCTCGGGGCGCTCGTGATCCCGCTGCTTCTCGGCCTGCTCGTGTACGAGCTCTGGACGGGATCGCGGCTCGCGATCGAGCGGTTCGGGCTGGAGTTCGTCACCGCCAGCTCGTGGGATCCCGTGGCCGAGGAGTTCGGGGCGTTTCCGCTCATCTTCGGGACGCTGCTGTCCTCGCTCATCGCCCTCGCGATCGCGGTGCCGCTCTCGCTGGGCGTCGCGATCTATCTCAGCGAGTTCGCCCCGAGGGCCGTCCGCCAGCCGGTCGCGTTCCTCATCGGACTGCTCGCGGCCATCCCCAGCGTGGTGTACGGGCTCTGGGGAATTTTCGTGCTCATTCCGATCCTCCGCGCCGCGGTGTTCCCGCTGCTGCGGGACACGCTCGGGTTCCTGCCGTTCTTTCAGGGTCAGATCTACGGACCGTCCATGCTCACCGCGGGCATCATCCTGGCCATCATGGTGATGCCGTACATCATGTCGGTCTCCCGCGAGGTCCTGCTGGCGGTGCCGAACACCCAGCGGGAGGCCGCTCTCGCGCTCGGCGCGACGCGATGGGAGGCGGTGATCACGGCCGTGCTGCCCTACGCCCGCTCCGGCATCATCGGTGCCGTCATTCTCGGACTGGGCCGCGCGCTCGGCGAGACCATGGCCGTGACCATGGTGATCGGCAACCGCCACGAGATCGCCGCCTCGCTCTTCGCGCCCGGCTACACCATGGCCGCCGCGATCGCCAACGAGTTCTCCGAGGCGGTGGGCGATCTCCACCTCTCCGCCCTCGCCTACGTCGCGTTCCTGCTCTTCGTCGTGACGGTGCTGGTGAACGCCGGCGCGCGGCTCCTCATCTGGCGGGTCGCTCGAGGATCGGGCATCGGGAGCAAGGCTCTGTGACACGCCGAACGCTGCGGCGGGTGGTGAGCGACGCGATGGTCGGCCTCATGGCGGTGGCGGTCGTGGTGGCGCTCCTCCCGCTCTTCTTCATCCTGTTCGACCTCGTGGTGAGGGGCGCGGGCAGTCTCTCGGTGGACTTCTTCACCGAGACGCCGGCTCCCGCAGGGGAGATGGGCGGTGGCGTGGCCCACGCCATCGTGGGGACCCTCATCATCGTGGGGACCGCGAGCCTGATCGGCCTCCCGATCGGCGTCGCGGCGGGCATCTACTGCGCGGAGTACCCCGGCAGCCGGCTCACCTGGATCACCCGCTTCGTGGCCGACGTGATGAACGGGACGCCGTCCATCGTAGTGGGCGTGTTCGCCTGGGCCTGGATCGTCGCGACCCAGCAGCACTTCTCGGCCCTCGCTGGGAGCGCCGCCCTCGCGATGCTCATGATCCCCATGGTGCTGCGGACCACGGAGGAGATGATCAAGCTGGTGCCCAACTCCCTCCGGGAGGCGGCGCTGGCGCTCGGCTACCCGCGCTGGCGGACCAGCCTCGCGGTCGTCGTGCGCACCACGCTGCCCGGCATCGTGACCGGGAGCCTGCTCGCCGTGGCGCGCATCGCCGGCGAGACGGCCCCGCTCCTCTTCACCGCGCTCGGCAGCCAGTACATGAGCTACGACCTGAATCAGCCCATGGCCGCCCTGCCGCTCACCGTGTTCACCTACGCCACCGGGCCGTACGACGAGTGGCACCGCTACGCCTGGGCCGCCGCGCTCGTCCTGATCCTGGTGGTCTTCGTGCTCAGCCTTGGCGCCCGGATCGCGATCGGCCGGAGGTCCATGCCCCATGGCTGACGCCACCCTGCGCGCGGCCCCGGCTCCGATCACCGCGCCCGCGCCGACCCCGGTGCGGGTCGAGACCGACAAGCTCACCGCCATGTACGGCAAGTTCACCGCCGTGAAGAGCGTCTCGCTCCGCTTCCCGGCGCACCGGGTTCACGCGCTGATCGGACCGTCGGGCTGCGGGAAATCCACCTTCCTCAGGACCCTGAACCGGATGCACGAGCTGGTGGAGGGGGGCTGGATCACGGGACGGGTGCTCCTGGACGGAGCGGACATCTACGCTCCCCGGGTGAACGCCATGCAGCTCCGCCGCCGCATCGGAATGGTGTTCCAGCGTCCCACGCCGTTTCCCACCATGTCGATCTACGACAACGTCGCCGCCGGACTCAAGGTGCACCGGCGGCTGCCGAGGCAGGAGTTGGATGCGGTCGTGGAGCGCTCCCTGCGGCAGGCCGCCCTCTGGGACGAGGTGAAGGATCGCCTGCGGTCGAGCGCGCTGGCTCTCTCCGGCGGGCAGCAGCAGCGGCTCTGCATCGCCCGGACCGTGGCACCGTCGCCGGACGTCATCCTCCTCGACGAGCCGACCGCATCCCTCGACCCGCAGGGCACGCAGCGCATCGAGGAGCTGCTGTTCGAGCTCAAGCGGTCCTTCACGATCATCATCGTCACCCACAACCTGCAGCAGGCGGCGCGCGTGTCCGACACCACCACGTTCTTCTATCTCGGGACGATGGTCGAAACCGGACCGACCCGGCAGATCTTCACCGCGCCCCGCAACGAGCAGACCGAGGCCTACATCACGGGGA
>DATABZ010000083.1:0-8259 GCA_036259315.1 Gemmatimonadales bacterium | reverse complement strand
CTGGGCGTGGCCGGCAACGCGGCGACCACGCTCGCGAGCATGCAGACGCTCGCCGGCCGGCGCGCGCACTTCACCCACCTCCAGTTCCACTGCTACGGCGGGGAGCCGGGCAAGGGCTGGGCGTCCGCTGCCGCGTCGGTGATGGAGTACGTGAACGCCCATCCCGAGGTGAGCGTGGACGTCGGCCAGGTGATGTTCGGGCCCGCGATGACCATCACCGCGGACGCGCCGGTCGAATACCTGCTGCACACCACGAGCGGCCGGCGGTGGACCAACATCGACATCGAGCTGGAGACCGGCTGCGGCATCGTGCCGCTGACCTACAAGGAAAAGTCCGCGGTCTCGGCCCTCCAGTGGGTCGTGGGGCTCGAGCTGTTCCTCCTGAGCCGGGACCCGTGGCGTGTGGTGCTCTCGACCGACCACCCGAACGGCGGGTCCTTCCTGTCGTACCCGGCCCTGATCCAGCTCCTCATGAGTCGCACGGTGCGCGACGACGCCCTCAAGCGGCTGAACCCCCGATTCCTGGCGGGGAGCGCGCTGGCGGACGGCCTCGCTCGCGAGTACACGCTGAACGAGATCGCGATCGTCACCCGGGCCGCACCCGCCCGCCTGCTCGGACTCGCCGCCAAGGGGCACCTGGGCGTGGGAGCCGATGCCGACGTCACGATCTACTCCCGCGACCCCGACATCGCCACCATGTTCTCCACCCCGCGGTACGTGCTGAAGGGCGGAACGCTCGTGGTCGAGGAGGGCTACGTCCGCCGCGCGCCGCCGGGACGGCGGCTTCGGCTGGCACCCGGCTACGACGATGCGATCGTGCGCGATCTTCGGAAGCACTTCGACGCCTACTCGACGGTCTCCTTCGACAATTACCCGGTGCGCGACCTGCCGGGTGCGCCCCTCGATGCGGGTAAGCGTCCGTGAACATCCGCGGCGTGTTCATTGAGGACACCTTCGCCGAGGCCTTCACCATGCGGGTGGCCCGGCTCCTGATCACCGGGCGCACCGCCCGGTGGGCGCGCGAGGCGGCGCTCAAGCTGACCGGCTTCGCCACCTCGGTGATCGGCTGCAAGTGCGAGGCGGCCATCGAGCGTGAGCTGTCCGCCGACCAGACCCCGGACGGCCGCCCCGGGTTCAGCATCCTGTTCATGACCATGAGCAAGGACGACCTGCCCAAGCGGCTCATCGAGCGGGTGGGCCAGACGGTGCTCACCTGCCCCACGACGGCGTGCTTCGACGGCCTGCCCGACGCACCCGACCGCGTAGGCGTAGGCTCGGCGCTCCGCTTCTTCGGCGACGGCTTCCAGGTGAGCAAGGTGATCGGCGGCGAGCGCTTCTGGCGCATCCCGGTGATGGAGGGGGAGTTCCTGGTGCAGGAGAAGTTCGGCATGGTGAAGGGCGTGGGCGGCGGCAACTTCCTGATGCTCGCGCGGAGCGCCGACGCCGCGCTGGAGGCGGCGGAGGCCGCCGTGGACGCGATGGCGGGCATGCCCGGCGTCATCCTGCCCTTTCCCGGCGGCGTGGTACGGAGCGGCAGCAAGGTCGGCTCGCGCCGGATCAAGAGCATGATCGCCTCCACCAACGACGCCTTCTGTCCCACCCTGCGCGCCGTCACCGCCACCCAGCTGCCGGACGGGGTGAACAGCGTGCTGGAGATCGTGATCAACGGCACCGACGCGGAGGCCATCGCCCGCGCGATGCGCGTGGGGATCGATGCCGCCTGCCGTGAGGGCATGGTCGCCATCACCGCCGGCAACTACGGCGGCAAGCTGGGTCCGCACCACTTTCACCTGCGCAGGATCATGGGTGGAGCCGAGCCGTGAGTGACGGGATCGTCGCCAGCCTGCGCGCGCCGCTCCGCGGCCGGGCCGACCTCGGCGAGGTGCTCGCCGGGACCTGGGGCGGCCTGGCGCCGGCGGCCCTCGCGCGCCGGACCGTCGTCCTCGACGGCGAGACGCCGGCCCCGCTCGGCGATCACTTCGAGGTGACCGGTACGCCCGCCGGGCTGATCCGCTTCGAGGGCGATCTGCGCACGGTCGATCGCCTGGCCGCGGGGCTCTCCGAGGGCGTCGTGGTGGTGGAAAGCAGCGTCGGCCATGAGGCGGGGATCGGGATGTCGGGGGGCGTGCTCGACGTGCGGGGTGACGCGGGAGACCGCACCGGGGGCGCGGAGCCGGATGCGCGCAAGGGCATGACCGGCGGGGAGCTGCTGGTGCGCGGCGCCGCCGGCGTGGAGCCGGGCACCCGCATGCGCCGCGGTCTCCTGGTCGTCGGAGGCGCGATCGCGGGACGCGCGGGGCTCGGCATGATCGCCGGCACCGTGATGGTCTTCGGGAACGCGGGCCGGTCGCCCGGGCTCGGCTCCAAGCGGGGGTCGGTCGTCGCCATGGAGGCGATCGATATCCCCCCGACCTATCGCTACGCCTGCACCTATCAGCCGGACCACCTCCGACTCACGCTGCTGCGACTCCGCGCGCGCTATGGACTCGCGGTGAGTGATCGGCAAATCACCGGCTTCTATCGCCGCTACAGCGGCGACCTCGCCGATATCGGAAGGGGAGAGATCCTGGCATGGACAGCGGAATGACCGACCTCGGCATGAATCAGCGTGCCGCGGAGCTGGCTGACGCGATGGTGGAGGAAGCCGGGCTGCTCCGAGTGCGGAGCCGGACCCTTGCCGGCGGCGCCCGGATCCTGGATGCGGGTATCGAGGCCGAAGGCGGCTACGGCGCCGGCCTCGCGCTCGCGGAGATCTGCATGGGCGGGCTGGGCGACGTCTCGTACACCACGGCGCGGATCGGGGAGCAGTCGTGGCCCGCCGTGCTGGTCACGACCGACCACCCGGCGGTCGCCTGCATGGCCTCGCAGTACGCCGGCTGGGCGATATCGGTGGACAAGTTCTTCGCGATGGGCTCGGGCCCGCTCCGCGCGCACGCGCGGGTGGAGAAGGAGTTGTTCGAGAACCTGGGCTACCGGGAGACAGCGACCACGGGCGTGCTGGTGCTCGAGGGCCGCACTCCGCCCGACGACGAGGTGGCGGCCTGGGTGGCGCAGAAGGCGAAGCTGCAGCCGGCGCAGCTCACGTTCGTCATCGCGCCGACGGCCAGTCTGGCGGGGGGTGTCCAGATCTCGTCGCGGATCCTCGAGACCGGTCTCCACAAGATGGAGACGGTCGGTTTCGACGTGCGCCGGGTGGTGAGCGGCTACGGTGTGGCACCGATCGCGCCGGTGGCCAAGAACGATCTTCGCGCCATCGGCCGCACCAACGACTGCATTCTCTACGGGGGACAGGCCCGCTACACCGTGCGCGCCGGTGACGACGAGCTGGCCGAGCTGGCCCCCAAGCTGCCGGCTTCGGCATCGCGCGACTACGGGACGCCGTTCTACGAAATCTTCCAGCGCTACGAGGGCGACTTCTACAAGATCGATCCTCTGCTCTTCAGCCCCGCCGAGGTGTGGCTGACCAGCACCGAGACGGGGCGCACCTTCCACGCGGGGCACCTCAACGCCGAAATCCTCGAGGCGAGCCTCCAACCCAGGTCGTAGTCACCCACAACCCACAGGAGTGCATCCATGCGGTGTCTTCCGAGTTGGCGGCTGGTCGGTTCCCTCGCGCTCGTAACTGCCTGCGGCACATCGGATCGGCCGGCGGACGCGCCCGCCGATGCGGCGCCCGCCGCGGAGCCCGCCGCCCCGGCGGGCCCCGCCGCCATCGTGACCGTCATCTACAACACGCCCAAGGACACCGCCGCCTTCGAGAAGTACTATCGCGACGTGCACCTGCCGATCGTGTCGGCGAACCAGCAGGAGATCGGCTTCACCCGGGCCGACCTGACGAAGTTCACCGGCACCCTCGACGGCAAGAAGCCGACGTACTACCGGCAAGCGGAGCTGTACTTCCCGTCCATGGACGCCGCGCGAAAGGGCATGGCCACGCCGGGATTCAAGAAGGTGGGTGACGATCTGGCCAACTTCGCCGCTGGGGGCTTCACCGGGATGGTCGCCACCGAGACCAGCGAGGCTACCGACGCATCACAGGGCGAGCCGATGGCGATCGTCACCGTCCTCTACAAGCAGCCGGACGACACGGTGGCGTTCGAGAAGTACTACGCCGAGGTCCACGTCCCTCTCGTCGCCAAGCATCAGCCGGACATCGGCTTCACCAAGGCCGAGCTCACCCGGTTCGTGTCGAGCCTGGACGGCTCCCCGCCCGCGCTGTACCGCCAGGCGGAGCTGTACTTCCCGTCGATGGACGCGCTGAAGAAAGGGATGGCGACGGAGGGCTTCAAGAAAGTCGCGGGCGACCTCCCCAACTTCGCCACCGGCGGGCTCGAGGGGCTCATCGCCGTCGAGACCCGATAGCCGGTGGAGGTCGTCGTCCTCGCTTCCCGCCTGGGCTGGCATACGCGGGAGCTGACCCGCGCGCTGGAAGCGCGCGGGCACACCGGAACGATCGTGCCCTACGAGGGGCTCACCGCGTCGGTGGGAGGGCGCCCGGGCCTCAGGAGCGGCAGGGCCGATCTGGACCGGGCCGACGCGGTGCTGGCCCGCATCATCCCGTCCGGCTCGCTGGAGCAGATCATCTTCCGGGTGGACGCGCTCCACCGCCTGGAGGAGCGCGGCGTGAGGGTGATGAACTCGCCCCGGGCCATCGAGCGCACCGTGGACAAGTTCTGGACCTCCTGCCTGCTGGAACAGTGCGGCATCCCCACGCCCGATACGGTGGTCTGCGAGAGCCCCGAGGAGGCGATGGCCGCGTTCCGCGACCTTGGCGACGTGATCGTGAAGCCGCTGTTCGGCTCGATGGGGCTGGGCATGGTGCGGGTGGCGGACGAGGAAATGGCCTACCGCGTGTTCCGCACGGTCGAGACGATCCGCGGCGTGTACTACCTCCAGCGCACCGTGGACCACGACGGGCGCGACTACCGCGCCTTCGTCGTCGGCGGGCGGGTGCTCGGCGCCATCGAGCGCCGGGCGGACGGGTGGCGCACCAACATCGCTCGCGGAGGGCAGGCCCGGGCCGCCCGCTTGTCCGAGGAGTGGGCGGCGCTCGCCGTCCGCGCGGCCGCGGCCGTCGGGGCCGAGTACGCGGGCGTGGACCTGCTGCAGGCGCGGGACGGCACCACCTACGTGCTGGAGGTGAACGGCATTCCAGGTTGGCGGGGGCTGCAGGAGGCCACCGGCATCGACGTCGCGGTCGCGCTGGTGGACCACCTCGCCCGGCGGGGGCCGTGACCGGAGAGGAGATCGCCGCCGCGGCGCAGCTCGCCTGCCTGCTGGAGGTCAGCGCGCCGAAGCCGGGCAACGTCTCGCCCGAGCACCATTTTCACGACACGCGGTACGAGGACTTCCTGGCGAGCGCCGTGGCCATCGGTCCCGCGCTCGCCGCGGCGGGCATCCGGCCGCTGGGCGCCACCATCCGCGCGGCGGTGGAGGCGACCGCCCGATGGACCCGCGCGAACACCAACCTGGGCATCGTGCTGCTCCTGGCGCCGCTGGCGCGGGCCGCGAGGCGCGAGGGTGGGGATCTCCGGAGCCGCGTCGGTGCGGTGCTGGACGAGACCACCGTCGAGGACGCCGCCGACGCATACGCCGCGATCCGGGGCGCGCGGCCGGGCGGACTGGGCGCGGCCGGCACGCAGGACGTCCGCGCGGCGCCCAGCGTGACCCTGCGGGACGCCATGGCGCTCGCGGCGGACCGCGACACCATCGCGCGCGAGTACACCACCCGCTTCGCGGTGACGTTCGAGGTCGGTGCCCCGGCGCTCGCGAACGCACGGCGGCGAGGGCTCGCCTGGTCCGAGGCAACCGTCGAGTGCTTCCTCGCGCTCCTGGCCGCGGTTCCCGACACCCACGTCGCACGGAAGCTGGGCCGCTCGGAGGCGGAGCGGCTCTCGGCCCGCGCGCGGGAGATCGTCTCGGCGGGCCGCGCGGGCCGCGCCCTCGATCGCGCCGCGCTCGCCGCCTTCGACGCGGAGCTTCGCGACCCGCGGAACACGAGGAACCCCGGCACCACCGCGGACCTGACCTGTGCCGCGCTGTTCGTCGTTATACTTGAGGGTGGCTGGGACCGCTGACGGGAGGACCACCGTGTCGAGCAGCTTCCGGGTGCAGGTGAGCAAGGACTATCTGGTGTTCGCCTCGGCGCACTTCATCACCTTCCGCGGTCATCAGTGCGAGACGCTCCACGGCCACAACTATCGGGTCGGCGTGGCGGTCGAGGGCACGGTGGAGCCCGAGACCCTGTTCGTGCTCGACTTCAGCGTGCTCAAGCAGATCGCTCGCCGGCTGGTCGACGAAATCGACCACAAGGTGCTCCTGCCGAAGGAGAACCCGAAGCTCACCTACCGTGAGGAGGGGCAGCGGATCGCGGTCGACTACTTCGGCGAGCCGACCTATGTCTTTCCCCGCGCGGACTGCGTTCTCCTCCCGATTCCCAACAGCACCGCGGAGATGCTCGCGCAGTACCTCGGCACCCGCGTGCGCGACGAGCTGACGACGGCCGGCTACCGACACCTCGCCCTGCTGGAGGTGGAGGTGGAGGAGAACTACGGGCAGTCGGCGACCTGGCGCGAGGCACTCGCGCTGGACTGACCGATCCGGCCCGTGTGCAGGGCCGTCGCGACCAGCACACCGTCGCACCCGACGGCGCGCACGCGCTCCAGATCCGTCCCGTCCGCAATGCCCCCGCCGGTGAGGATCCGAACGCGGGGGAACCGCCGGCGCAGGGCACGCAGCAGCTCGAGATCCACCCCGCCACCGGTGCCGACCCGCCCTACATCCAGCACCAGCAGCGTCCGCACGCCCGCGTTGATCGCCCGGGCGGCCAGCTCCTCCGGGGGGAGCCCGGCGAGGCCGTGATCCTCCGCCGCAGTGAGCAGCATGGGCCGGCCGAGATGAAGGTCGAGGCTGAAGACCACGCGGTGGCGTCCGGCGGCGGCGACGATCCCGGCGAGATCCTCGAAGCGGCGCAGGGTCTCCAGGCCCACGACGACGGCGCGTGCGCCGAGCGCCAGCACTTCCACCGCCGGCGCCGCTTCGGCGGTGCCGGCGTCCACCAGCAGCCCGCACGGTGCGGCGGCCCCGACCAGCTCGCCGAGCGGGCCGCGCTGGAGGTCGCCTCCCTGGATGGCGTCCAGGTCGGCGACATAGCACTCGCGGGCTCCCATCGCTTCGCGGTAGGCTTGGACCAGGGCGACGGCGTCGCCCCGCCGGCCGGGCGTCAGGACCGACTCGAGCGGCTCGTAGCGCGCGCGGTCACCGGCACGCGCCCGCACGGCCACGCCGCGGGCCAGATCGATCACCGGAATGAGCTGCATGATCCATTCTACCACTGCGATCCTGGGCTGGGACATCGGCGGTGTGAACACGAAGGCCGCCCGCCTGGACCTGGAGGAAGGCGCCCACGGCTCGCTGCGCGCGCGCTGCGTACCGCTGGAGATGGAGCGCGACGCGGAGGCGTTGGTGCCCACCCTACGGCGACTCGCTCTTGCGCTGGGCGTGGGGCCCGTGGCCCATGCGGTCACCATGACCGCGGAGCTGTCCCAGGCCTTTCGGACGAAGCGCGAGGGGGTGGACTACGTGCTCGCCGCGCTCTGCGAGGCCTTTCCGGGGGAGACCGTGAAGGTGTACACCGTCCAGGGACGCTTTCTCGACCCATCGGAGGCGAAGTCGCGGCCGCTGGAGGTGGCGGCGGCGAACTGGGCGGCGACCGCCCGCTTCGTCGCCCGGCACGTTCCCGACTGCCTGCTCGTGGACATCGGCACCACCTCCACCGACATCATTCCCATCGCGCAGGGAGAGCCGTCGGCGGTGGGCCGGACGGATCCCGAGCGGCTCCTCTCTGGTGAGTTGGTCTACACCGGGGCCCTGCGCACGCCCGTGGAGGCCGTCGCGCGGACGGTGCCGCTCTGGGGCGGGCACTGCCCCCTCGCCGCCGAGTCGTTCGCGCTCATGGGCGACGTGTATCTGTGGCTCGGCGCGCTCGACACCGGCGATTACAGCGTCAGACCACCGGACGGCAGGCCGGCCACGCGGGAGTTCGCCGGGGAGCGGTTGGCCCGGGCCGTCTGCGCGGACGCGGAGATGCTCGACGAGGAGGCGGTCGGCACCATCGCGCGTGCACTGGCGGAGGCGCAGCTGGAAAGCGTCCTCGACGGGATGGGGCGCGTGCGCGCGCGTCACCCGCAGCTGGAGACGGTCGTCGTGGCCGGGTTGGGCGACTTCATCGCGGTCGAGGCGGCGCGGCGCATGACCCTG
>DATABZ010000082.1:0-14602 GCA_036259315.1 Gemmatimonadales bacterium | reverse complement strand
ACCGAGCGCGAGCGACGCGGAACCGGGAGTATTACCTGAGGAAGTATCCGTAGGGGCGGACGGGCGGAACCGCCCCCGGCCGCTCCACCGCCCGGCCGGAACCGCCCCCCGGCCCCGCACCCCCGGCGGAACGGCGGGCCGAAGCTAGCCCACGCCCCAGCAACAGAGCGAGGGATCCTCTCACCGGTGTCGAGCACCGCGGAGAAGATCCCTCGCCTTGTGTTCACTCCCTCGGTACCACGACCTGGTCGCGTTCACCTACCGCCCTTCCGCCATTCCGCCGGCGGGGTGCGGGGCCGGGGGGCGGTTCCGCCGGGCGGTGCGGCCGGGGGCGGTTCCGCCCGTCCGCCCCTACGGATACTTCCTCAGGTAATACTCCCGGTTCCGCGTCGCTCGCGCTCGGTAGAGGTGCTCCTCCTCGTCCTCCGGATCGTGCACGAACAGGTGCAGCGACCCCGGCCACAGGGTGGCCTGGAGCGACCAGTTGGTCGAAGGCGCGTGGAGCACCCACTGCAGCGCGCCGCCACCGGCATCGGTCAGATGGACCTCACTGGCCCGCTCCAGCGGAACGCTCGCCGGGATCCCGGCGATCGCCGCCTCGACCGGATCGAGTTGGAGCTCCGCGTCGCCCCAGGAGCGGAACGTCACCTTCCCGTGGACGGGCGACTCCGATTCCGGCAACTCGAACTCCGCCTGCCACTCCCCCAACAAGTCCCATGCGTGATCCATCGGACCGATGTCCGGGATCTGTACCGTCGGATGTCGAAAAGGCATCGCTGGCCTCCTCCCTCGGATTCCTGGGGCTAAAGGACAGGGTCGCCACTGAACTTGAATCTTTCCCTCCGGTGTTCCGTACTGGAACGCAATAGTACCACCCTCGCCGGAGCACCACATGAACGAGTTCTACGTCACGCTCGCCGCCGGCCTCATCGGCTACCTTCTCGCCCGCCGCTTCGTCAGCCGGAGACTCCGCTTCGTCGACGCCGTCCAATCCAGGTTCGCGCCCTTCGTGGCCGCGGTCGCCGGCGCCCTGACGATCTCGCCACTCACTGTGCTTCCACTCATAACACTTACGACTGCAATGGTTTTTGGCATTGGAGCCGGGCTCGGTACGGCCAGCGGCGCCCGCCTGGTCCGGCGGGCGGATGTCCAGCTCCGCCGCCTCGCGCCGTAAGCGTCCCGGCAGGTACACCATAGTAGTACCTCACGACAGGGCGGCCCGTACACTGGATCACATTTCCGGTGCCGCCTATCTTGCGCCCGATGGCGACCATCCATTGCCGCCGGTGCGGCCAGACCAGAGAGGGCATGGCTTTTCAGCCCTTCCCGACCGATCTCGGCCGGCGCGCCTTCGAGCAGATCTGCGCCGTGTGCTGGGCCGAGTGGACGAAGTATCAGCAACAGCTCATCAACCATTACGGGCTCAACCTGCGCGACCCCAAGGCCAAGGAGTTCCTGCTCCAGAACATGGAGCAGTTCCTCTTTCAGACCCAGTCGGGCGTGTAGCCGGGCCGCGGGTCTCACAGCCCCATCCCCACACGGAACACGAGGTCCACCGCGGGACCGCTCGGCTCGAGGTCCTCCGCCATGCCGACGCGTAGCTCCCTCCCGTCGTTGCCGACCAGAATCCAGCCGAAATCGAAGGAGAGCTCGCGCCGGTCGAGCGCGGGCACGCCGGCGTCCCGATAGTAGGGGCTGTGGAGGAACAGGTTCCCGTAGAGGGACTGCTGCCCCCAGAATCGCCAGCGCAGGCCCGAGCTGCCGGCCACGAACAGCTCGCGCTGCACTCCGGCCAGCGGGCCGTTGGAAGGCGTGTAGCCTCCGGACAAGCTCCCCTCGAACAGGAGACGCGGCGTGAGCGGGAGGCGCACCGTGTTGAGCAGCGCGACGGAGATCGCCCCCCGGCCGTAGCCCGCGGGTCCCGTGTTCGTGGGGAGGGTCAGCGCGACGAGGGTCTGCAGCCGGGGATGCAGCCGGATGCCGGCGCCGAGCCGCAGGTCACCGACGAAGAGATCACCCGGCCGGCGGAGGACCGGTCCGCCTCCGCCCAGGTCCGCCGCGTAGAGGAAGTCGTTCGTCGGACGACGCTCCCGCTCCGGGATCTCGATGCCGAGCAAGCCATGGTACCAGTCGAGGAACCCGTCGAGAACGCCGGCGTAGGCGCCCAGCAGCTCCGCCTCCATGAGCAGGAACGTGTGTCGCCCGAGGTCGCGCGAAGCGGTCGCCCGAAGTCTGAGCAGCTCCGAGTCCAGGAAGAACGAGCCCCCAGGGAGCATGTTGTACTCGATGGTGCTGGCGTACTCGATGCCCACGTCGGCCTGCCAGCGGCCAGGCACGGTCTCACGAAACGGCTCGAAGCCGAGGCCGCTGCGGGACGCCGCGACGGGATTGATGGGGCGGTAGGAGGGCAAGCCTTGCGCCCGACCGGTCGCCGGGAACAGGCCCACGGCCGTGACAGCGAGAAGGAGCGTCCGGATGATCGTCGGCACGCCCCAAGATATACTCCGCTTGACAAAGCCGAGCGCCGGCCGGTACCTTCTCGCCATGGTCCGCACTCACAGCGCGTGGTTCTTCTACTTTACCAATGCCGGCGCGGCGCTCCCGCCGTCCGGTGTCGGTAGCGTGCTGTAGCGCACCACCGACCGGACCGCACGACGCCCCGCCGGACTCGCCGGCGGGGCTTTTTGTTTTCCATCCTCGGAGAATACGTATGCGCGTTGCGATTCAGGGCACCTATGGGTCCTTCAGCGAGGCGGCCGCCCGCAGGCGGTGGCCGGGCCTGGAGACGCTGCCCTGCCGCGAGGCCAAGGACGTGGTCGCCGCGGTCCGCGAGGGCCGGGCCGACGCGGGCTGCCTGCCGATCGAGAATTCCCTCATCGGGTCGGTCACCACGACCTACGATCTCCTCGAGGAGGCCTTCGGCGACGGCGCGCTGCGGCTGACGCACGAGATTCTCTATCCGGTCCACCACACCCTGATGGCGGTCCCCGGCGCCACGCTCCAGGGCATCAAGCGGGTCCTCTCCCACCCCGTCGCCCTGGGGCAGTGCCGGCTTTGGCTGAGCGAGCATCTCCCGGAGGCGGAGCTGGTGAGCGCCTGGGACACGGCGGGCAGCGCGGAGATCGTGGCCCAGGAAGGCAATCCGGCTCTCGCGGCGGTCGCGGCGCGGCACGCCGCCGACTCGCACGGCCTGGTGCCCCTGGCGGAGCGGATCGAAGATGACCCGACGAACCAGACCCGCTTTCTCACCTTCACCCGCTCGGAGGGTGTCGAGCTGCCCGCCGCCAGCGGTGGAGCCACCCGCTACAAGACGTCCATCATCGTGCTGATCGACCACAAGCCGGGCATGCTGGCGCTGACGCTCCAGGCGTTCGGCGTTCGGGGCGTGAACCTCATGGCGCTGCAGTCGCGGCCGGAGCGTTCGGCGCCGTGGACCTACCGCTTCTACGTGGACGTGGACGGCTCCGCGAGCGATCCCCGCCTGGCGGAGGCGCTGGAGGAGGTCGAGGCACTGGCGGTGCGGGTCGTGGTCCTGGGGAGCTACGAGGCGTGGGTGGAGGGCTCCCGGCTCTCCGCGCCGCCGCCCACCCCGGCGCATCACACCCGGAAGCCGGACATCCCGCTGGTGGACCGCCGGCGCGTACCTGAAGGAAGCCGGGTCATGGTTCGGCACCTCGTCTTCGGGGGAGAGGCGCCGGTGCTGATCGCGGGGCCGTGCTCGGTGGAGAGCGAGACGATGATCCTGGAGACAGCCGACGCGATCGCCAAGCTGGGGGGCGACATGCTCCGCGGCGGCGCATACAAGCCGCGCACCTCGCCATACGACTTCCAGGGCCTCGGGGTAAAGGGACTGCGGTACATGGCCGACGCGCGGGAGCGCACCGGCCTGCCTATCGTCACCGAGGTGCTGAGCTGGGAAGAGGTGGCGGTCGTGGGACACTTCGCCGACATGCTCCAGATCGGCGCCCGCAACATGCAGAATTTCACCCTGCTTCGTGCCGCGAGCCGGAGCGGGAAGCCGATCCTGCTGAAGCGTGGCGCGGGGGCCACCGTGGAGGAGTGGCTGATGGCGGCGGAGTA
The DNA here is from genome assembly GCA_036259315.1 of Gemmatimonadales bacterium. Taxonomy (GTDB): domain Bacteria; phylum Gemmatimonadota; class Gemmatimonadetes; order Gemmatimonadales; family GWC2-71-9; genus CAVVWJ01. Next base: position 10,522 of record DATABZ010000082.1, on the reverse strand, counting down.
CATCCTGGCGGAGGGGAATCCCAACGTCGTGCTCTGCGAGCGAGGCATCCGGACCTTCGAGCGGGCCACCCGGCACACCCTGGATCTCAACGCGGTGGTGATGGTGCGGGAGCGGACGCACCTGCCGGTCATCGTGGACCCGAGCCACGCAGCCGGCATCCGCTCACTCGTGGTGCCGCTCGCGATGGGATCGCTCGCCGCCGGCGCGTGCGGCCTGCTGGTGGAGGTACACCCCGATCCCGCGAACGCGATGAGCGACGGCGCGCAGAGTCTGGACCTGCCGATGTTCGCGGACCTGGCCACCAGGGTTCACCCGGGGCGGGACGGGAGGAGCAGGCTGGCGGTCTGAGGAGGGCTGGAGCATTCCGCGGGACGGGCCCCGGCTTGAGCCGAGAGTCGCTGCGCGAGAGCCGAAAAGGAAAGAGGAGAAGGGGGCTGGCCCGGCGGCCCCCTTCTCCCTTTTCCCGTCTCTCGTCTTACCGCGTTACGGCACCGTCGTGCGCCGCCGTCCCACAATCAACCGGTAGATCAGCAGCAGGAGCATCGCACCGATGATCGACGCGATGATCCCAGGACCTTCGCCAGGGTTGGCGTACCAGCCAAGGGCCCGGCCGATGAACCCGGCCAGCAGCGCGCCCGCCACACCGATCAGCATGGTGATGATGAACCCGCCTGGATCCTTGCCGGGCATCAACAGTTTGGCAATTGCACCGACGACCAACCCGATGATCAGGGTCCACAGGATTCCCATAGTTCCCTCCAAGGTGGGCCGAAGATATACCAGACTTCCGCCACGGACATCTGTGAGCGGGCGCACAGGAGGGGCCGGGGGTCAGGAAGCGCGCTCGCCGATGCGGGCGGTCACCGTCTCCTTCTTGCGGTCACGCACGATGTCCATCCTGAAGGTTTCGCCGGCCTCGTAGCTCCGCAAGATGCGGAGCAGGTGGGAGGGGCTGGAGGGCTGCCGGCCGTCCACCCGCTGCACCACGTCCCCACCGCGGAGCCCCAGGGCGGAATCCTCCGGCGCGCTGATCACGAGGACCCCGTCGTCGGTGCCGAAGTAGCGGCCGAGGTCGGGGTTGAGCGGTGCCAGCTCCAGCCGTCCCAGGGGCGACCCGCTGAAGAACTGCCAGTGGGGGCCGGCCATCTCGAACCGCTCCAGGAAGTCACGGGCGGGAACGACGGCCCGGGCCATCCCCTCGGGGCCCCGGTAGTCGAAGCGGAACCGCTCCGCGAGGTCGGGCTCGTCGGCGGTGACCACCGAGGCCGTGCGCCGCTCCTTGCCACGGCGATAGTCCACGGGGACGGTGTCGTTGGGCTCCAGCCGGGCGGCCAGCTCGATCAGCCGGAGACCCGGAAGCGAGGTGCGCCCCTCGCCCTCGACGTCCTCGCGACCGGTGCCCTCCGCGGCGCCACCCGCGAGCACCGATTTGCCGTCCAGCCGCGTGATGATGTCGCCCGATCGGATGCCGGCCTGGTCGGCGGGACCGCCCGGGGTCACCGCATCCACGTAGGCCCCGATCGAGTCGGTCTCCCGGGCCCGCAGGTTCACCTTGATCCCCAGCCTGGCGCGGCGGTCGAGCACGATCCGCATCAGCCGGTCGGGACGCTCGAGGTGGATGACATCGGGGTCCTGCGCGGCCGCCGAGGCGGCAGGAGAAGAGAGGCCGGCGGCCACGAGAAGCGCGCCGATGATCGCTGGACGTCGCATGGGGAGAACCTCCGGGCTACAGCCCTACGTTGCTGGCGCGGGTCACGTGCACGTCCACCAGGGCGTCGAGCAGACCCACCCGCTCGCGCCAGAGCTTGAGGAGCTCGGCGTCCCGCGCCTGCCGCTCCATCAGCTCGGCCATCTCGAGCTCCCGATCCACCCGTGCGATCCGGTCCTCGAGCTCCTGCGCGATCCCCGCGGTGCGTCCATCCATCACCCGGCTCTCGGGATCGATCCGATCGAGCGCGGATTCCAGCACCTGGGATCGCACCATCGCCTGCTCGATCTCCGCCGGCGTGAGACCGGCCTCGGAGCCACGCGGCCCGCCCGGCCCGAGCTGGGCCACTCCGACCGCCAGGGCGACCGAAGCCGCCGCCGCGAGACTCCCCAGCCCCGCCAGCCGCGCCCGGCGGCGCCGGCTCTCGGCGCGGACCTGGCCCAGGACGGCCGGCCACCGCTCGCGCGAGGGCCGCAGGGCCGGCAGCGCCTTGAGCCTGGCGACCCGTTGATGCAGCCGCTCGTACTCGGCACTGCAGGCGGTGCAGGTCTCCAGGTGCTCCCGCGCGGCGGCCGTCCCCGGCTCGGTACCGGGATCGCGGAGGGCCACCAGGGTCTCGATCGAGAGATGGCTCACGCGATCACCTCCTCGCCGAGCCACCGCCGGAGCCGTGCGTGCGCCCTGGCAAGCTGCGACTTCGAGAAGCTCGGCGTCTTTCCCATCATTCCCGCGATCTCGTCGTGGGTGTAGCCCTCGACGTCGTGCAGCCAGACCACGGCCCGGGACACCTCCGGCAGCCGCTCCAGCGCCGCCTCGAGATCCATCCGGAGGTGGGTGTCCTCCTTCCGGCGGCCCACGACCTCCTCGTGCAGCTCGTCCGTGTCCCGGTACTTGTTCCTCCGAAGCCGCATGAGCGCCTTGCTCGCGGCGATAGTGCGGATCCAGCCCCAGAGACTTCCCTCCTCCCGATAGCCCCGGATGCTCCGGCAGACCTCGAAGAAGGTCTCCTGGAGCACGTCCTCGGCGTCTTCGGTGGTTCGGCAGATCCGGCGGGCGAGGTTGTAGACGGGAACTTCGAAGGCCCGGTAGAGCGCCTCCAGAGCGGCCTCGTCCCCCTGCCGGGCCCGGGCGACCACGGAGTCGGCGTTGGCGAGGAGGAAGGATTCCATGGAGAGGGTCCGGGTCATGGTTGCCTAAAGATGCGCACGACAGGGAGATCGTTGCAGCTCGGCGCCCGCCCACCCCCCGGGTCCCCTGCCAGGCGGTACCCCGCCCTGCCACTTCGCCCACCCCGGCGGTACCCACCGCTGCCACTCCCTTCCCGGCGGAACGGCGGTAGTTGATCGACTAGCTTACCGGTGTGTCTGCGACCCCATCTGGCACCCCTCCGGCCGAGTGGCTCCACCACCTATCGGACGAGGCCGACGCCGCCTTTCTGTACCGCGAGCTGGCTCGGTCGGAGGCCGATCCTGCGCGGGCGGAGCTGTACCGGAAGCTGGCCAATGTCGAGGACCGGCACGTGGCGATGTGGCGGGAGCTGCTGGGCGAGCAGGGGCACCGGGTACCGGTGCCCGGCCCCAGCCGGTCGGCCCGGTTGCGGGCCTGGGTGGCCCGGCGGGTCGGAGGCTCGGTGCTGCTGCCGATGCTCCTGGCCGAAGAGGGGCGCGAGGTGAAGGGCTACCTCCAGCTCTACGACTCCGGGCGCGATGGTGCCGTCGGCCCAACCGCCCTGCGCCTGGCGCAGGAGTCCAAGGAGCACGCCCAGACCCTGTCCCGCCTCAGCGGGAAGGAGGGCGAGCCGTGGCACCGAACCGGCGCCGGCGGGTTCCTCCGAAACGTGGTCTACGGCTTCAACGACGGGCTCACCGCCAACTTCGGCCTGGTGGCGGGGATGATCGGGGCCCAGGGGAGCATGGAGATCGCGAGCCACACCGTCGTCGTGGCGGGACTCGCAGGGACGGTGGCGGACGCGCTGTCGATGGGGGCCTCCGGCTATCTCGCGGCCAAGAGCGAGCGGGAGGTCTTCGAGCACGAGATCGCGATGGAGCGGGAGGAGATCCGCCTCATGCCGGATCTCGAGCGGGAGGAGCTGAGCCTGCTCTACCAGGCCAAGGGCATCCCGGAGGCGCAGGCGGACACGCTCGCCACCCAGGTCATGAGCGATCCCGACCGCGCGCTGGACGAGAAGGTGCGCGAAGAGCTCCGGATCGGGGAGGCGAGCAGCACGCCGATGCGGGAAGCCTGGGTAACGGGTACCGCGACGGCGCTGGGCGCGATCATTCCCGTCGCGCCGCTGCTGGTGAGCACCAGGCCCTGGGCCATCTGGACCTCGTTCGCGCTCGCGATGATCTCCCACTTCGCGGTCGGCGCGGCGCGCAGCGCCTTCACCGGCCGCGGCGTGCTCCGGAGCGGGATGGACATGTTCCTCGTCGGGCTCGGCGTGGCGGTCGTCGGCTATGTGCTGGGCGACTGGATCGTGCGGATCCTGTAGCGACCACGACGAGGCGTCCATCACTTCCTCCGCTCTCCGCTTCGGACTCTGCTGTCAGTTCCTCGACTCGCCGATCCGCTTTCGCACCGCGACGCACCGTTACGTGTCCGGCCTGTCCCCGGCCGAGCGGCGGACCTACCTCGCGACGATTGCCGCCGACAACGCGGCCGCGCTCGCCGCCGCGGTAGAGCGATGCGCCGAGCTCGGCATCGGCGCGTTCCGCATCAACAGTCAGATCCTGCCCCTGGGCACGCATCCCGTCAGCGGGTACGTCCTGGACGCGCTGGACGAGCGGGGTGAGATCAGGGCCGCCTTCGAGCATGCGGGCCGGCTCGCGCGAGAGCGCGACATCCGCCTGAGCTTCCACCCCGACCAGTTCGTGGTGCTCAACTCCGAGCGGCCCGAGGTGGTGCGCTCGTCGGCGGACGAGCTGGAGTTCCAGGCGGCCGTCGCGGAGATGGTCGGAGCCGACACGGTGGTGTTCCACGGCGGCAGCTCGGCCGGAGGCACGACGGCCGCCGTGGAGCGGCTGGCGCGCGGGCTGGATCTGCTGAGCGAGCGGGCGAGACCGCGCGTGGCGCTGGAGAACGACGACCACCGCTTCGCACCTACGGATCTCCTGCCCCTCTGCCGGCGGGCGGGAGTGCCGCTGGTGTACGACGCGCACCATCACCGCTGCCACGGCGACGGTCTCCCGGTGGAGGAGGCGACCCAGCTCGCGGCGGCCACCTGGGGCGAGCGCGAGCCGTGGACCCACATCTCCTCGCCGCGGGAGGGCTGGGGCGCCGCCAACCCGCGCCCGCACGCCGACTACATCGATCCGGAGGACTTTCCCGACGCGTGGATCGGGCGGCGGATGACGGTGGACGTGGAGGCGAAAGCGAAGGAGCGGGCGGTGATCAAGCTGATGGGCGAGCTGCAACACCGCCTTTGACTGACGGTGTACCGGATCCCACAGCTCGGCGAGGCGCTCGCGGCGGTTGCAGCCAGGAACTAGCGTGCGAGCCGCATTACCGCACGGATTCACGCTGCAACTCGAGCGGGTGACTTCGATCACGACACGCCGTGAGACCGCGCGAGACATTGTGATTGCGCCGGCCGTGATGCGACACTCGGCCGGAAGCGGCCGGCCAAGGGGGCATGGGAGCGATCCCGGCCCCCTTGGTCTTTTCGAAGAGTCCCGTGTTCTCCCGCCGCGCGTCCGGGGTAGCGCGCCTCATCCCGGCCACAACCAGGCCGCTCCGCGCACACCGCTCGAGTCGCCGTGCAGGTTGAGCACGACCCTGGTGAGCACGGTGTCGGAGAAGACGTAGCGTGGCAGCACCGCGGAGACCGCCGCAGGGAGGTCGGGCAGGTTGGACATCCCACCGCCGAGCACGATCGTATCAGGGTCGAGCAGGTTGATGACGGCGGCGAGGCCGCGCGCCAGTCGGTCCTCGTAGCGCCTGAGCGTCTGGATCGCGTGTGGGTCGCCGGCCGCGGCGGCGCGGACGATGTCCTGGCTCGAGCGGCGCGTACCGGAGAGCGCGTGGTCGCGCTCGAAGCCGGGGCCGGACAGGAAGGTCTCGATGCAGCCGGACTTCCCGCAGTAACACTCCGGCGCGATCGCGCGCTCCTCGTCGGTCATCCACGGAAGCGGATTATGGCCCCACTCGCCCGCGATCTGGTTCGGACCATCGTGGATGCGCCGTCCGATCGCGATGCCCCCGCCGACACCGGTGCCGAGGATCACGCCGAACACCGTCTCGTGGCCGCGGCCGGCGCCGTCGATCGCCTCCGAGAGGGTGAAGCAGTTGGCGTCATTGGCGACGCGGACCGGGCGGCAGAGGCGGACTTCGAGATCGGCCTGCAAGGGGCGCCCGTTGAGCCACGTGGAGTTGGCGTTCTTGACCAGGCCGCTGGCGTGGGTGACGACGCCGGGGATGCCGATGCCGACCGTGCCGGTGCGGGCGGTTTCGGACTCGACTTCGGCGACGAGGCGAGCGATGGTCTCGACGGTGCCCGTGTAGTCACGAGGCGTGGGGATGCGGCGGCGCGGAGCGACGACCGAGTGACCGGCCAGGGCGATGGCTTCGATCTTGGTGCCGCCGAGGTCAATGCCGATCCGCATGTTGGTCACCATGGAGCGACTCTGCATTCCTTGTCGATGACGCGCGCTGAAGGTCCGGCCGCGGTGTGAGACCAGTCACCGCGCACTTCGCCCGTGTATGCCAATATGGCGGCATCACGCGGCAATACGGGTCATGGCGACGGAGGAGGCGATATGCTGAAGCAGCTCGCGGTATTCCTGGCGCTCGGTGCGCTGTCGGTAGGATGCAGGCAGGCGGATCGCGACACCGGGGCGGTGGACAACGACCGTGCGGGCGCGGACACGTTGATCGAGTCCGAGACCATCAAGGACACGACCATCATAACTGCGGACACGAGCATCGACGTGGATACCGTCAAGGAGACCGACAACATCGACGAGACCGACAACCCAGGCGAGAATTGAGAGTAGTCCACAACGCAACCGGCTGGGCTCGGGGCCTGGAGCTCCGCGCCCAGCCGAGTCTAGCCTACCTTCACCCGAACGATCGAAGCTCTTTCTCTCCGGCGTGCCCGGCCGGCACGGCCGGTCTCTCGGCGAGCAACTCACGCACCCGCGGGATGACCTCGCGTCCGTACAGCTCGATGCTTCGGAGCATCAGCTCGTGCCGCAGTGTCCCGGCGCTGTACTTGAGATCGAAGCGCGACGCGCCGAGCGCGCGCACCGTCGCCGCGATTTTCCGGGCGACCGTCTCCGGCGCACCGACGTAGAGGGAGCCCGCCTCGATCTCGCGCTCGAACTCGGCCCTGCCCATCGGCGGCCAGCCGCGCTCGGCGCCGATCCGGTCGCGCATCACCCGATAGGGCTCCCACAGCTCCTCGCGGGCCTGCGCATCTGTCGCCGCGATGTGGCCCGGCGAGTGCACGCCGAGCGGCAGCGGCGGCGAGCCGAGCTGGGCGAGCGCGCGGTGGTAGAGCTCCACGTAGGGCGCGAAGCGTCGAGGGTCGCCGCCGATGATGGCGAGCGTCAGCGGCAGGCGGTAGCGTGCCGCGCGCACCACCGATTCGGGACTGCCGCCCACCCCGATCCACGTGGTGAGCGGCGGCCGCTCGACCTGCGGGTAGACACGCACGCCCTCGAGCGGCGAGCGCACCGTGCCCTTCCAGTGAACCGGCTCGCCCGTGCGATCGGCCTCCCGGAGAGCCGCGAAGATGGCGAGCTTCTGCTCGAACAGATCATCGTAGTCGTCGAGCGAGTAGCCGAAGAGCGGGAACGATTCGGTGAACGAGCCGCGGCCGAGGATCACCTCGGCGCGGCCACCGGATACGGCGTCGAGGGTGGCGAAGCGCTGGTAGACGCGGACGGGGTCGTCGGTGCTGAGTATCGTGACGGCGGTGCCGAGGCGGATGCGCTCGGTGCGGCCGGCGACCGCGGCGAGCACGACCTCCGGGGCGCTGATGGCGAAGTCGGGCCGATGGTGCTCGCCTACGTCGAAGGCGTCCACGCCGACCCGGTCGGCCAGCTCCGCCTCGGCGATGACGTCCCGCAGGACTCGGCCATGAGACTTGGGACGGCCATCCGCGTCCACCGTAACATCGCCGAAGGTATTGAGGCCCAGCTCGATGGATGACATGGTCGGGTAACCGATGGCTCCGCGGAAGGGTTCCCGGGACGTCACCACCTACGCCCGCCGACTCGGCCTGTTCTCCGGCTCCATGGCGGTGATCGGCGGCATCATCGGCGGGGGCATCTTCCGAACGCCCGCGGCGGTGGCCGGCCGGCTGGAGTCGCCCGGCCTGATGCTGGCGGCCTGGGTCGTAGGCGGGGTCGTCGCGCTCATCGGCGCGCTCTGCTTCGGCGAGCTGGGGCAGCGCCGCCCGAAGGCGGGCGGCGGCTACGTGTACCTCCGGGAGACCTGGGGGCCGCTCCCCGCGTTCCTCTACGGCTGGGCGCTGCTGCTGGTGATCGCCTCGGGCGCGATCGCGGCGGTCGCGGTGACCTTCGCGGACTACGCGCTCGCGCTCACCGGCATGCCCGCCCGGTTCACCGTGCCGCTCGCGCTGGGCGCGATCGTGCTGCTCACCGGGATCAACTATCGCGGGGTGCGGCTCGGGGCCATCACCCAGAACGTCTTCACGGTCCTCAAGCTCGGCGCCCTCGCCGCCCTCATCGTGGCCGGGCTCGCGGCGGTGCTGCCGGGGTCGGCCACGGCGGGGGCGGAGGCGCGGCCGGACACCACCAACCCGGTGTTGGCCTTCGGCGCCGCCCTGGTCCCGATCCTCTTCACCTACGGCGGCTGGCAGCAGACCAACTTCATCGCCGAAGAGCTGGTCGAGCCGGAGCGCAACCTGCCCCGCGCTCTCCTGATCGGCGTGCTGGTGGTGGTGGCCGTCTATCTCCTGGCCAACCTCGCCTATTTGCGAGTGCTGGGTGCGCAGGGACTCGCGAGCAGCACGGCGCCGGCCGCCGACACGATGCGCGCGGTGCTCGGCCCCGTCGGCGGGACCGTCATCGCCGCCGGCATCGCGATCTCGAGCTTCGGATTCCTGAACCTCGTCATCCTGGTGACGCCCCGCGTGTTCCAGGCGATGGCCGCCGACGGACTCTTCTTCTCCCGCCTCGCGGAGCTGCATCCGGTGTATCGCACCCCCGGGGCCGCGCTCGTGCTCCTGGCGGGGTGGGCCGGCGTGCTCACCCTCACCGGCACCTTCGCCCAACTGGTGGACTACGTCGCCTTCGGGGACTGGATCTTCTTCGGGCTGACGGTCGCGGGGCTCTACATCTACCGAGCCAGGGACCCGTCGCGGGAGGCAGGAGCCTTCCGGGTGCCGGGATACCCCTGGACACCCGCGGTCTTCGTCGCGGCCGCGGCGCTCGTGGTGGTGAGCTCGGTGCTGGCCGATCCGCTCAATGCGGCCATCGGGGCGGGACTGCTGGCTCTGGGCGTGCCGGTGTACGGGTACTGGCGACGCAGGCATGGAGCGATCGGCTGAAGCGCACCATGTCCGCTTTGGCGGGGTGATTCCGCACTGGTCGGTGTCCAGCAGCTTCCCCGATCACACGGATCACCCGGCGGCTCGCGCCGCCCACCCGGAGGACGACCATGATCGCCTAGCGTGCCCGAGAACCGGCGGCGCGGGCGATGCGTTATTCTTGGCGGACGCTCAAGAGAGGACCATCGCCATGAACGAGGAGCAGAGAGGGCATCGCTCGGCCGTCGCCGGCCAGCAGACCGAAATCGCGGTTCTGGCCGGCGGCTGCTTCTGGGGGGTCGAGGAGATCCTGCGCGCCGTGCCCGGCGTGCTCGACACCGACGTGGGCTACACCGGCGGCTGGCTGCCGAACCCCACGTACGACGACACGCACGACAGCAAGTCGGGCCATGCGGAGGCGGTGCGGGTGACGTTCGATCCCACGGTGCTGAGCTACGAGGAACTGCTCGAGAAGTGGTTCTTCCGCCTGCACGACCCGACGACGCTCAACCGGCAGGGGAACGACATGGGCACCCAGTACCGCTCGGCGATCTTCCCGCAATCGCCGGAGCAGCGGGAGATCGCCGAGCGGGTGAAGGCGCGGGTGGAGGCGTCGGGGAAGTGGAAGCGGCCGATCACGACGACGATCGAGCCGGCAGGGACGTGGTACAGCGCCGAGGGATACCACCAGGACTATTTGCGCAAGCATCCCGGTGGGTACACCTGTCACTGGCTGCGGGAGTAGTCGCCGGCCCCCCTTTTCATCACCCTGGGGAAGCGAAGGAGGCATAGCCCGACGCACGCCCCTTTTGCTTCCCCGGACATGATTCAGTGCTCCCGCAGCAGTCTCCCACCGCTCGCCAGCGGTCCCTCGAACCCGTTCTCCCGCAGCGCATACCAGAGGATCACGGCGTTGATGCCGAGGATCGGGATTCCGAGCACGGGCTCCAGTTTCTCGCTGACCTGGATCAGGCTCATGTTCGTCCCGCACTGCACTACCGCATCGAGCCGGTTCGCGGGCTTCGCCAGCAGCTCGACGATGGCCTTCTCCTTGGCCCAGTCGGGGATGTGCGCGATATGCAGGGCGTTGGCGCAGGAGAAGCCGACGCTCGTCACGACGTCGTACCCCATGTCTTGAAACATCCTGGCCGCCGACTCGTTGCCGCTCCGGTCGAATGGCGTCAGCATCCCGATCCGCCTGGCGCCGTAGCGGTCCAGCGCGGCGCGGATGCCGTCATGCCATGTGGCCCACGACAGGCCCGAGCGGGACTCGATCGCGGCCACCGGAGCCCGCACCTCCTCGAGTCCCACGAGGATGTGC
>DATABZ010000081.1:0-37604 GCA_036259315.1 Gemmatimonadales bacterium | reverse complement strand
GAGTTCCGCGGCGGGTGGTACCGGGGCGGCACCACCGAGCTCCGGACCCGCGCGAGCGACCCGGCGTTCAACGGGCCGGTCTAGCGTCCCCGTAGCACCGGTCGGTCCGCGGACCGATCCGGGATGGTGCGCCCGCCGTTGACGGGGATGTCCAAGTCTTGCCAAGGTACCTGGTCGTCGCGGAAGGCTGCCGGACGCGCTCGTGGCGTGGATCTCTGGCAGGGCGAGTCCTCTGGCCGACGCTACGGCACAAGCACACAGTGCCGCAGCGTCGGCCAGAGCACTCGCCTAGCCAGAGATCTCGCCACGAGCGACCGGCTCAAGGATCTGCGCGGTCGACCCGGGGATCCCTGTGACGATCGACTCGCCGGAAGCCCCGGAGCATCGTCGCGGCTGGACTGAACGTCAGCTGCGGCCCGCCCTACCCCTCAGATCGCCCCCGTCCGCATCAGGATCTCCGACTGCCCCACCCTCGGCAGCGGCATCACCGCATCCGGATCCTTCATGTCGACCTTCGAGGCGAGCTTCCGCTCGTGCTCGGCGGCCGTGGTCTGGCTCCAGGCGACCGCGACCGAGTCGCCGTACAGGGCCAGCACCGGGTAGCTCGCGGCCACCCCGGGCTCGCTCAGCAGCGCTTCGGGACCGAAGCTCCTGCCGCCGTCAGTGGAGCGGCGCAGCAGCACTCGAGGGATGTCGCCCAGTCCGTCGTCCCAGGCGACGTACACCCGCTCGCCGGACACGGCGAGCTGCACGTGGGCGGGCCGCGCCCGGTCCCCGGTGGCCACCGGCTGCGCGATGAAGGTCCTGCCGCCGTCGTCCGAGCGCGCGTAGTAGACGCCGGCCTCCCCCTCCTTCCCCGTCCACCAGGCCACGTGGAGGTCGCCGCGGGCGTCCACCTCCAGTGACGGCCCGGCGTGCGGACAGCCGGGATAGACCCAGTCATCCGCGCGGGTACGCACCGGCGGCGCCCAGGTTCTGCCCTCGTCCTCCGACCGCGTCACCACCACATCCCGCACGTCGCCCGGGAGAATCGCCCGCCAGGCGACGTAGATCGTGCCGTTCCCGGCGACCGCTACCGCGGTACGGCAGCAGGGACACGTCGGGTCGGTGTAAATCGGGCGGTTGGGATCCCACGTACGCCCGCCGTCGGTGGACCGGCTCATCCAGACGCCCGACTTGCCCTTCCGTGCGTCGAGCCAGGTCGCCAGCAGCGAGCCGTCCGGTGCCGCAGTCAGCGCATGGAAGTTGTGAGACCCGAACTCGTCACCGTCGTTGACGGTGACCGGTGAGCTCCACGTCCGCCCCGAATCCGCCGAGCGGATGAAGCGCAGCGCGCTCTTCGGGAAGCGCTCGCCGGGAACCTCCTTGCCGACCGTGTAGAGCACTGAGATCCCGCCGACGCTGTCCGCCGCCAGCTGCGGCGGCGCCTCCCCGTGGGCCTCGATCGGGCCGAGTGGATCGCGCACGGTCACGGTCGGGAGCGGCGCACTCGCGCCGCGGGGCGTGACGGAAAGATGCAGGCTGCCGTCGGAGCCGCCGTCAGGCGCCGATACCCAGGCGACGACCCGCCCTCCGCCCGGTGTCGCGAGGAACATGGGCGTGGCGCCGTTCTCGGTCTCCTGAGAGATCACCCGGGCCGCCGTGAAGCGCCCGCGGCTCTCCGCGTCGAGCCCGCCGCAGCCGGCGACGAGCACAGAGGCCGCGAGCGCCGCGACCCCGGCCCTGATATGGCAGGTTGGGTTCATCGATTCCTCCTCAATTGAACCGGTACTGCGCGCCGAGGAAGAACTGCCGCGGCGCCCCGGGGCGGTACCGCTCGCCCTGCTGCTGGTTGAACGACGACGTTTCGGCGAACCGGCGGTCGGCCAGGTTGGTGACGCGGGCGCTCAGCTCCAGGTGCTCCACCAGCGGCACCGTGGCGAACACGTTGACCAGGTCGTGCCCCTCGTACCGGTGGGTGTTCTCCGGGTCCATCCAGTAGGCGCCGAGTCGCACCCATTCCACCGCCACGACCCCGCTGGAGAAGATCGCCGGCCGATAGCTGAGCCGCGCGTTGCCGACGAACCGCGGTGCGAGCTCCATCTCGTTGCCGGTGTAATCGACACCGGGCCGAGGCTCCCACTCGACGTACGTGTGCTTCGCGTAGGAGATCGCCGCATCCAGCCGGAGCCCGCCGACGAGGGCCGCGCCGGCTCCGATCTCCACACCGCGGTGGTTGGTCGCCCCGGCGTTCTGGGAGAGCCGCAGGCCGTTCGTGGGATCGAAGAAGGTCAGGATGTCGTCGCGGAGGCGCATGCTGTAGCCGGTGGCCTCGAGGGTGACGACGCCTCCCAACGCCGTGCGGAACCCGGCCTCCCAGCTCTGCGCCCGCACCGGCTTCAGGTCCACCGTGCTCAGGGCCGAGCCCTGCCGGAAGAGCTGGCTCTCGGACGGCGCGCGGAACGCCTCGCGGTAGGACGCGAAGAGGTTGGCGTTGGGGGCGATCTCCCAGGTGGCGCCGAGTTTCGGGCTCAGCCGGTCGAAGCTCACGGTGGTCGAGGCGGGCCGCCGGTGCGACCCGGTGTCCACCGCGGACAGGCGATTGTCGTAGTCGTAGCCGATGTGATCGAAGCGGGCGCCCACGCTGAGCTGCACCCGGCCGGGCAGCGACACGTCCGCCTGGAGATAGGGCGAGGTCTGCCAGAAGGTGACGTCGTAGTCGTACTGCACCGCTCCTGTGGTGTAGTCGGAGAAGACCTGCCCGGCACGTACGGTCTCGATCCGGCTCTCCATCCGGCTTCCCGGCGTGTACTCCAGATCCACGCCGGCGCTCAGATTGGTGCCCAGCGGCCCGACCAGCCTGCGGTAGCGGGTGAGAAGTCCCACCGACCGATGGCGGCTCTCCTGCACCTGTGGGTCGAAGCTCAGCTGCCACCAGGGAAGCAGGTCGAGCTCGTTGTAGCGGGTGTAGAGCGTCGCACCGAAGGTGGACGCCTCGCCCACCACCTGGAGCTCGGTCGAGAGCCGGGCTGCCCTCACCCTCCGGAACGCGATCGGCGCGTAGGTGCGCGACGGCACCGAGCGGTAGTCGGCGGCCGAGAGGTCACCGCCGCCATCGCCCGGCTGGTCCACATGGGTGAACGACGCCACGGTCTTGAGCCGGCTGCGCTCGTTCAGCGCGTAGTCCCAGCGGAGCAGGCCACTCTGACGGTCGTAGGGCGTCTGGTCCCTCCACCCGTCGGCCCGGGTGACGTTCACGTCTGCCCGGAGCCCGCTGCGGCCCAGCGTGGTGCTCCCGGTGCCCAGCGCGCGCAGGTACGTGCTGCTGCCGCCCTCCACGAAGACCTCGGCCTCGGGCGTGTCCGACGGGTCCCGGGTGAAGGCGTTCACCACGCCGCCGACCGCGTCGCTCCCGTAGACCGCCGTGCCCGGCCCCTTGATCACCTCGAGCCGGCCGGCCTGCGGGATGTTGATCTCGTAAAGCGCGTTGTGGTTGAAGAACCCGGTGGAGCGGATGGGGACGCCGTCCTCGAGATAGGCGTAGAGCGCCTTGGTGCTGATCGGCTGGCGGATTGCCGTAGCGTGACCCTCGCCGCCGAAGTTGCTCACGTACACGCCGGGCGTGCGGTTGACGATCTCCGAGGGATGGTGGCCGCGGGCCTCGCGGATCTCCTCACCCCGGATGACGCCGATGCTGGCCGCGGTCGTAGACGCGAGCTGCCGTTCCCGGCTGCCGCTCACCACGACCTCGGGGAGGTTCACCACGGCCGGCTCGAGCTGCAGCTCGACCCGGATCACCTCGCCCGGGACCACGGTCACCGCGTGCGCACTCGGCTGATAGCCGACGGCCCGCACCTCGACCCGCTGGCTGCCGAATCTGACTTCCGTGAGTAGGAATCGGCCGGCCGAGTCGGACGTGACGTGCGGACCCTGGCCGAAGATGCCGACCATCGCCCCGGAGATGGGGCCGCTCCCGTCGGCGCTCACGACCGTGCCCTCCACGCTGCCGCGGAGATCCTGGGCGTGCGCCCCGGCCGCCGCCGCACAGGCGAAGGCGGCGAGGAGCGTTCCTCGCCACAGGGGACCACTGCTGATCATCTCGGAATCCTCCACCACGTTAGCCCGCAGGGTCTGCGGGGGCCTGTGTTCGGGAGGGACAGGCGCGGGTATGCGTCTGCCCGGTCTACCCAAAGGCGCGACTAGGCGCGCTCAGGCGAGCGGTGGAGCTGTACTGGGGGGCTGCCGGTGTGACCTGCCGAGGACGGGGGCGTCGGTGTCTGGCGCCGCCCGGGAAGTGTTCCAGCCTATCCAGGCGAGTGCCACGCCGGGGCTGGACGGCATCGAGACGAGGGCGACGCTGCCGCCCTGACAGGCGCTGACACAGCTGCAGGAACTACTTGAACCAGCGGGCGCATTCCCGTGACCGTGCTGAGTTTGCGCTGCATGGCCGCTGTGGTCCGTCGCGGCCAGCCAGGGCATGTCCACCGGGCACGGATGCGCCACCGACAGCCACGAACCTCCCAGGCCGGGAGCAGCCAGGAGGAGGGTGACGGCAAGGGCGCGGCACTGCCGGAGGACTCGGAGCATGCGGCTAAGTTAGCGAGCGCCCCCCTCAGGGGAAAGCGGGATGGGCTCCAGCCGGCGGCTCGGGCGCTTTACGAACCGCAGCGCGAGCACGAGCAGGAGCCCGGCGGCCCAATAGATCGGGTCGGTCACGTCCTTCTTCACCAGCCAGAAGTAGTGCACCAGGCCGGCAGCGGTGGCCGGGTAGATGAGCCGGTGCAGGCGCTGCCAGCGCCGTCCCCCGAGCGTACGGATCCACCCCGTGGTCGAGGTGATGGCCAGGGGCAGGAGCATCAGGAACGAGGCGAAGCCCAGCAGGACCCAGGGGTGCTCGACGATATCGGCCGCGATGTCGGACACCGACAGGGCGTGATCGAACACGAGGTACGATAGGAAGTGGACCAAGGCGTACCAGAAGGCGGTGAGTCCCACCAGCCGCCGGACCCGAATCAACTCGCTCCAGCCGGTGAGCCGCCGCAGCGGCGTCACACTCAGGGTGAGCAGCAGTCAGGCGAGCACCGTGTCGCCGGTGACGTGCTGGAGGAACTTGACCTGGTCCCCTTCGACGCTGCCGTTCGCGAGCCGCATGGTCAGATACACCAGCGGCAGCGTCGCGAGGACGTAGAGGACCGGCTTGACGACTCGCGTGATCAGCGCGACGCGCGTCATTCGCCGTCAGTAGTGCTTCCGGAGATCCATCCCGGCGTAGAGGGACGCCACCTGGTCGGCGTAGCCGTTGAACATCAGGGTCTTGCGCTTGAAGAACTCCCCCACGCGGCGCTCGCGCGCCTGGCTCCAGCGGGGGTGGTCCACCTCGGGATTCACGTTGGCGTAGAACCCGTACTCGTCGGGGATCGCGATGTTCCACGTCGTGCGCGGCTGCCGTTCCGTGAACCGGATCCGCACGATGGACTTTCCGCCTTTGAAGCCGTACTTCCACGGAACCACCAGCCGGATCGGCGCGCCGTTCTGATTGGGCAGCGGCTTGCCGTACAGCCCGGTCACCAGGAGCGTGAGCGGGTGACGTGCCTCGTCCATCCGCAGCGCTTCGACGTAGGGCCACTCGAGGATGCGCTGCCGCTGCCCCGGCATCTGCGCCGGGTCCAGAAGCGTGGTGAACTCGACGTACCTGGCCTTGCTGGTGGGCTGAAGCTTGTCGATCACCTTGACCAGCGGGATTCCGAGCCAGGGGACGACCATGGACCAGCCCTCGACGCAGCGGTGCCGGTACACGCGCTCCTCGGGCGTGAAGCCGCGCAGGAGATCGTCCAGGTCGTACTCGGCCGGCTTCGCCACCTCACCCGCGACCTGAACCTTCCACGGCTTGGTGCGCAGGCTGCCGGCGTGCTTGGCCGGGTCCGACTTGCCGGTCCCGAACTCGTAGAAGTTGTTGTAGCCGGTGACGTCCTCCCATGGGGTGAGCTTCTCGTCGCCCGATTGTGGCCAGCCGGCGGTGAGGCGTTCCAGCGGGAGGGTGGCTGCCGCCGCGCCGGTACCCGCTGCCCGTATGAAGTCCCTCCGGCTCCAGTAGAGTCGCTCGTCGGTAATCTCGGACGTCGGAATGGACGGGGCACGTCGAATCAGCATTGGCAATGCTCCTGCGCCGAAGCGTGGCAATCTCATCTCCAATGATACGCCGGGCGCAGGCAATCAGTTCCCGCTGCCTGCCCGGACAGCCTGCTGTTACCCGGCCGCCACCCCGAGGAGACGCTCGCCGCCCGCCGCGCTGTACGCCTGCGCCGCCCGAGTCCGACCAGCCTCTGCCTGCCGGACCAGGCGGGTGAATTCCGGCTCGGAGCGGAGCGGGTCCAGCCACGGATCCCGGGTGAGTGCAGCCGGACAGTGGTATCCCCAGTCGATGACGCACTGCAGCAGCTCGAGCGCCTCGGCCACGAGCCCCAGGTAGGCAAGCTCCCGCACGTGCAGCAGCAGCCCCTCGGGGTCGTGAAAGCCGGCGGCGAGAACGACCCTTCCGTGGCCGAGGCAATCCTGCGCCCGCGATTCCATCGCGGCGAGCAGCGAATCCATGATTCGCTGCTCCAGACTGCCGGGAGCGTTGGTCAGCGCCTCGCGCAGGCCGGCGGTGGCCTCCTCCTGGCGACCCAGCAGCCACAAGGCGCCGTTGCGGACGACTTGAATGTCCTCCACGTCGTGCAGGGCGGCCTGCTGGTACTCTCCCATGGCCCAGTACGTGTACTGGACGCTGGTCTGAATCCCGGGGTCGATCCGCCGAGCCCGCCGATCCGCGGCGAGCGATGCCTCGAGGAGCCCGCAGAAGCGGCACGCTACCACCAGTCCAGCGTAGAGGTGCGGATCGCCCGCCCCCTGCTCGACCTGTCCGAGCAGGCGGATCATCGCCTCCGGCGCCCTGCCCTGCTGCTCGATCTCGAAGTAAGTGTAGAAGTTGTGGGCGATCGGGAGGTCGGGGTCGATCTCCAGCGCCTGGCGGAACGCCTGCTCCGCCAGGGCGATGCTCTCGGTCCGGCCCTCGGCACCGTACTTCCCCAGCACCCGGTACACGCGGCCCAGCCGTGCCCAGGCCGGTGCGTACCGCGGGTCCTCCTCCAGGCAGCGGCGGTAGAGATCCCGAGCGACCGTGAGCCGCGAAGGATTCGAGGTGTGGGCCTCGAGGTGGTTGGCACGCAGGTACAGGTCATAGGCCCTGGCGCTGACCGCCTCGTGGTGCTGCAGCGTCCGGCGGTCCCGCGCGGAGAGCGGCAGGGCGAGGGATTCGACGATCTGCCTGGCGAGGTCATCCTGAAGCTGGAAGAGATCGGTGAGGGCGACCTGTGCGGTGCTGCTGCAGAGGAGCGTGCCGGACGGCGTCTCCAGCATCTGGGCGGACACCCGGACCTGCTCGCCGGCCCGGAGCAGCGTGCCGGTGACGACCACATCCACCCCCACTTCCGCGGCGATCATCTTCAGGTCCGGCGCCGCGGAGGCGTAACGCTGCCCGGCCGCGGTCGAGCGCACGACCAGGGTGTCGAGACCGGAAAGCGACGTCGTGATGGCATCCGGAAGCCCGAAGGTGAGAAACTCGATCTCGGGATCGGGGCGAAGCATGCGGAACGGCAGCACGATGAGCCGGGTCATGGCCCTCGCCTGGGCCCTGGATCCGGTATCGATCAGCGACCAGGCCGCGCGGACTTCGCGCGCCATGGTGGCGGCGTCGGGATAGCGGTCCGCCGGCCGCTTCGCGAGGGCGACCTGAATGATTCGATCGGCGGCCACCACCTCGGGCCCGCCTGTGAGCGCGGGAGGCTCCGCCATGGCGACTGCGCGATACACGTCGATGATCGTCTCGCCCTGGAAGGCGGGCTTCCCGGCGAGCATCTCGAACATGATGGCGCCGACCGCGAACAGGTCGGACGCCGGGCCGATCGGCTCGCTCTCCCACTGCTCGGGTGACATGTAGCGCGGTGTGCCGAGGATCATGCCCGGCTCGGTCAGGGCCATGTCGCCCTTGAGCTGCTCGGACAGGGGGCGCGCCAGCCCGAAGTCGAGGAGCTTCACGCCGTGCGGGGTGAGGAACACATTGGAGGGCTTGAGGTCGCGGTGGACGATGCCGCGCGCGTGCAGCGTCTCCAGCGCGGACAGGATGCCGAGGGTGATCCGCAGCGCGTCCGGCAGCGGAGCCGGGCCGCGGGACAGTCGCTGCTCCAGCGGTTCGCCCTCGAGGAGCTCCATCACGAGGTAGAGATCCTCGCCCTCCTCGGCCAGCTCATAGACGTGGCAGACGTTCGGATGGTTGATGCTGGCCGCCGCCCGTGCCTCTCGAAGGAGGCGCTCCTTCAGGGCCGGATCGCCCGAGGCTTCGCGAATCCGCTTGATGGCGACGGCGCGATCGAGCCGGTCATCATGCGCGGCATACACCACGCCCATGCCGCCCTGCCCCAGTCGGCGGGTGACCCGATAACGGCCGATCGTCGCCGGCTCCAGCGTGGAGCCGGCTGGTTTCCTGTCCCAGAACATCGGCGTCCTCTGGTGTGGGGCCTGGCGTTGGTGCGGATCGACTCCTACTTCAGCTTCCGGGAGCGGCGCGCGCGCGTCAAGGTGGCGTGTGGGGAGCGGAGCTGGGAGGACGCGGAGGACGGACAGGGAGGGATTCGAACCCTCGAAACGGTTTAAGCCGTTTACACGCTCTCCAGGCGTGCGCCTTCAACCACTCGGCCACCTGTCCCGACTCGTTGCGAGGGCGCAACTTAGCGGCAACACCAGGACCCGTCAACGCGGTGACCGAACGGTGGTGACCGCCGCAGTGTCGTAGTAGGGGAGTCGATCAGCGCTCGAGCGCCCAAGCCCCTCCGGACCGAGCCCCTATTACGTTCAGGCGGGACTGAAGTACTCCTTCTCAGCGGGGTTCCGGGTGACCGACGCCCACATCATCGCCGCCCTCCGCACCCCGATCGGGCGGGCGGGCGGCGCGCTTGCCGACGTCCGGCCGGACGATCTGGCCGCCATACCCCTGCGCGCCCTCCTGCAGCGGGGCAACATACCTGCCGACCGTGTCGACGACGTGATCCTCGGCTGCGCGAACCAGGCCGGCGAGGACAACCGGAACGTGGCGCGAATGGCGCTGCTCCTCGCCGGGCTGCCCGTCGACATCCCGGGCCAGACCGTCAACCGGCTCTGCGGCTCGGGGCTCCAGGCCGCGGTAAGCGCCGCGCATGCCATGAGGGCCGGCGAGGGCACGCTGCTGCTGGCGGGTGGGGTGGAGAGCATGACGCGGGCGCCCTATGTGATGCTCAAGCCGTCGAAGGCCTGGGACCGCACCCCGCCCGCGGTGGCGGACAGCACGGTGGGCTGGCGGTTCACCAATCCGCGGCTGCCGGCGGACTGGACGATCTCGCTGGGAATGACCGCGGAGCGCGTGGCCACGAGTCGCCGCATAGGCCGGCGCGAGCAGGAGGAGTTCGCAGCCGAGAGCCAGCGCCGAGCCCAGGCGGCGCTCGCGGCCGGAGTGTTCGAGCAGGAGATCGTCCCGGTCGAAGTTCCGCGCCATGGTGGCAGCGCCACGTTGGCTCGGGACGAGCCCCCCCGGGACGACGTGACGCTGGAGAGCCTCGCCAGACTGGCGCCGGCCTTTCAGCAGGACGGCACCGTCACCGCGGGTACGTCGAGCGGGATCAACGACGGGGCCGCAGCCCTCGCGCTCGCCTCGACGGAAGCGGCGCGCGAGCTGGGCGCCGAGCCGCTGGCGCGCGTCGTGAGCTCGGCCGTGGCCGGGGTCGACCCGAGCTGCATGGGCCTGGGACCGGTGCCCGCCACCCGGAAAGCACTCGCCCGCGCGGGGCTCCGCACGGGCGACCTGGACCTGATCGAGCTGAACGAGGCGTTCGCCGCGCAGGCGATCGCCTGCATCCGGGATCTGGACCTCGACCCCGCGCGCGTCAACATCTACGGTGGGGCCATCGCGCTCGGGCACCCGCTCGGCGCGAGCGGCGCGAGGATCCTCACGACCCTGGTGCACGCCTTGCGCCGCACCGGCGGGCGCTACGGCCTCGCGACCATGTGCATTGGCGTGGGCCAGGGGATCGCGATGGTAGTGGAAGCGACCTAGCGCAGTATCTCCGACAGCACCCTGCCCTGCGACCCGCCGGGCGCTACGAGGCCCAGGAGCGCGGAGAGCGTGGGAGCGATGTCCGCCACCGCCGCCGGCGTGCGACGGACCCCCGGCACGATCCCCCTGCCGAAGAAGAGCACCGGCACCTGCTGGTCGTAGGCCCACGGCGTTCCGTGCCCCGTCCCGGTGGGATCGTCGTCCGCCACGATGTAGGGCGCCATCTGGTAGTAGATGTTCCCGCTCCGCGCCGGATGGAACGAGAGAACCTCGCCGCTCCTCGACCCGGCGCCCCGGGCGATCGCCAGCTCGGTGGCTGTCAGCGCCTCGTGCACGCCGGGAATGGCGAGCACCGCCGCCTGCGCCACCCGCTCGGCTTCCTCGATGGACACACGCTTCGCCCGCAGCGCCGCGAGATTGAGATAGAGCTGCGGCTGGTCGTGGTGGATGACCCAGCCGGGCGCGGGCGCCGGGCCGTATCGCGCCTGGAGCGCGGCGTTCACCGCGGTGTCCACCACGGCCGGATCGAACCTCCGCGCCGACGCGCCCGGATGCAGGGTGGCGAACACCTCAGGCAGCGGAGCGACGCCGTGATCCGCGGTCAGCACCAGGACGACGTTCCCCAGACCCACCCTCCGGTCCAGGAATGCGAACAGACGGGCGAGGGTCCGGTCCAGACGGACGGTGACGTCCATGACCTCGTGGCTGTCGGGTCCGTAGGCGTGGCCCACGCGGTCGTTGGCGGAGAAGCTGATCCCGAGCAGGTCCGTCACCGTGTCGCGGCCGAGCCCCTCCTCGACGATCGCGCGCATGGCAAAATCGGCGAGCACGTCGTTGCCGAACGGAGACACGTCGAATGCCTCCACGAAGTCCTCGCCCGGGCTGGAGCCGGCGCCCATGGCGTGCGGGAAGGTGCGTTGGAGCCCGTCCTCCTCGGCTTCGCCCACCACGTCGTCCGGGCCCACCATCGCGTAGTGTACGGTCGGAAGCAGTCGCTCCCACTGCTTGCCGAAGTACGCGGTGATCTTCCCGGAGCCGTTGAATTCGTGCGCCCATTTCGGCAGCTCGGAGCGGTAGTAGGTCGAGGTGACGAAGAGCGTGTCCTCCATCCAGTAGGCCGCATCCGCGAGGTGCCCGCCCAGCATGATCGCCGAGCGGTCCTTGGCGGACACCGTGAGCACGCGGCTCCGACCTCCGGTGCTCATCTTCAGCAGGTCGCCGACAGTGGCGCCTTCGAGATTCCGTGGCGAACGCCCCTCGAGATCGGCCCCGATCAGCCTGACCGTGGTGTCGGCCGCACAGTAGACCTCCCGGCCGGCGGCCACGTCGTACCAGTCGTTGCCGATGATGCCGTTCACCGCCCCGTAGCTCCCGGTCAGCATGACCGCATGTCCCGGGCAGGTGGAGGTCGTGGCGTGCTCGTAGCGCGCGGACGCGAGGTGGGCCCCCCGCTGGAGGAAGAGGTTGAACCCACCCCGGCCGAAGAAGGGCCGGAACCGGTCCATGTAGTCGGCGCGGAGCTGGTCTACGGCGATGGCGACGACCAGGCGCGGCCCGGCTCCCGCCCCGCTTGCGGCGGGTGCTTGGGCGGCGGCCGGGCGCGCGGCCGCCAAGGTGCCCGCCGCCAGCGCGACGGCCGCCAGCAGTGCAGCCCCGACCCTCACGAGGCGGGCTCGGCGGCACCGCCAGGCAGCTCGCAGTCCTTGCGGAGATTCAGGGCATCGGCGATGGCCGCCCAGGAGAACGCCGCGACGTTGCCGTCGTTGTGCACGGCGTAGAACGCGCCGCTCGGGAAATCGGCGAACCCGCGCTGGGTCAACGCGATCCCGTCGGTATTGAGGGTCGCGGCACCCTGGAACGATCCCACGTGCTCCAGAGTTTGCCGATCGAAGACATGAAAGGTGTTGACCTCCATGTCCTGGTCGGTCGCGATCCAATACCCGGCGGTGTCGCCACACGCGTAGAGAATGATGCCCTCCGCCTGATGGGGAAACAGCCCCGAGTCGATGGTCCGTCCGGTGAACTCGCCGTCGAGGCTGTACACCTTGATGTGCGAGCCCGTCTCCAGCTCCTCGGCGATCAGCAGCCGATTGTTGGGCACGTCGGCCGCGATGGACTCCACGACCTTGAGCACGCCGGGACCGGAAGTGTCCCCGAAGGTTCCGATCAGCTCCGCACTCACCGTCTCCGGACCGACGGTCACTCGGAACTGGCGCACCCGCTCGCCCAGCATGCTGTCGGGAGGCACGACGTCTTCCGTCAGCTCGTAGTTGTCGGTCACGTACGCGACGTAGCCGCCATTGTCCGCTGCCGGGTACACGGCGATCCCGTAGGGCTTCTTGAGCACCGAGGTCCCGAAGGTTCCCAGCGGGGTGAACGACGGCATCCGGAACACCTGCACTCGATGATTGTCCCGCTCCACCACCAGGGCGAGATCGTCGATCACGGCGATGCCGTTGGGCCGCTCCAGCTTTCCCAATCCGGTTCCCGATCCGCCGACGCGCCGCAGCTCCTTCCCGGTCGCCGCGTCGTTGACCACGAGGACGTCCGTGGACTTGGCGGTGGACAGGAGCCAGTGCTGGCCGTCGGGACCGTGCCAGACCGCGGGCGAATCGATGTTGTCCAGCGTGTCCCGCTCCGTCTGCCACACCTCCTCGAGGCGCGCGGTGGGCGGGACACCTTCGTCCCGGTTCGAGCCGGTCTCCGCCGGCGGGCCCCCGCGGCCGCAGGCCATCAGGAGCAGCGCGGCGGCGGCCGCGCCCGTCAGTCTCGCTTGCTGCACAGGTCCTCCCGTCTGATCGTGTCGGCGCCGCATCAATGGGTGTACCGCACGCCGATGCGGCCCCAGCTCTCGTAGTACTCCTCCTGGCGCGGCCGAACCGTGGAGCCCTGATAGGTCCGGAAGGGCTCGTTCGTGAGGTTCACCAGCTCGAGGAACAGGCTGGTCGAAGGCGTGAAGCGGTAGGCCCCGGTGGCGTCGAACTGCAGGTGGTTGTCCAGGAAGATGTCCTCGCCCCGCTCCTCCGCCCCGACGACGTCGCTGCCGAACTCCAGGACGAACGGGTCGTTGTAGTTGAGGCTGACCTGCCCTGAGAAACCGCCCTTCTCGTAGCTGAGCGCGGTGTTGAAGACGTGCGCCGCCTGGCCGGCGAGCCGCGCCGTCCGGCCGCCCGGCAGGGTGGCTTCGGAGTCGGTGTAGGTGTAGTTGGCCCAGATGCCCAGACCGTCGAGCGGGGCGGGCAGCATGCTGAGCTGCTGCTGCACCGCCACCTCGAAGCCGCGGATCTCCGCCGACTCGACGTTCCTGGGCTGGCTGGTGGCCCCTCCGAACTCGTTCTCCTCGGTGAAGAGGAAGATCGGGTCGCTCAGCCGCTTGTAGAACGCCCCGGCGGAAAGCACGCCGATTCGCCGGTCGTAATGCTCCAGCAAGAGGTCGAAGTTCCGCGACGTGGTGGCCTCGAGGCCGGGGTTGCCCAGCACCAGGTCCTCGTCGTCGCGGAGCCGGAAGGGAACCAGGTCGAAGAAGTTGGGCCGCGCGAGCGTCGTGGTGAAGGCCGCCCGCAGGTTGGTCTGCGGCGTCAGGCGATAGCGCACGTGCACCATCGGCAGGACGTTGCCGTAGGAGCGCTCGGCGGTGACCGGGGTCAGTGTCTCCGCGTCCGGGTCGAACTCGAAGCCGGTGCTGGTGAACTTCGTGTGCTCGTAGCGGACGCCGGGCAGCAGGAGCAGGTCCTCCGTGAGGTCGAGCTCGGTCATGACGAAGAACGCCGTGACGCGCTCGTCCAGGTCGTAGTCGTTGGTCTGCGCCTCGAGGTTCAGCTCGCCCTCCAGGGAGGAGCCGAATCTGGTGGGAAGCGCCGTCACGTCGTCCGGGCTGGTCGAAGCGCGAGGGAACTCGTAGGGCCCCGGATTGAAGTCGTTGCCGTAATCGAACGGGGCGCCGACGTCGGATCCCAGCACGATGGAGGCGGCGCCGTCGACCAGCTCGTTGTCGAACTCGGTGACGTCCTGATCCTTGTCCTTGTCGCGGATCTTGCCGCCGAACTTGAACCGTCCGTTGGCGTGCCTCCCGAGGCGGTACGGCACCGTCAGGGCCACCGCTCCGGTGAGGTCGCGGTTCCTGGTGTCGTCACCCCCGGTGACGATGTTGTCGAACTCGTAGCTGCCGCTGGTGACCGTGCCGGGCGTCGGGTTGGTCTGGATGTTGTCCGGGTCGCTGATGTCGGGAGCGAAGCTGACGTCGCTCTGCACGAACTCCGCCTCCCAGTCGTAGTCCTCGCGCTCGCTGGACCGGGAGTAGGTGAGGTCGTAGTCGAGCCCCACGCCGCCGGGCAGGAGGTGGTCGCCGGCCAACGCGAGGTTGAACAGCTTCATCGCCTCGTAGCGGTTCTTGTGTCCGAAGCTGATCTCGCCGTCCTCGATGGCATGCACCACGCGCCGGCGGTTCTCGTCGTCCTGGAGCTCGGAGTAGATCCCGGTGAGCGAGATGCTGGAGAAGTCTCCCACCCGCCAATCCAGGGCCGCGGTGGCGCCCAGGCGGGCCCGCCAGAGCGTGTAGTGCCTGGTGTCGAGCGCCTCGAGCGCGTCATCCTCCAGGCCCGGGTCGCCCAGATCGTATTCCGGCTCGACGCCGTCGGACCCGAAGTCCCGCCGGCTCCCCGAGGCCGAGACGAGCAGTCCCAGGCGGTCGTCCGCGAACCGACGACCGTAGGTCAGCGCGCCGCTGAACGCGGGCTCTTGTCGGATCGTGGCGTAGCCGCCGGCGAGCTCGGCGGAGAAGGTCGCCACGTCGGGCGCCTGCCGGGTCACGAGGTTCACCGCACCGCCGATCGCGTCGCCGTCCATGTCCGGTGTGATCGCCTTGGCGACCTCGATGGATTCGAGCACGTCCACCGGAACGGCGTCGAGCGCGATCTGTCGGGCCTCGCCCTCCGGCGACGGCACCTCGTTCCCGTTGAAGGTCACCTGGGTGTTCGCCGCCGAGCCCCCGCGGATCTGGATGTAGCGGCCCTCGCCCTGGTCGCGCGCCACCGCGACGCCCGGCAGCCGCTGGACGGCTTCCGGCGCCGACGCGTCCGGGAAGCGGCCCATCTGGTCCGAGGCCACGACGTTGGTGATGTTGGCCGCGTTCTTCTGGCGGTTCAGTGCCTCGGCCTGGTTCTTCGCCATCACCCCGAGCACCTGCACTTCGGCGAGCTGGACGACGGCGACGGGCAGCTCGAAGTCGACCCCGGTGACCGGCTGGCCGGTGAGGGTGACTTCGCGAGACTGGGCCTGCCGGCCGATGTAGGCCACGTCCACGGTGTCGACCCCGGCAGGGACCCGGGGAAACAGGAAGCGGCCCTGCGCGTCGGTGACCGCGCTCAGGCCCGCCCGGCGGAGGGTCACTCTCGCGCCGTCCAGCGGGCGATCCGACTCCTCCTCGACTACACGCCCGCTCAGGTGGTTTCTGCCCTGCGCCGCGAGGGTGGGGACCGCGGCGAGCCAGCAGCCTCCGAGCACCGCCAGCAGCCCGGCCATCAGTGGTCTGTACGATGTTGAAACAGGCATGGGCGTTCTCCTCCGCTGCGTGGGGGTGTCGGGTGCTCCGAAAAGCTCACCCGACGAGAGGAATCTTCGATGCGGCCGCGCCCGGCCGCCGCCGTTCACAAGAGCCAGCGCTCCGCCGCTCGCTGCCGCTCGTACTCGTGGCGAGCCGCGCGCACGGCGCCGTCGTCCGACACCTCCGCCACCGGGACGTCCCACCAGGCCTCGTACGACCCGACCCGCGCCTCGCGGTCCGCCTCCACCTGGATCACCACGGTGCGATCCATGCGGCGCGCCTCGGCCAGCGCCGCGTCCAGCTCCGCGGCGCTGCCGGCGCGGATCACGCACGCGCCGAGGCTGGCCGCGTTCGCGGCGAGATCGACCGGGAGCACCTCGCCGCCGAGCCGACCGTCGGGGCCGCGATAGCGGTACTCGGTGCCGAAACCACCCAGGCCCAGACTTCCCGAGAGTCCGCCAATGGATGCGAAACCGTGATTGTCGATCAGCACCACGATGAGCTTGTGGCCTTCCTGAATCGCCGTGACGAGCTCCGACGACATCATGAGCCAGGAGCCGTCCCCCACCATCACGTACACCTCGCGGTCCGGTGCGGCCATCTTCACCCCGAGCCCGCCCGCCACCTCGTATCCCATGCAGGAGTAGCCGTACTCCACGTGGTACCCCTTGGGGTCACGGGTTCGCCACAGCTTGTGGAGGTCGCCCGGGAGGCTCCCGGCCGCGCAGACCACCACGTCCCTCGGGCCCGCGCTGCGGTTCACCGCGCCGACGATCTCGCCCTGGCTCAGGAGTGGCTGGTGTCCCAGGGTGTAGATCCGCTCGACCTCGCGGTCCCACTCACGGTTGTAGCGCGCCGCGGCCTCGCGGTATTCCGGAGCGACGGTCCATCCCTGCAGCGCCTCCGCCAGCGCCTCCAGCGTGGCGCGGGCGTCGCCCACCAGCGGCACGCCGCCGTGCTTGAAGGCGTCCAGCTCCGCCACGTTGAGGTTCACGAACCCGACGTCGGGGTGCAGGAACGCCGTGCGCGAGGCCGTCGTGAAGTCGCTGTAGCGGGTGCCCACGCCAATTACGAGGTCGGCCTCGCGCGCCGTGCGGTTCGCCCCCGGCGTGCCGGTGGCGCCGATCGCCCCGAGGGCGGAGGGATGGTCGAAGGGAAGGGACCCCTTCCCTGCCTGAGTCTCCGCGACCGGCATGCCGGTCGCCTCCACCACGGCGCGGAGCGCGTCGCTCGCCTCCGAGTAGATGACACCGCCGCCGGCGACGATCAGGGGCCTGCGGGCGCCTCGGATGAGCTCCACCGCCCGTGCGAGCGCGGCGCGATCCGGCAGCGGTCGCGGGATGTGCCAGACCCGCGCCGCCAGGAACTCGGCCGGGTAGTCGAACGCCTCGGCCTGGACGTCCTGCGGCAGCGCCAGGGTCACGGCCCCCGTCTCGGCCTGGCTGGTGAGCACGCGCATGGCCTCGAGCGCCGCGGAGATCAGCTGCTCCGGTCGGGCGATCCGGTCCCAGTACCGGGAGACCGGGCGGAACGCGTCGTTGACCGAGACGTCCTGCGACCAGGCGGCCTCGAGCTGCTGGAGCACGGTGCCCACCCGCCGAGTCGCGAACACGTCGCCGGGCAGCAGCAGCACGGGGAGACGGTTGATGGTGGCGCCCGCTGCGCCGGTGATCATGTTGGTCGCGCCGGGTCCGACCGAGCTGGTGCAGGCGAGCGTCTGGAGCCGGTTGGCCATTCGCGCGTACCCGGCCGCGGCGTGGACCTGCGCCTGCTCGTTGCGGGACTGGTAGTACCGCAGCCGCTCGGCGTACTGCTGGAGCGCCTGCCCGACGCCGGCGACGTTGCCGTGGCCGAAGATGCCGAATACGCCGGCGAAGAACGGCCGCTCGGCGCCGTCCCGCTCGACGCGTTGCGCGGCCAGGAACCGGACCAGTGCCTGGGCCATGGTGAGCCGCTCGGTGATCCCCGTCCGTCGGCTCATCCCACGTTCTCCGGTGCGCTCACCATCGGGACCCGGGAATCCGGAGTCTGCGCAGACCAGCTCTTCCGGATCCAGGCATACGTCGGGTCGTCGCTGAACCCGAGGGAGCGGGAGTCGCTCGCGCCCGCCAGCACGTTGAGGTAGTACATGGGGTATTCGGGCGCGGCCACGCACGGGCCGTGGTACCCCCGCGGCACCAGGAACACGTCACCATCGCGGACCAGGACGGTCGCGTCGATCGAGCGGTCCACGGTGTAAGTGCGGTGCACGCCGAACCCGCCGTCACCCGGAATCCGGAAGTAGTAGATCTCCTCCAGCTCGGCCTCGCCGACCGTGCTCGCGTCGTCGTGCTTATGGGGCGGATAGGATGACCAGTTGCCGCCCGGGGTGAGCACCTCCACCACCACCAGTCGGTGGGCCGGCGGCCCTCCGCTCACGAAGAGGTTGTTGATCTGCCGGGTGGCGCTCCCCGCGCCCCGGATCTCGACCGAGACATCGCGGGCAGCCACGTACGCGGGTGACAGCCGCCGGCTCGCCTCGGCGCAGGGGAGCGCGAGCTCGACGCCGCTCCTGGACGAGACGAGCGCCTCGCAGCCGACCGGCAGGTAGATGAAGTCGGAGATCCCCTCGAGCACCCCCGCGCGACCTTCGAGCGGATAGCGCCGGCTCTCCACCTCGACCGTACAGCCGCCGCGGAGCGGCAGCACGAGCATTTCCCTGGTGCCGGTGGAAATGCGCCGGATCTCGCCGGCCGCGAGCCGCGCGACCCGCAGCCCCGTGTACCGCCAGCCGGCGAGCCGCGGAGTGATCGCCACGGGATCGGCGCCGTCGGCCGCGAGGCCGGCCGGCCAGTGCAGGCGCGCGCTCATCCGTGGACCAGCCGTGCCGCCGCGGCGACCGCCCCCGCGACGTCGCCGTCCGGTGGGTAGAGGAGCGCGCGTCCGGCGACCAGCCCGCGGACCTGTGGGACCCGGAGCGCGCGCTGCCATCCCTCGAACACCTCGGCGGGCCGGTCACCGGGATCGCCTCCCAGCAGGAGCGTGGGAAGTGTCGTCGCCTCCAGCACCCGCTCGGTGTCGGCGGTCACGTGCACCTTGAGCCAGGTGTACGCCGAGGTATTGCCCAACCCGGCCGCCACGCTCATCACGCGGACCAGTTCGTCGGGTTCCTTCGACACGTGCACGGTGCCGTCCTGCTCGCGACAGGCGGGCAGCGGCTCCACCATCGCCACCAGCCTGCGCGCGGCCAGCTCCGTCACCGCGCGCGAGCATCCCTCGAGGGTCGCGGCGGTGCCGGGATCGTTGAGCGCCAGCCGGAGCAACATCTTGCCACCCTCGAGCCCGCTCCGCTCGATCGAGGCCGCGTCGTAGGCGGTGAATCGGTCGTCGAGCTCCCAGGCGGCGCCCGGCAGTCCGCCACGGTTCATCGAGCCGATCGCCACCTTGCCGTCGAGCGCGCCGAGCAGCAGCAGGTCCTCCAGGATATCGGGCGTTCCCAGGACACCGTCCACGCCTGGCTGCGCCAGCGCGACCAGCAGCCGGCCGAGCAGGTCGCGCCGTCGTGCCATCGCGAGCGGCTCCTTCCCTACCTTGAGCGCCGCCCGGGCCGGGTGATCGGCCGCGATGATGCAGGTTCTGCCGTCGCTCGCCAGCATCGGCCGGCGCTTCCGTTCGGTCGCCATTCGAGCGATCCGGTGGGGGTCGCGTGCCCGGATCTCGAGCAGCTCCAGAAACCGGCGGTCGTGGATCACGACGCCCTCTCCGCGGGCCGCCGAGTCTCCAGCAGGTGCAGCACGTCCGACTCGGTCGGCATGGCATCCGCGCACGCCAGCCTGGCCGCGACGTACGCCCCCGCGGCGGCCGCGAAGCGGACGGTGCGCACCGGATCCCAGCCGGCGAGCAGGCCGTGGCAGACTGCGCCCCCGAATGCGTCCCCGGCTCCCAGCCCGTTCACCACCTCGACGGGCACGGCGTCGACGCGCTCGACCCCGCCGCTCCAGCCAACCACGACGCCCCGCTCGCCGAGCTTCACGATCGCGAGCTCGGGGCCCAGGTTCAGCAGACGCCTGGCGACCATCTCCGGAGCGGCCTCGCCCACGGCCACCGCGACCTCTTCGAGGTTGCCGATCGCCACCGTGGCGAGCTTCAGGGCGCAGCGCTGGTAGGCGCCGGCCGAGTCGGGCGCGGGCCAGAGCGAGCGGCGGAAGTCGAGATCGTGGATCGTGATGCCGCGGCGCCCGCGAGCCTCGAGTGCGCCCAGTGTCGCCGTCCGGCTCGGCTCCGCCGAGAGACCGGTGCCGGTCGTCCAGAAGATCTTCGCCCGCTGAACCGCCTCGAGGTCGAGCTGGTCCAGGCGGAGATTGATGTCGGGTGCGGTCGGCTGCCGGTAGAAGAGGAGCGGGAAGTGGTCAGGCGGATGCAGCTCGCAGAACACGACCGGCGTGCGCAGCTCGGGATCGGTGCCGACGAAGCGGTCGTCCACCCCGAAGCCCCGCAGCGCCTGGCGCACGTACTCGCCGAAACCGTCCGCGCCGACCCGGGTGATCACCGCGGACGACCGGCCGAGGCGGGCGGCTGCCACCGCGACGTTCGTCGGGCTTCCGCCGAGGGACTTGGCGAAGGTGCGCACGTCGGCGAGCGGGACTCCGCTCTGCTCCGGGTACAGGTCGACACTCACCCGTCCCATCGTCAGCAGGTCGAAGGCGGGCGCGGTCATCCGGCCGCTCCGTTGCCGGCCCCGGTGGCCAGCTCGTGAGCCAGGCGCTCCAGCTCTTCGCCGCCGGCCATCATCGCCGCCAGGTCTTCGACCCGAATCTCGCCCCGGCCGAAGTCACCCTGCACCTCGCCGCGCCGCAGAATCACGAACCGGTCGCCGACGGGGTAGGCGTGGTGGGGATTGTGGGTGATGAAGACCACGCCCACCCCGCGCTCGCGCGCCTTCGCGATGTAACGGAGGACCACCCCGGCCTGCTTCACGCCGAGCGCGGCGGTGGGCTCGTCCAGGATGAGCACCCGCGCGCCGAAGTGGATGGCGCGGGCGATGGCCACGGCCTGGCGCTCCCCGCCGGAGAGCGTGCCGACCGGCTGCGCGGGGTCCCGCAGCTGTACCCCGAGCCGGCTCAGCTCCTCCCGCACCACGCGCTCGCAGTGGGCGACATCGATCCGGCGGAAGGGCCCGACCCCCGTCAGCGGCTCGGCGCCCAGGAAGAAGTTCCGCCAGACGCTGAGCAGCGGAATCATGGCGAGGTCCTGGTACACCGTCGCGATGCCCCGAGCGAGAGCGTCCCGGGGCGAGCCGAAGCTCACCGGTGCCCCGTCCACCAGGTACCGCCCCGTCGTCGGCCGGTGCACGCCCGCGAGGATCTGGATCAGGGTGGACTTGCCGGCACCGTTGTCGCCCAGCAGGCAGGTGACCTGGCCCGCCGGCACGATCATGGACACCTCGCGCAGGGCGACGACGTTGCCGAAGCGCTTGGAGACCCGCTCCACCTGGAGGATCGGCGTGCTCACCGGGCCTCCGAGGCGCGCCGCCGGACGAAGTTGTTGAAGACGACCGCCGCCACCAGCATCATCCCGAGGAATACCTGGAACCAGTCGGCGTCCACGCCGGTGATGACGATGCCCTGCTGCACCATCCCGAAGATCAGCGCGCCCAGCACCGCGCCGACGGCCGAGCCGTAGCCGCCGGTGAGCAGCGTCCCCCCGATCACCACGGCGATGATGGCGCGGAACTCCTGCTGCTCTCCCCGCAGCGCGTCCGCGCCCGTGAATCGCACCACCTGAGTCACGGCGACCAGGCACGCCGCCAGTGCGGTGGTCATGAAGAGCGCGATCTTCACCCGCGCCACGGGCACGCCCATCTTCCGCGCCGCCTCCGGAGCGCCGCCGGCGGCGAAGATCCAGTTGCCGAAGCGGGTGCGCAGCAGCACCCAGGTCGCGGCCGCGGCCAGGCCGAGCCACCAGAGCACCGAGACGCGGAACGGTCCCAGGATGTCGCTCGCGAACAGCGCCTCCGCAGGCCCGTAGCCGGCGACCTCGTCGAGGCCGCCGAGCTGGGTGCGGCGGGTGAGGTGGCGGCTCACGGCGATGGTGAGGCCGCGGAAGGCGAAGAGGGTGCCGAGGGTGACGATGAAGGAGGGGAGCCCGGTGCGCACCACGAGGAGGCCGTTGCCGAGGCCGATCGCGAGGCTCAGCAGCACCGCCGCGCCGATCGCGGGCCAGAGCGACCAGTCGTAGTGACGGGTGAGCAGCATGATGGTCATGCCCGCGCAGCCGATGACGGACCCGACCGAAAGATCGAACTCGCCGGCGATCATGAGCAGGGCGACCGCGACGGCGAGGATGCCGAGCGGGGCGGCCGCGTTGAGGAAGGCCGCCGTGCCTTCGACGCTGCGGAACGACGGCCCCGCGACGACCGCGAACACCGCCCAGACCAGCACGGCCGCGGCGGCCGCACCGAGCTCGGGCCGCGCGAGCAGGCGTCGGAGGCCCGTGGGCCGGTCGGGTGCGGCCTCCCGGGCGTTCAGGCCGAGGGCGGCGACATGCCCGGTCCGCGCGTCGGCGCTCATCGAATCCCTTGCTCCGCCAGCTCGATCACGTCGGCCGCGTTCTCCTTCGTGACGAAGGTGGGGCCGGTGCGGATGATCTCTCCGCCGCCCGGCATCGCCCTGGTCTCGAGGTACTTGGTGAGGAGCACGACGGCGAGGTACCCCTGGAGATAGGGCTGCTGATCGATGGCGAAGAGGAGATCGCCGTCTCGAACCCCGGCGAGGACCTCGGGAGTGAGATCGAACGTGCCGACCGCGATCTTCCCGAGCCGGCCGCTCTCGCGGAGTGCGGCGAGCGCCGGCGCCGCACCGCCAGGGCCCAGGGTCAGCATGCCGTCCACCGCCGCGTCCCGGGTGAGCGCGCTCCGGATGCGCTGAGCGGCGTCCTCGGGATCCGCGAGACTCACGCCGAGCACCTGCATGGTCGCGCCGCCCGTGGAGAGCCCGTCCCGCAGCCCGCGACAGCGGGTGTCGAGCGATACGTTGCCGACCTCGTGGTTGACGCAGAGCACGCGCTTCGCCCCGTTCGACAGCAGCCGCTCGCCCGCCGCACGGCCCGACTCGTATTCGGTCTGGCCGATGTGTCCGAGGAAGCCAAGGCGCTCCCACGCCGCGTCGCCCGAGTTCACGGAGAGCGCCGGGATCCCGGCGGCGATCGCCGCCTCGACGGACGAGGCCAGCGCGTCGGGATCGGGTACGGAGATGGCGAGGGCGCTCGGCCGGCTCGCGACGGCCGCATCGATCAACTGGCTCATCCGGACCATGTCGAAGCTGGTCGGCGCCTGGTACTCCAGCCGCACGCCGAGCTCCTTCGCGGCGTCGGCGGCGCCGTTCGCCACGACCGACCAGAACGGATCCGAGGTCTGACCGTGGCTCACCATCACGATCCGCACGTCGGCCCGGCCCGGCGGGCCGTCGCCCAGGCCTTCGGCTCCGCTTCCGCCGGTCCCGCCTCCGCAGGCCCAGAGCGCGGCCGCAGCCGCGACCACGCAGGCCATCGTGAACGCGCGATTCACCCTTGCACGAGTCCTTTGAAGTAGTCCACGCTTCGTGCCGCGGATCGCACCGGCCCCTCGCCCTCCTTCGGCTCCGCATCGAGCACGACGTCCTGTTCCAGCACGTACCATCCCTGGTATCCGGCGCTCCTCAGCAGCCGCACCATCCCGGCCACGTCCACGTCGCCATCGCCGAGCGGCCGGTAGAGTCCGCGGCCGACCGCCTCGCGATAGCCCAGCTCGCCGGCCCGGACCCGTGCGGCCAGCGCGGCGTCCACGTCCTTGAAGTGGACGTGCGTGACGCGAGCGCCGGCGGCGCGCAGCACTTCGAGGGGATCGGCCCCGCCCACGAGGAGGTGCCCGGTGTCGACGCAGAGCGGGACGTCGCTCTCCACGACGACGCGCTCGACCTGCTCCCGGCGCTCCACCGCCGTGCCGTAGTGCGGGTGGAGGACCAGCCGAACCCCATGGCGGCCGGCGACCTCACGCGAGCGGTCCAGACCCTCCAGGAGCGTGGCCCACTCGGGCCCAGTGAGCTCGGCCGACCGATCGTAGCCGGCGCCGTTCCCCAGCTCGGCCGCGAGCACCAGCACGTCCGCGCCGGCCGCGGCAAGGGTGGCGGCAGCGGCCGTGATGCCGGCGAGGGCCGCGGCCCGGTGCTCCGCCCGGTGGAGAATCGCCGGGACGAATCCGCCGGCCAGTCGGAGACCGTGGCGGTGGAGCGTGCGCGCCAGCGCTGCGGGATCGTTCGGGAGAAAACCGGGCGGCCCCAGCTCGACGGCCCCGAGTCCAATGCCCGCCAGCTCGCGGAGCACCCGCTCCGTCCCGAGCTGGCAGCCCCAGCCCGGCACCTCGCACACGCCCCAGGTGATCGGGGCGCCGGCCAGCCGTGCGAGCGCCCCGTTCATGCGACCTCGTCCACCTTCACGGGCCGATGCAGCTCGCGCGACAGGTCGCACGCCATCGCGATCCGGATGGCCTCGCGCGCGTCCTCGGGGGGACACGGGTTGGCCATCCGGCCGGCGGCCACCTCGACGAAGGTGTACAGCTCCGCCCGATACGCCGGGGCGAAGCGGTCCAGGAAGAAGCTGTACGGGTTCTTCGGCGCCGCGGGCGCGCCGGGCTCGACCGAGCGCAGCGGCATCCGCTCGTCCCAGCCTACCGCGACGCTGTCGCCCGCTCCGAACACCTCCAGCCGGACGTCGTACCCCAGCGGGTCGTGCCGCGTCCCGGAGAGGATGCCGAGCGTGCCGCCGTCGAACCGAAGGGTGGCGACGGCCGCCGCGACGTCGCCGTGGCGGGCGAACGCCTCGAACCCGGCATCCGCGCCGTCCGCGTAGACCTCGACCACCTCCTGCCCCGTCACGTAGCGGGCGATGTCGAAGTCGTGGATGTGCAGGTCGCGAAAGATGCCGCCGGAGCCCGGAATGTAGTCGTCGTGGGGCGGGTGCGGATCGTGGCCGGCCATCCGCACGACGTAGAGCCGGCCCAGGGTTCCGCACACGACCAGCTCGCGCGCCCGCCGGTATCCGGCGTCGAACCGGCGCTGGAATCCCATCTGGACGGTGGCGCCTCGGCGCTGCACGTGTCGAATGACCTCCTCGGTGGAGGCCAGGTCGATTGTGATGGGCTTCTCGCAGAAGGTGGTCCGCCGCGCGTCCACGGCCTGGCGGATGAGGTCGGCGTGCGTGATCGTCGGGGCGGTGATGACCACGGCGTCCGCGGCGGCGAGCAGCGCGTCCACCGTGGGAACCGTGCGCCCGCCGATCTCTCGGGCCACGACCTCGGCCCGGGCGAGGTCCGGGTCGGTGACCAGCACCTGCGTCACCTCGGGATGGCCCGCGAGGACCCCCGCGTGAAACGAGCCGATCCGACCCACGCCGACGACACCGACGCGCATGCGCTGATCCTCAGGGTGGCCGATGGCTGCGGGAGTCTTGTTGGAACGCTCCAACTTGCGTTTGGAACGTTCCAGCGCTACTCCTAGATACGCCGCGGTCACGAGGCTGTCAAGCCGCCGCCGGCGTCCACTGTCCGGAGACATCATGGCCCAGCCCACGATCGTCGACGTCGCGGCCCGCGCCGGGGTGTCGAAGTCCCTGGTCTCCCTCGTCATGCGGGACTCCCCCTCGGTC
This sequence comes from Gemmatimonadales bacterium, assembly GCA_036259315.1. Taxonomy (GTDB): domain Bacteria; phylum Gemmatimonadota; class Gemmatimonadetes; order Gemmatimonadales; family GWC2-71-9; genus CAVVWJ01. The sequence continues at coordinate 12,303 of DATABZ010000081.1, read as the reverse complement.
AGCGAGGCCAAGCGCCGGGCGGTCCTCGCCGCGGCCGCCGCGCTGGACTACCGGCCCAATGCCGTGGCCCGCAGCCTGGTGCAGCGCCGCACCCGCGTGCTCGGGGTGCTCCTCTCGGACCTGCACAACACCTTCTTCGCCGACGTGCTCGACGGCATCGTCGGCCGCGCCGGCGAACGGGGCTACAAGGCGATGCTGAGCACCGGCAACCGCGCCGCCAGCGGGGAGGCGGACGCGATCGAGACCCTGCTGGAGCTCCGGGCGGACGGCCTCATTCTCACGGCGCCCAGGCTGGAGGCTCCCCGGATCACGGAGGCGGCCCGCGCGGTGCCCGTGGTCCTGGTCGCCCGCACGATGACGGCGCCCGCGGTGGACTGCGTCAGCAACGACGACGTCGTCGGCGCGGGGCTCGCAGTGGACCACCTGGTGAAGCTCGGCCATCGGCGGATCGCGCACATCGACGGGGGCACCGGCGCCGGCGCCGACGCACGGAAGCAGGGCTACGCCCGCACCATGCGGCGGCATGGGCTCGCCACCGAGGCGCGCATCGCCCGGGGCGACTATACCGAGGAAGGAGGGGCCCGGGGGGTCAAGTCCCTCCTGGCCCGAGGCCCGCGGCCGACTGCCATCTTCGCGGCCAACGATCTCAGCGCCATAGGGGCGCTCGACGCGCTCACCAGGCGAGGCCTCCGGGTGCCGGAGGACATCTCGCTCGTGGGCTACGACAACACGTCGGTGGCCGCGCTCCGGCACATCGATCTCACCACGATCGATCAGCCGCGCGAGGCGATGGGCCGGACGGCGGTGGACCTGCTGCTGGAGCGTCTGGAGCGGCGGCGGAAGGCCGCCAGGCGCGTGGTGATGCCGCCGGCCCTGGTGGTCCGCGGGACCACGGCGCCGCCGAGGTAGATCGTGGGCTACTCCGCGGCCCTGCGCTCGTACTCCGCCCGCGCGCGGGCGAGCATGTCGAGCGTCTCGCGACGCTCGGCGGCCGTGTTCCAGTCGCGGTGCGACTCGACCGAGGCCCGCATGCGGTCGATCCACGCGAGAAAGTAGCGGGCATCCGCCGGGGAGCGCGTCGGCTGGCCGGCGACGGTCAGGTAGATCGGGCTCGTAGTGGCATACGGGTACACGTCGAGCGTCGGATATGCCGGCCGGTCGCCGCGCGCGCGGAGCAGCAGCCAGCCGCTCCGGTCCACCGGCACCCGCACCGTTGCCGTGGCCGACCGGCCGTCCTTCGCCAGCGGAATCTCGCGCACCACCTGACCGTTCAGCACCAGCTCCAGATGGTCCACGGGCACGTTCGACCGAAGCCGGACCTTCGCCGTCACCTCGCGCCCAGCCGCCGGGAGGGAGATCTCCGAGCCGATCTCCCGGCCCTCCACGGTAAGGCCGATCAAGGGGCCGTTCGTGGCGAAGCTGCGGCCCGCCTGGAGCGCCGCGAGCCAGCGGCGATGCTCCAGTGGTGCGCCACTCTTCACGTACACCCGGTTCATTCCCACAGGCCCCCGCAGCGACGCGAAGTTCGCCATCGCGTCCGTCCCGGCGCCGGCGGCCAGCCGGAAGCCGCAGTTGAGCAGCCGGTACCACACCGCTGCCGTCGCCGCGAGGTCGTCCACGAACCCCACCGCCTCGTAGTAGTCCACCTTGCCCAGCGCGACGTCCACCGGTAGCGCATGGGTCAGCGCACGCGAGGTATCCGCGGGGTCGGGGTAGACGTCGTACGGGTGCACGTAACCCGTCACCGCTCCCTGCGCGCGGGCGATGTCGAAGATGCGTGCGTTGGTCGGCTGCAGGCTCGCGGCCGCCGTGTTGGCGTAGGCTGCGTACCCCGGGAGGATCAGGTGCTCCCGGAGACCCAACAATCCCACGTGCCCCCAGTAGCTGGTGTGGTATTCCTCGCCGTGCACGATCAGCGTGCCCGGCGACGAGGCGGGATCGGGCCCGGGGCGGAACCATTCGACGTCGGGTACCCTGCCTTCCTTGTTGACGATGAGGTTCTCCACCACGTGCAGGTCCTCGGCCCTGGCCTGGAACGCCAATCGGCCCGGGTCGTTCCGGTACGTGCCGCCGTAGTTCATGTGCACGTGCAGGTCGCCGCTGTGCCAGCCGCGGGCCTGGAGGTCGTCGAGGACCGGGAGCGATACCTGCAGGGGCGTCACCACGCCCTGCGCCACCTCGATCGAGCGGGTGACGACACGGTACTCCGGACCGCGGGAGACCTCGACCGCGTACCGGCCGGCGGGCAGCGTGAGCGTGGACGAGCCGTCGGTGTGGAAGTATCCGTACTCGAAGCGGCGCACGGCCCGGTCGAACGCGTCGTCCGCGTGGTGCCAGGCATCGGCCGGAGCGTAGCTGCGCCCGTCCTCGCCCGACACCGAGACTCTCGCCGGCAGCCGGCCGCCGCCGCCCGCGGCAATCGTCAGATGCAGCGTGCCGGTGGGCCGCAGATGTCGCCGGCGCTCGATCCGCACCTCCCGCTTCGAGCCCGCCGGCAGCTCGAGCACCCAGAGCGAGGTGTTGCCTCGCTCGTTGCTCACGTAGGCGATGCGATCGCCGGCCGGCGACCAGCGGGGACCGGTAGCGTCGAACTCGCCGTAGGTGAGCTGGAGCGGGTCGCCCCCCGAGGCGGTCATGAGCCAGAGCTGGTTCCACTGGCGGCCGAGGTAGGAGGAGTAGACGACCCGGTGCCCGTCCCGGCTCCAGTCCGGACGTGCCTTCCAGGTGGTCTCTTCGTAGTGAATCTCCTCCTCGCTGCCACTCGGCCGGGCCTCCACCCGCCAGAAGCCGCCCGAACCCCATATATGCCCGCGGTTCGAGAGCAGGATGAGCTCTCGACCGTCGGGCGACCACGTGGGCGAGAAGTACTGGTCCTTCCGGTGGTAGTAGTAGCGCGGCAGTCCGCTGTCGCGCTCCGGCGTGACCCTGACAGGTTCGCCCGCTGCGCCTTCACGCCCGACCGGCACGACGAAGACGTGCCACAGGCCCTCGTGAGCCGACGAGGTGTACGCTACCCTCGCGCCATCGGGCGACCACCGCGGCTCGATGTTGACGGCGCCGTCGGCCACTAGGGGGGAGGACCGGCCGGAGGCGAGGTCCAGCAGCCGCAACTCGATCGCGTCGTTCCGGTAGGACGCGTAGACCACCCGCCGGCCGTCGGGTGACCAGTCCGGCTGGTAGTCGTAGCCGGGCCCGTCGGTGAGCTGTTGCGCCTCTGCCGAATCGAGACGCTGCCGCCAGAGCGAGCCCTGCATCGAGTAGATCAGCTCGCGCCCATCGGGTGACCACGTCGCGGCGCTGGGCCCGGTGGTCACCTGCGGGATCAGCATCTCGCGGAAGTATTAGGCATGGGGCGTCTTGACCTGCCGGAGCACCGGCGCCCTCTGCGCCTGCGCCCCGCCGACCAGCGCCAAGGCAGTGACCCACGGCAGGAGCCACCGGGCAGCGCTCATCGACGCCTCCGCAGGTATAGCACTCCACCCAGCAGAATGAACCCGGCGGCACCGCCGATGACCTTCAGCCGGAAGAGCCAGGGCTCCTCGGTGCCTCCCGGCGGCACCGTCGCGATGAACATCGCCAGCAGCGTCAGTACCAGGCCGCTCAGTCCGATCAGCGTACCAGTGGCCCGCCCGGACCTCCGGTCCGAGATGCCGGCGCCGCTCAGCCGGTCGGCGAGGTAGCAGAGGAAGAGGTAGATGTAGGGCACGAAGTAGACCAGCAGCATCGTGTCCAGGATGACCAGATACGCCCGCTGCACCGTCGTGCCGCGCCCAAGCACCGACGCCAGCAGGAAGAGCGACGCGAGCACCCCCTGAGTCAGGATGGCCACGTACGGAGTGCGCCAGCGCGGATGCACCTTGCCGAAGGCCGGCGGAAAGTAGCGGTCGAGACCGATCACGAACGCCACCCGGGCGGGGCCGGTGATCCACGCGCCGACACCGCCCACGTTGCCTAGCACGTACAGCGCCGCCGCTGCCGGGGCGAGCCACGCCAGTGCAACGCCGGCTTCACCGGCGCCGGCGGCGAGCGCCTGGAGGAAACCCGAGACGATGTTCACCTCGCCGGACGGGATCAGCCAGAGCACCGACAGCGTGCCGGCGATGTAGAGGAACGCGATCAGTGGGGCGGCGATGAGAATGGAGCGCGGCAGGGTGCGCCGCGGCTCCCGCACCTCGTCGCCGAGGACGGCGCAGAGCTCGAGCCCCGCGAACGCGAAGGCGATGGAGGCCCAGAGATTCAGGGACGACCAGTCGCCCAGGTCCGGCACCAGGGTCTCCACCGTCATCGGTGTCGCCGGCGGCCTCGTGAAAGCGGCGTACAGACCGAGCACGACGAGAACCAAGCCGGGCAGGTAGGTCCCGACCGCTCCGACGTTCTGGAGCCAGCGGCCGGTCCGGAGCCCCACGATGTTGATCCCCACCGCGAGCCAGAGCGCCCCCAGCGTGGCAGGCAGCACGTAGCTCCAATTGTCCTCCAGCCCGGTGCCTCCTCGGCCGAACGCATAGGTGCCCACCACTGCGGTGCTCATCAGCAGGTTCGGGTAGTACAGGATGTTGTTGACCCAGTAGCACCAGCCGCAGAGAAAGCCGTGTCCCTCTCCGAACCGGCGCTTGGTCCAGAAGTAGATGCCGCCCTCGTTGGGGTACCGAGCGGCCAGGTGGCTCACCGCGAGACCCTGCGGCACGAAGAACAGCAGCGCCGCCAGCACCCAGAGCGACACCGTGCTCGGCCCCGCGGCCGCGGCGGTGGCGAACCACCGCAGGCTCAGCACCGCGACGATGTTGAAGAGCACCAGATCGCGGAGCCCCATCGCCCGCGGCAGGGCGTGGATCGCCGCCTCCGGGGGTGCCGCGGTACTCGCCATCGATCAGCTCCTCAGGTAGAGACCGCGAGGGTCCAGAACCTCGCGCAGGAGGCGGAGCTCCTCCTTGCGGGGAGGCTCCACCCGCGCGAGCGGCTCGCGGCAGCGGAGCTCCCAGGCCACGCCGCCGCGCATGTCGTCCACCGACGTGCCCGGGTAGAGGGCGGCCAACACGAGCTCCCCGGTCTCCGCGTCGGCCTCGAGGATCCCCTTGTCCGTCACCACGCGAACCGGACCCGCGCCGGGCATGCCGAGCTCGCGGCGCCCCTGCCCTCGCATCCGGTGACCGGGGCTGGTGAGGAAGTCCACGTGTTCGGGGAAGGCGCGGCGGCTGAGCCGGGAGATGACCACCGTGCGGCGGGCGTGGATCGCGATCTCCGCGGCGCCGCCGCTGCCGGGCAGCCGCACGGTGGGCCGCTCGTACGCGCCGACCACCGTCGTGTTGATGTTGCCGTAGCGGTCGATCTGGGCCCCGCCCAGGAATCCCACCTCGATCCGGCCGTTCTGGAGGAGGTACTGGAACACATCCGCCATGCCACAGACCATGAGCGACCCGGTGACCAGCGACGGGTCGCCGATCGAGACGGGCAGCCGCTCGGGCTCCGCGCCTACCGCGCCCGACTCGTAGATCAGTACGAGCCGCGGCGCGTGGGTGGCACGCGCCAGATTGCACGCCAGGTTGGGCAAGCCGATGCCGACGAACACGACCTCGCCGTCGCGCAACTCGTGCGCGGCGACGGTGGCCATGATCTCGGAGGGGGTGTAGTCAGTACCCATAGTTCACGCCGGCGCACACCCGGCTGGCCGCGCGCAGCCGCTCCAGCCCGCCGCAGCGCTCGACGTATTCCGCCCGGTCGTGAACCCCGTACACGAACTCGTCCAGGTACCGCTCCAGGGCCGCCGCATCGCGCGAGATCGGCTCCCAGCTCACGTAGAAGTCGTTGTCCCGGTCGTAGTAGCCCTGAGCATAGGATGGGTGAGCGCCCCACGGCTCCACCACAACGGCATCCACCGCCAGGCCCGGGATGATGGTGCGATTGGGATCGGCACGGATCACGGACTGGTCGACGAGCTCCTCCACCACCACGATCACCCGCTGCGAGGCGAGCGCCGCCTCTTTCTGGACGCCGAGCAGGCCCCAGATCTGGGTGTTGCCCTGATCGTCGGCCCGCTGGGCGTGCACGATGGTGACGTCGGGGTTGAGGGCCGGCACGGCGGCCAGGACCTCCCCGGTGTAGGGGCAGGTCACGGTCCGGATCCGAGGGTTAACGACCGGGAGGTCGGTGCCCATGTAGTCCCTGAGGGTCCAGAACGGAAGCCGCGCCGCACCGGCGCTCAGGCGGGCGACCATGCCGAAGTGGGAATACTCCTCCAGCTCGAGCGGCGGCGTGCCCCGCTCCGCCGCGCGCCGGAAGGCGTGCAGCGAGCCGGCGCCCGGGTTGCCGGCCCAGGAGAACACCAGCTTCCGGGCGCAGCCCGCCGCGATCATCTGGTCGTAGATCAGGTCGGGAGTGAGGCGGCACAGCGTCAGATCCCGGCGCCGCTGCCGGATGATCTCGTGCCCCGCGGCGAAGCAGATGAGGTGGGTGAACCCCTCGATCACCACCGTGTCGCCGTCGCGCACGAGGGCCCGGACCGCCTCGTGCATGGTGGCGACCTTGCTGGCTCCGCTCAATCGAGCTCGCCCAGCAGACCGTCGATGATAGCGAGCGCCGTGTCCACGTCCCCCTCGTCCACGACCAGGGGCGGAGCCAGCCGCAGCGTGCTCTTCCCCGCCCCGAGCAGCAGGAGCCCGCGCTGGAAGGCGGCGAGGACCAGGCTCCGCAGCAGCTCGGGAGCCGGCTCGCGGGTTCGGCGGTCCTTCACGAACTCGACCCCGATCATGAGGCCGAGGCCGCGCACCTCACCGATGCACGCGTGCCTGGATTCCAGCGTCCGCAGACCGGCCATGAGGCGCTCGCCCATGCGCACCGCGTTCTCCATGAGCCCGTTCTCGACCAGGTCGAGGGTCGCCAGGGCCGCGGCGCAGCACACCGGGTTCCCGCCGTACGTGGAGCCGTGCGAGCCGCTCTCCCAGGTGCTGATGGACTCCCGCGCCACGATGGCGCCGATGGGCATGCCCGAACCCAGCCCCTTCGCCGTGAGCAGGATGTCGGGCTCCACACCCTCGTGCTCGCAGGCCCACATCTTTCCCGTGCGCCCTACGCCGCACTGGACCTCGTCGGCGACGAGCAGGATGCCGTGCCGGTCGCACAGCGCCCGGAGATCGCGAAGCCAGCCCGCCGGCGGCACGATGTACCCGCCCTCACCCTGCACGGGCTCGACGAAGATGGCGGCGACGTCGCCGGGATCCAGGTGCCTGGTGAACAGCTCCTGCTCGATCGCCGCGATGCAGCCGCGGGTGCAGGCGTCCTGGTCGCCGCAGAACTGGCAGCGGTAGCGGTACGCGAAGGGGACATGGTGCACGTCGGGCAGCAGCGGCCCGAACCCGGCGTGCTGCCGGGCCTTGCTGGACGTGAGGCTCACGGCGCCGGTGCTCCGACCGTGGAAGGCGCCGCGGAAGGCGACGATCGCGGTCCGCCGGGTGGCATACCGCGCCAGCTTGATGGCTCCCTCCGTGGCCTCGGTTCCGGAGTTGGTGAGGAACACCCGCTTCCGCGATGGTCCGGGGGCGATCCGCGCCAGCCGCTCGCAGAGCGCGGCCATGCTCTCGTAGTAGAAGTCGGAGCCGCAGATGTGGAGGAACCGGTCGGCGGCCTCCTTCACGGCGGCCACGACCTTCGGGTGCGAGTAGCCGGTGGAACAGACCGCGATCCCCGCCATGAAGTCGAGGAACCGGTTGCCGTCCACGTCCTCGACCACCGGCCCGCGGCCGTGGGAGACGACGAGCGGGTACTCCTTGATGTAGCAGGGAGAGGTCCACGTCTCGTCGCGCCGGACGACGGCCTGCGCCCGTGGTCCGGGCGGGGGTACCACGATCTTGGGATAATCGCGCACGCGCTTTCCTTGGTTGTGGTGTTGCGCCGCAGCGCCTCACGCCTCGATGACGGTCCGATTCTGCTCCCGCATGAACTGCGCGACGTAGTAGGGACCGCACCCACCCTTGCCGGTCGAGCCGGAACCCTTCCAGCCGCAGAACGCCTGCGCCCCCGGCCATGCGCCGGTCGTGGCGCCGCTGCGCTTGTTCGCGTAGCATACGCCGGCTTCGACCTCGTCGAAGAAACGCTCGACCTCCGCAAGGTCGCCGGAGAAGATGCCGGCCGTGAGGCCGTACTCCACATCGTTCGTCCGCGCGATCGCCTCGTCGAGCCCACTCACCTCCCCGACCGCCACGAAGGGGACGAACAGCTCTTCGCGGTAGAGCGAACTGGTCAGCGGGAGCCGTGCGATCGTGGGCGCGACGTAGTGCCCCTTGTCGAACACGCCACCCCGGAGCCGCTCACCGCCGAGAACGATCGCGCCCTCTCGCCGGGCCTGGGCCACGGCGCGCTCGTACCGCTCCACGGCGGCATGATTGATGACCGGGCCGAAGTACACGTCGCGCTCCGTGGGGTCGCCCATGCGGATGGCCTTCGTCTTCTGCACCAGCCGGTCGAGGAACTGTTCGGACACGGTTCGGTCCACGTACACTCGGGACGTGGCGCTGCACTTCTGGTTCTGGAGACCGAAGGCCGAGCGCATCACGCCTTCCGCCGCGGCCTCGATGTCGGCGCTGGCGGTCACGATGGCGGCATTCTTGCCGCCCAGCTCCATGAGGCAGGGCTTGATCCAGCGCGAGCTCAGGCCGGCATGGATCCGGAGGCCGACGGCCTTGGAGCCGGTGAACACCACGCCGTCCACACCCGGGTGCTGCCAGAGCGCGTCGCCGATGGCCTCCCTCCGGCCCGCGAGGAAGTTGAACACGCCCGCCGGCACTCCGGCGTCGCGGTAGATCTCGGCGAGCCGCAGGCCGGTCCATGGGGCCTCCTCGGACGGCTTGTACACCACGGCGTTGCCCGCGATCAGAGCCGCGGAGGACATGCCGGTCGAGAGCGCGAGCGGGAAGTTGAACGGCGCGATGCAGACGAACACGCCGTACGGTCGCAGCACGTCCGTGTTCCGCTCGATGGCCGTGATCCGACCCATCGGCCGCACGAACCCGTCCGCGTCTTCCATCTGCCCGCAGTAGTAGTCGATCAGGTCGGCGGACTCCTCGGCGTCGCCCATCGCCTCCAGACGGCTCTTCCCCACCTCGATGGCCATGAGGGCAGCGAGATCGTACTTGCGCTCCCGAATGAGTTCGGCGGCACGGCGGAGGATGGCTAGCCGCTCCTGCCACGGCCGGCGGCCCCAGGCGCGCTGCGCCTCTTTGGCCCGCCGGACGGCGAGGTCCACCTCTGGCGGCCCTGCCGCGGCGAAGCGTCCGAGCAGCACCGAGGTATCGATCGGCGAGCGATCGTCGAGCGGCTCCCCGGCGCCTGCGACCGGCTCGCCCCCGATCATGTTGGGGTAGCTTGCCCCCGCGGCGGCTCGAACTCTGGCCAGCGCCTCGTCGAAGAGCCGATGGAAATCGTCCAGGTCGCCCGCCGTGGACGTATAGGTGATCTTCGTCGCTGTGGTCATCTCGTCGCTCCTACCCGGTCCGCCGCCCGGCGCAGCGCCCGGGCAAACAGCTCGAGTATCTCGTCGATCTGCTCTTCCGTGATCACGAAGGGCGGTGCCAGCATGACCAGGTCGCCGTTCCGACCGTCGGCATGGCCCACGTTGGGCCATACCACGAGGCCCTCGTCCTGGGCGGCCTCGGTGAACGTCTCGGCGAACCTCGCCGCCCGCGGCAGCGGGTCCCGGTTGACTGTGTCCGCCACGAATTCCACCCCCGCGAGGAGCCCCCGGCCCCGCACGTCGCCCACGAACGGGAGCTCCCGCAGCTCCTCCAGCCGGCGGTGAAGCACCTGTCCCATCTCGGCGCAGCGCTCGATCAGCCGGTGCTCCCGCAGATAACGGATCGTGGCGACCCCGGCCGCGCAGAGCACCGGATGGTGGGAGAACGTCTGCGCGTGGGCCAGCGCCCCCGATCCGCTCGCGAGCACCTCCACCACCGCCCTGGTGGTGACGACCGCGGAGAGCGGGACGTACCCGCCCGCGATGCCCTTTCCCAGGATCATGATGTCGGGTACGACGCCGTACGGCTCCAGGGCGGACCAGGTGCCGGTCCGTCCCGCGCCGGTGAGCACCTCGTCCGCAATCAGGAGGACGTCGTAGCGGTCGCAGATCTCACGCACCCCGGCCCAGTACCTCGCCGGCGGGACGGAGGCGCCCGTGGACGATCCGCCGATCGGCTCGGCGATCACCGCAGCGACTCTGTCGGGTCCCGCCCGGAGAATCGCCTCTTCCACTCCCGCGCCGCTGCATGCCGAGCAGTGTGGCGGCTTCCCACTGCATTCGCAGCGATAGGGGTACGGCGCCGCGGCACGGACCACCTCGACCAGCCAGTCGCCGAACAGCGCGCTGTAGTGCGGACGCGCCGAGGCGGACAGGGCGAGGAGCGTGTTCCCGTGGTACGAAGGCGCGAGCGCGACCACCGCGCGCTTGCCGCTCCGGCCGGTCTCGATCCAATACTGGCGGGCCAGCTTGAGCGCAGCCTCCACCGCCTCGGATCCGCTGCCCAGGGGGTACACCAGGTCCAGGTCGCCAGGCGAGAGCCGTGCGACCTCGGCGGCGAGCTGCTCTACCGGCCCGTGCGTGAAGGCGGTGCCGTTCACGTAGCCGAGCTCCCGCGCCTGCTCGCCGACCGCTGCCGCGATCTCGGCGACCCCGTGCCCCACGTTGACGGCGAACGCGCCCCCGCAGGCATCGAGATACCGGCGGCCCTGGTCGTCGAACAGGTAGCAGCCCTGGCCCCGGACGATCCGCGGGTAGCGTCGCGTCAACTTCCGATGGAAGACGTGCGATTCGGTGGTGGCGGGCTTGGGCATGTGCTCGGTGGCTGCACGGGGAACGGAGGGCCCTGGTGCCTCCGAGGCCGGAATGTGTCGGCATCGGGGGACCCGCGCCAGGGTCGGGCGGACGTCTCCCCGGGCTCGCAGGGAAGTTGGCCCGTATCCTGCTGAATGTGGCGTGCGACCCTGTCCCCCAGGTGAGCTCGGGAACCCCCGACGGCGGTGCACCATGCAATCACCCTTGGTGGTCGACGCTTTACGAGAACAGCTCTTGCGCGTGCTCGACTGGTATCAGCACCAGCGGCCGGCGTACGCGTGGGGGGCCGTGATCCACAGGCGGAATGAGCGTGGCAGATTGCGGTTCGGGGCGATCACCCCGGGAGGCGAGAGCTTCCTGCTGACGGAGCCGCTGGCCCAGGAGTTGGGGACCATGGCCTGTTGGCTCGACGGCGCGGTCCGAGTCCGCCTGGAGTGCCGTCACCTCACCGAATCGCAGCCCTGGATGGACGCGCTGGTGCGCAGCAACCGCCCCCGCCTGGTCGAAGCGCTCGCGGTCTACTTCGACCCCGACACGACACCCGAAGAAACCGTGGCGTTCCAGTCCATGGCCGGCGTGCTGACACCGACGCGGTGCCCGTCCGAGCTCTTCGTGCTCACGAAGGCGCGACCGGACGGCTGGCCGCTCTGAAACGGAGACGGGAAGAGGCCATCCCTCTTCCCGTCTCGATGTCCCCGCCTCCCCGATCTCTACTTCAAGAACAGCAGATTGCGATAAGTCGGGAACGGCCAGAGGTCGGCGGCGACCTGGCTCTCGATGGCGTCGCCCGCCTCGCGCAGCCGCGCCATGGCCGGCTTCAGCTGTCGGCTGATCTGCTCCGCGTGCCGGGTCGGATCCGGCTCGTGATGTGCGCAGAGCCGCTCCACCTCGGCCGTGCGCTCCCGGAACTGGTCTACCAGCTGGACGAAGTCTCGCAAGGCGTTGACCGTTTCGCCCGGAGAGAGGCCCGCCGCCTTCGTGGCCGAGATCGCCTCGGCGATCCGCCGCTGGTGCTCCAGCGCGGCCGGGAGGATCTGGCCCCGTGCCATGGATACCATGGTCTCGGCCTCGATGGTCAGCTGCTTCAGATACTTCTCGATGCCGATATGGACCCGCGACTCGTATTCCGCCGGGCTGAGCACGCCGTACTTGCGGAACAAGTCCACGTTCTTCCTGGCCCTGAGCACGTGGAACGCCTCGACCGAATCGCGCAGGTTGGGGAGGCCGCGGCGCTCGGCCTCCGCGTGCCACTCCTCGGAGTAGTTGTCTCCGTCGAAGAACACCCGCTTGTGCTGCCGAATGACCTTCTTCAATACGCTGATCACCGCGGATTGCAGCCGCGCCGGGGTCGGCTTCGCGCCCACCGCCTTTTCCAGCTCGCCGGCGATTTCGTCGAGCGACTCGGCCACGATCGTATTGAGGACTGTATTGGGCCAGGCGATGCTGGCGCTGGAGCCCACCGCGCGGAACTCGAACTTGTTGCCGGT
>DATABZ010000080.1:0-31501 GCA_036259315.1 Gemmatimonadales bacterium | reverse complement strand
CCTTCGGTACCAGTTCCCGGCAATGCCTGCTCGGTGCCGACGCCCGCGTTCTCGCGGCCGCCACCCCGTGTGTCTGGCATGGTCATGATGTGCCTCCTCGACTGCGGCGTCCCCGTGGGCGCCCGACGACGCGCCGGCGAGAGGTGGACGGGGACAATGGGCTAGCACTATGCGCCTGCGCACCCTATGGGGCGGTGCGCCGGATCACGACCTGCGCCGTGCCGGTGTCACGCGTCCGCCCTTGCGCGGGGGGCACCCCCCTCCTAGAATGGCACCGCCGTACAAACGATCCACGCGAGCCGAGATCCTCGGAAGCCGGTGTGAATCCGGCGCGGCCCCGCCACTGTAACGGGCACCATACCTCGCTCAACACCGCCACTGGGCAACCGGGAAGGCGAGCGAGGGCCCGGAGCCAGGAGACCTCTCGCTCGTGCCACCACGTGAACCCTCGGGGGAGGGAACGGTGGCGACTCCGGCCCCGCTGTCGCGGTCCGCATTCGCCCATCTTCGATGCCCCGAGGATGGGCGGCGTGCTTGAGGGGGCCTTCCCTCCGGGCTATCGCGCTCCTCCTCGGTGACCCCGCGGCCATCCGGCCAACGGGGGCGGGCCTCTTCGCCCGCCCGGCACGCTCCCGTCCCTCCAGGGCTGCGTCGACACCCAGGAGCCGCCCATGAGCCGGTTCGATCCAGGCATGCTCGCCCTCGCCCTGCTTGCGGTGCCTTCCGCCGCCGCAGCCCAGGCGACGAGAGACACGACCTCGCTCCCCGAGATCGTGGTGACCGCGACCAGGTATCCGGTCGCGCCCGATTCCGTCGCCGCGACGGTGACGGTGCTGCGTGGTGAGGACCTCCATGCCCAAGGTATCCGCTTCGTCGGCGACGCACTCCGGCAGGCAGCGGGCTCCCACGTGGTGCAGGGCGGCCCGTTCGGCGCCGCCGCGTCGCTCTTCATGCGCGGCGGCGAGAGCGACTACGTGAAGGTTCTGGTGGACGGGGTCCCCGTGAACCAGCCGGGGGGGTTCTACGACTTCGCGTCGCTCACCACGGACAACGTCGAGCGGATCGAGATCCTCCGTGGGCCGGGGAGCGTGCTCTACGGATCGGACGCCATCGCCGGGGTGGTCCAGATCGTGACGCGGGAGGGAGACGGCGGCGTGCGGGTGGGCGCGGCGGGTGAGGGCGGAAGCTTCGGCAGCGCGCGGTGGGAGGCCACCGCGCTCGGCGGGGGGGAGGCCCTGGGCTGGTCGGCTGCCGTCTCGCGGCTCACCAGCGACGGCACCTATGCGCTGAACAACGACTACCGCAACACCGCCGCCAGCGGGCGGCTGCGGGTCGCGGCCGGGGAGCGGACGACCTTGGCCCTGACCGGCCGCTACCACGACGCGCGGTATCACTTCCCCACCGACGTGACGGGCGCGGTCGTGGACCGCAACCAGTACACCACCGACGAGACCGCGAGCTTCGCGCTCGACGTGAGCCATCGGTTCTCCGAGACGCTCGACGGCCAGCTGCTTCTGGCCCGTAGCGACATCGCCACCGGCTACGAGAACCCCGCCGACCCGCCGCCGGGGCCGGCGTTCGAGAGCAGCGATCACACCACCACCGATCGCACCTCGGCCGACGCCCGGCTCCAGGTCGAGCTGCCCCAGGGCGTCCGGGGACTGGCCGGCGCCAGCTTCGAAGCCCAGCGGCAGAACGTGACCGGCGCCTTCGACGAAGGCAGGGACAACCTGGGGCTCTACGCCCAGGCCACCGTCCTGCCGCTGCCGCGGCTCCAGCTCACCGCGGGCGGCCGGTTGGACGAGAACGAGCGGTTCGGGAGCTTCTGGACCTACCGGGCCGCGGCACTGGCGTTCGCCTCCCCCGGCACGCGGGTCCGGGCCTCCGTCGGCTCGGGATTCAAGGAGCCGAGCTTCTTCGAGAACTTCGACAGCCCCTTCTCGGTCGGGAACCCCGCCCTCCGCCCCGAGCGCAGCTTCAGCATCGAGGGCGGGATCGAGCAGGACCTGGCGCGCGGGTCGGCACGGGTAGCGGTCACCGTGTTCGCCCAGCGGTTCCGTGACCTGATCCAGTTCACCTTCGTCCCGCCGGAGCCCGGCGGCCCCAACTACTTCAACGTGGCGGCGGCGGATGCCAACGGCTTCGAAGGTGCGGTGGACCTGCGCGCGGGGCCGCTCCGCGGCTCGGTGTCCTACACCCGGCTCTGGACCGAGGTGACCGACGCCGGGTTCGACGCGGGAGACGCGGCCACCTTCGTCGAGGGCGCGCGCCTGCTCCGGCGCCCCGACGATGCGGTCACGGGCCGCGTGGAGTCCACGCTCGCCGGCAGGCTCCGGCTCGGCATCGTGCTCACATGGGTCGGCAGCAGGGACGACATCCGGTTCGGGCAGTTCCCCGAGCCCAACCAGCGGGTCGAGCTGCCCTCCTACACCACACTCGACCTGAGCGGGGTCCTCACGGTCCTGCCGGCCCGACGTGGGCGGCCGGGACTCGATCTCACGGCGCGGTTGGAGAACGTGTTCGACGAGCGGTACGAGCAGTCGGTGGGGTTTCCCGCCCGCGGCCGCGGCATCTTCGTGGGCGCCTCTACCGAGCTCCGGTAGTCGTGCCCGACTGGATCAGAGCGCGTCCCGCGCCGCCTCGAGCCGCAGCGCCTCCACCCGATCGTGCTGCTCGACCGCCCGGTGCTCGAGCCGGTCGAAATCCAGGCCGCTGAGCGGCGGGTACTTCCCGGCCACGGTTCGGAGCGCGCGCCAGAGCGCCTGCTTCCCGCGGATGCCCATCGTGAGCATCTCCAGCACCTCCAGGCGCGACAGGTCCCGTGGCTCGTCCGTGGCTCCCAGCTTGACGCGGCCGGCCTTCTCGGCGAGCCAGGCGCCCGCCTTCTTCAGCGGGCTCTCGGCCGCGCCGACCTGCTGGATGAGCTCCTGCAGGACGGCCTGGTCCTGCCGGATCTCCGCGAGGATGCCCTCCAGCCGGCCGGCGATCGGATCGCCCTCGTTCTCCCGGATGGCGCGCTCCAGCAGCTCCACCGCGCCGACGGAGCCCGCGAGGTGATCGTTGAGGTAGGTGCCCAGCGTGCCGTCGCTCACCCCTGCCCTCCCTCGCTCCCCTTCCTTCGGCCCCCTTCCCCACCGTGCTTTTCTCCGCGCGCGGCGGCGGACTTCCGCGCCTCCGACAGGTAGCCGGGCTCCAGCTCCAGCAGATGGGCCAGCTTCCGGACCAGCCACGTCTCGTGGGTGGCGAGCTCGCCGTCCGCGAGGATCACACCCCACATCAGCTCGGCCAACACCATCTTCTGGCCCAGGTCGTACTCCGAGGCGACCAGCCGGGTGAACTGATAGTGATCGATGGACTGGCGCCGCTCGGCGTCCGCCAGCCCGATCAACTCGCGGGCGGTGGCGTCGTCGATCTCGAAGTGCCGCTGGACCGCACTCTCGATGTGAGCCAGCTCCGCGGGACTCATCGAGCCGTCGGCGTGCGCCAGTTCGAGCAGCAACGCGCAAGCGGCCAGCTGGACGCCCGAGGGTCCGGGAGCGGCCGGCGAGGTAGCCTCCTCCGCGGGCGCGAGGATGCGCCGGTTGACGAAGCTGCGGATCGCGTCGAGCACGCCGGTAACCTATCGGAGGTAGCTTTCCGTGGCCATGCAGCATCCGGATTCCATCCTTCTTCAGGGCGCCGATACCGCCGCGGTCACGACGGTGCCGGTCCCCGAGCCCAGTCCCCTCGCCGTCCGGTACCACCGCACCGGCAATCTCCTCTGGGTTGCCGGGACCGCGCTGGACCTGGTGTTTCCGGCGGTGCTCCTGTTCACCGGCCTCTCGGCCCGGGTGCGCAGGGGAGCGGCGCGACTCGGCCGCGGCCGGTGGCTTCCCACGGTCGCGGTCTACGGCGCGACGTACGTGCTCCTCCAGGCCATCGTGTTCCTGCCGCTCTCGTGGTACGCCGGGTTCGTGCGTCAGCACGCGTACGGTCTCTCCACCGAGACCGCCGCCGAGTGGCTGGGGGACTGGATCAAGGCGGTCGCGATCTCCGCCGCGGTCGCCGCGCTGTTCCTGTGGATCCCCTACCGTCTGCTCCGCGCGAGCCCGCGCCGCTGGTGGCTCTGGACCGGGCTCCTCACCGCGCCGTTCACCGTCCTCGCGATGATCGTGGCGCCGCTCTGGATCGCGCCGCTCTTCGACGAGTTCGGTCGGATGCGGGACCGTGCGCTCGAACAGCGCATCCACCAGCTGGCCGCCCGGGCCGGTATTCCCGACAGCCGGATCTTCGAGGTACGCAAGAGCGACGAGACCCGCCGGGTGAACGCCTACGTGACGGGATTCGGCGGGACCAAACGGATCGTGCTCTGGGACACGCTGGTGGACCGGATGCGGCCCGAGGAGGTGGCGGTCGTCGTCGGGCATGAGATCGGGCACTTCGTCCTACGCCACACCCTCGTCGTCATCGCCGGCGCCACCCTCCTGGTGACCTTCTCACTCTACGTCGTCCACCGCGCGGCCGGATGGCTGATCGCCCGGCATCACCGCCGCTTCGGGTTCGACCGTCTGGGCGACGTGGCTTCGCTCCCCCTCCTCGCCCTGGTCGCCAATCTCGTCATGCTGGCCAGCTCGCCGGTGGCGCTCGCCGTCTCGCGCTGGCAGGAGCGGGAGGCGGATCGTTTCGCGCTGGAGATCACCCGCGACAACGTGGCGGCCGCGCGGACGTTCGTGCGCCTGCAGCAGGACAACCTGGCGGTGCCGCGGACCGGATTTCTCTACCGGGTCTGGCGATCCAGCCACCCGGACCTGGCCGATCGGATCGAGTTCGCCAACACCTACCGCCCGTGGGCACGGGGTGAGCCGCTCCGCTACGACGACCGCTTCCGCGCGGCGCGGCCGTGAGGAGGGAGGCGACCGCGCCGCTGCTGGTGCTCCAGGCCGGTGCCGTGCTCGTCGTGCTGGCGGCCCTCCCGTATCAGTGGTTTCAGCTCGATCGCTACACCTTCGTCAAGGAAGCGGTGCTGCTGGCGACGGCGCTCGCCGCCTCGCTCCTGTGCCTCGCATCGGCGCGCCGGCTCACCGTGCTGGTCGTGGACGTGCCGGTCGCCGGATATCTCGCGCTCTCGCTCCTTTCCACGTTGCTCGCGGCCAACGGCTGGCTCGCCGCCCGCGCGCTCGGCGTCTCGCTCGCCGGGGTCGGCCTCTTCTGGTCCGCTCGCGCCGTGGCGCGCGCGGGGCACGCTCCTCGGCTGCTCGCCGCCCTGGCCGCCTCGGTCGTGCTCGGAGCGGCCACCGGCCTGATCCAGGCCTACGGCCTCGTCACGACCGACCTGGCCAGCGCGACCCGTGCTCCCGGGGGCACGTTCGGCAACCGGAACTTCATGGCACACATGGTCGCGCTCGGACTTCCCCTGCTGGTCGCGGTGACGGTGCAGGCCCGTCGAAGGGCGGGGCTGTGCCTGGGCACCGCGGGGATCGTCATCGCCGTCGCCGCGCTGGTGCTCTCGCGATCGAGAGCCGCGTGGCTGGGTGCGGGAGCGTGCCTGGTCTTTCTCGTCGTGGAAGGACTGTGGGCGGGACGGTTGTGGGACGACCGGCAGCTTCGTCGCCGGGTGACACTGCTCGCGGGCACGGCACTGGCCGGGCTGCTGCTCGCGCTCACCCTTCCCAACCGGCTCAACTGGCGCTCCGACTCACCCTACCTGGACTCGCTCACGGGCGTGGCCAACTACAGGGAGGGGAGCGGCCGCGGGCGGATCATCCAGTACGGCAACACGCTGAGCATGGCGCTGGACCATCCGGTCCTCGGCGTCGGGCCGGGGAACTGGCCGGTGCACTACCCACGGTACATGTCGCCCGACGATCCCTCGTTCGATGCGGACGACGTGATCCCCACCAATCCCTGGCCCAGCAGCGACTGGGTGGCGATCCTCGCCGAGCGCGGCATGCCGGCGCTACTGCTCCTGGTGCTCGCCGGCGGCTCCATCGCCCTCGGTGCCTGGGCGCGAATCCGGGACGGATCCGGCCGGCCGCCGTCGGTCTCGGATCTCGCCATCGCCGCCACGCTCATCGCGATCGTCGTCGTCGGGGCATTCGACGCGGTGCTGCTGCTCCCGGCCCCGGCCTTCTTCGCGTGGACGGCGGTCGGAGCGCTGGCCTCCACCGCCAGACCGATTCGCGAGATTCCGCTGACGTCCCGGACGCGTCGCCGGCTGATGACGGTGGCGGCCGTCGTCGGGGGCGGGCTCCTGCTGCGCGCGCTCGCGCAGGTGGCGGCGATGGCGATCGCGACGGGCGGCGGGCGGGACGATCTGGCCCTGGCCGCGCGGGTGGACCCCGGCAGCTACCGCATCCACATGGCTCTGGCGCAGGAGTGGCGCGCCGCCCGCCGGTGCGACCGCGCGCGCCCGCACGCCGAGCAGGCGCGGGATCTCTTTCCCCACCATCCCGCTCCGCGCCTCGTCCTCCGCGCGTGCGATCGGCGACGCTGAGCGCGTGTCCTTCGTCACGGCCCCGGCCGCGCCGCCGGTCCATATACGCCGAGCGATGCGCCGAGCGACGACACTCGAATGACGGAGGGCGGCATGACGCAGTCGGGAGCGGCGGCACTGCTGGTTACGATGCTGGCCGTCGGGGCGTGCGGCGGCGGCGGCAGGCGCGTGGAAATCGACCCCAATCGCGAGCGGGTCGGAAGCCGCTGGAACGCGGTTCTCGCGACACCCAGCCAGCTCACCGGCGCGGTACAGGTGAAGGGCACGGGGTGGATGGCGGGTGTGGAGGACGACACCCTGAAGACGCTGGCCTCCGTCACGATCGAGAATGCCGTGCCCGGCGGGGTGCACCCCTGGCACATCCACGTCGGCCAGTGCGGCAACGATCGCGGGATTCTCGGGCCGGCGGACGCCTACGAGCCCTTGGAGGTGGGAGGCAACGGCCAGGCGGCATCGACCGCCGAGCTGCCGATCCAGGTTCCGAGCGCGGGCCAGTACTTCGTCAACGTCCACGCGTCCCGGAACAACATGGGAACCATCATCGCCTGCGGGAACCTCGCGCCCCCGAGTCGCTAGCGCCGCAGCGCTTCGCGCAGCGTGTCCGCCAGCCACTCGGCCTCGCGCTTGCCACGAATGGCCCGGCCGGCGGGCACCCGCCGGCCGTCATTCCGCACCAGAACGAGATCGTAGTAAGGCCTGTCCCGGCCTGCATGCCGAGACGGGTGGGTCATTCGGCGCCCGTCGCGACGGGCGTATCCGCACGCCCGCCCCACTCGGCCCAGGCACCATCGTAGAGCACCGCGCGCTCATGCCCGAGCACATGCAGTGCGTGGATCAGCGCGCAGGCGCTCACGCCGGACCCGCAGGTGGCGACGACGGGGCGCGCCGGATCGATGCCGGCCGCGGCGATCCGGCGCCGGAGCGACTCCGGCGGCAGCAGCGTGCCGTCCGCCGCCACGAGCTCGTCGTAGGGAAGATTGCGGCTGCCGGGAATGTGTCCGCCGCGAAGCCCGGGCCGGGGCTCGGGCTGGGCCCCTGCGAACCTGCCCGCCGAGCGGAGGTCCACGATCTGCTCCTGGCCGTCTCGAAGTGAGCGGCGCACCCCCTCCAGGTCCCGGACCTGATCTCCCGGGATGCGGCGAGCCGTGAAGCGGGCGCGCGGTCGCGACGATCTCCCGCTCTCCAGGGTCCTCCCTTCCGCCCGCCACTTCCGGAGTCCGCCATCGAGCACCGCCACGCGCTCGTGACCGAAGATCCGGAACATCCACCAGACCCGGGCCGCGCTCAGGTTGGCCCCCGACCCGTCGTAGACCACGATGTCGTCGCCGTCATCGATGCCGAGCGCGCTCATCCGCTCGGCGAAATCGTCCGGCGTGGGGAGCATGTGAGGCAGAGGCGAACGGCTGTCGCTCGATGCATCGAGATCGAAGAACACCGCCCCCGGAAGATGCGCCGCCTCGAACTCGGCGGCCGCGTCGCGCCCGCTCGTCGGAAGGTACCAGGAGCCGTCCACCACCCGGAGCCGGGGATGGCCGATCCGCTCCGCCAACCAATCGGTCGTGACCAGTGCGGCATCGATCATGGGTGCGTCCGGAGCCGTGGGGGCGTTGGCCCGTGGGGAGTGCGACGGACAATGATGTCACAATGGCCGTCGTCGGGCTATCGCAGGCAGGGCGCGCGACCCTCCTTGGGCAACATTGAATATCAATGGATAGCATTGTATATACCGGGCCAGCTTGGAGGAGGTGAGCGAATGCTCAAGCAGAGTCGCCCTGGCGGGGTATCGGGCGGGATTCTCAGGGTTGTACTGGTGGACGAGCCGACCGCGTCGAGCGATGCTCTGGTCGGGGCGCTGCGAGCCACGGGGCGGGAGGTCCTGGTCGAGCGAGCGGACAGCGAGGAGGCACTCGTCACCCTGCTCAAGGGCTTCTGGCCCGATGTGTTGTTCACGGCTGCCCACCCGGGGCCACTCGGTCTGCCGGCCATTCTGGCAGCGGTCCGGGCCTTCCGCCCGGCAGTCCCGGTGATTCTCCTGGCCGGGGCCGGTGACGGGCATCGGACAGCGGCCTGGATCCGGGCAGGGGTCGAGGAGGTAATTCGGCGGGACGCGATCGCTGAGGTGACCGGCGCGGTACAGCGGGCCCTCGAGGTCCGGCAGCCGCTCGCGCGGCTGAGTCCCCGGCAGATCGAGGTGCTGCGGCTGATCACCGAAGGCCTCACCAGCAGGGAGATCGCGGCCCGGCTCCAACTGAGCGAGAAGACCGTCGAGACCCACCGCAGCGCCGTGGCCCAGCGGCTCGGCATCCGCGACGTGGCCGGCCTGGTGCGCTACGCCGTGCGCGTGGGGCTCACCTCGCTCGCGCCGCCGTTCGACGGCCGCAAGCGCGAGGCGGGAGCCGGCCTCGCCGCGAGTCGCGGGTCGGCGCAGTTTCCCGGCGACTGACCTCCGCCCGGCGTCTCAGGGGATGAGGAGGACCTTGCCGGTCGTCTTCCGCCCCTCGAGCGCCCGGTGAGCGTCCGCCGCGCTCTCCAGCGGGAACTCGTCCCCGATCCGCACCTTCAGGGATCCATCCTGAACCCAGCCCAGCAGCTCCTCCGCCCGACGGTGCAGCTCGGTCGTCGCGGCCACGTAATGCGCGAGCGAGGGGCGCGTCAGATATAGCGAGCCCTTCTGGTTGAGCACCTGCGGTGGCAGCGGCTCCACCGGTCCGCTGGACTGGCCGTAGAGCACCATCAGTCCCCGGGGGACCAGACAGTCCAGCCCTTCGAGGAACGTCGTTCGTCCCACCGAGTCGTACACCACCTGTACGCCCACCCCTCCGGTCAGCCCCTTCGCCTCCGCCACGAAATCGACCTCGTTGTAGAGGATGACGTCTGAGGCACCGGCCTCGCGCGCCAGGCGGGCCTTCTCCTCGGTACCGGCGGTGCCGATCACCCGCGCGCCGAGACGGCTCGCGATCTGACACAGCAGCAACCCGACGCCTCCGGCGGCCGCGTGCACCAGGCAGGTGTCGCCTGAGCGGAGGGGGTAGGTGCTGTAGGCGAGATAGTGCGCGGTGAGGCCCTGGAGCATGACTGCGGCGCCCAGACGCGAGTCCACTTCGGCAGGGAGCGGCACCGCCCGCTCGGCAGCGACGAGGGCGTACTCCGCGTAGCCTCCGATCACGCTCTCGGAGACCACGCGATCGCCGGCCTTCAGCCTGGTGACGCCGTCCCCGGCCCGCTCCACGACGCCGGCGGCCTCCCTGCCCGGCGTGAGGGGAAGCGGCAGCGGGTAGAGGCCCGTGCGATGATAGACGTCGACGAAGTTGACTCCGGCGGCCTCGACCCGGATCAGGACCTGGCCCGCCGCCGGCACGGGGACGGGCAGATCCTCGAGGCGCAGGACCTCGGGCCCTCCGGTGGCGTGGACCCGGATTGCCTTCAACGGGGCCTTCGCGAGCCGTCAGACACCGACGAGGCGGCGCTCGGGACCCGCATACGTCGGGTCGCGGCCGATCCGCCGGTCGGCGTAGCGTGCCGGGCCGCTGGGCCCCAGATCGACCTCGTGTCGTCCGAGGATGGCGAGCGCCTCGGCCGTTCGGGTGCCCGCGTCCACCGTCACCAGCGTGCCGCCCTCTCGAAGGCGCTGGTCGAAGTGCCTGGCGTCCTCCTCGGGCACTCCGAGTCCGATCAGCGCGCCGATCAGTCCGCCGGTCGCCGCACCGATGCCGACGCCGGCGAGGGTGGACGCGAGCACTCCGCCGGCGAGCACCGGCCCGACTCCCGGGATCAGCAGCGATCCCAGCAGACCGAGCAGACCTCCCACCAGCCCGCCGCTCACGGCGCCCTTGGCTGCGCCTTCCGCCGGCTCACCGCCGGTCTCGGTGAGTAGGTCGCCCTGCTCCACCCGCTCCTGCATCGCGACGCCGATGCGCTCCTTCTCGAAGCCCGCACTTCGCAGGTCGCGGATGGCGCTCTCGGCCGCGGAGCGGTGGCTGAAGAGGCCGACGACGGTGCGGCCGGTGGTGTCCTGCGGAGAACTGTCGGAGTGAGCGTCGCGGTCGGTCATGGCGGAGCCCCTGGCGTCGGAAAACCGCATCCACGCGGCGTCGGAACGAAGACCTCGCGTCAACCTACGGCGGAGCTGCCGTCACTCGGCGTGACCATCCTCACAGCGTGCATGCGCATGGCCGGTGTTCATCGCGGCCGCGCCCAGAGCGTACGCGCCCAAAGCCTACGCGCTCATGCCTCAGGCGGCGATCTCGGCGCCTGCGAAATCGTCAGCCGGTGAGCGGCCTCGCCGGGTGAACTGGTCGAAGAATTGGCGCGCCTGTTCCAGATCCGTCGGATGGAGATACCCGGGCCCCAGATGCTCGCAGCCCTCGATCGCGATGTCCACCAGGTCCACGGCCGTCCGCCTGAGGTCGGCATCGCCCAGCCCGAGACGGCCCGCGCAGCGGAGCAGGTCGCTATCGGGACGTCCCAGCAGATCAGCCGCCGCGCGGAGCGCCCAGGGGTCGTAGGCGATACCGGCCGCGAGCGCGACCGGGGCGGCGTGCCACTGGGGCGGCACTGCATCGCACGAGCGCAGCTCCAGGTGACCGCGGGGCCGCACCTCCGGGAAAAGCGTGCTGAGGTGGTCGCGCCACTCCTCCAGCGTCGGCCTGGCGTGCCCAAGCCACTCGCCGAAGGAGCGGTGCTCCCCATCCAGCGTCGGGAGCAGGATCGCCGGCGCGCGCAGCGCGAAATCGAGGTAGCGCGCGACCGGGGTGTACCCGTCCCAGGGAAGCCCGGTGCGGGAGGGATCGAGCGTGCGCCACACCTCCGCGCGCGTGCTTCGGCAGCCGGTCGGCGCCCCCTCGTACACCGGCGAGTTGGCGAAGATGGCGACCACGTACGGTGCGGCCGCGTTCAGCACGGTCCACTGCAGCGACGGCTGGTCGTCCAGGTCGAGGGTGATCTGAAAGGCCGCGGTCTGGCGCATCATCTTCGCCCCGGCCGTACCGATGCCGGCCAGGTACTCCGCCATCCGGGCGTAGCGCTTCGTCGGAAGAAGCAGCGGTGCGTCCTCCGCCGAGTTGCAGGGATCGATGCCGGCGGCGAGGAGCTCGATGCCCTCCTGGGCCGCTGCCGACCGGAGCGGGGGGACGACCGAGCGCAGGAGCGCGAGCAGCGCGCTGGCGGAGCGGCACGGCGGGGTGCTGTACTCCAGCTGCCCGCCAGGCTCGAACGTCAGCGCGCCCCCGACCGGCAGCTCGAAGCACGGCGTCCCCTTGGCCGTCCTCGTCTCCCGCCACCCCTGCCGACTGCCGAGCCGCCGCAGGAACGGGAGCGTCCCCGGCACGCCGGCGGCTTCCAGTGGGCAGCGGCGGCCGGTGGCGGCTTCCAGTGGGATGAGCTCCACTTCCGCCCCGACCTTCCGCGGCGAGGGCAATCCCGCCGGCGGCGCCGAGAAGGCGTGGGCGGCGAGATCCGCCTCGAGGGCGGCGCGCAGCTCGCCGCTCATGCCCGAGCTCCGACGACGAGCGCGAAGAGCGAGTCGGCATCGGTCCGCCATTCCTCGATTCTGAGACCCGCGGCCGCGAAGAGCTGCGCGACGCTCTCGCGGTCGTGCTTGCAGCTGATCTCGGTGCGGAGCGATTCCCCGGCGGCGAAGCGGATTCCCCCGAGCCCGGGAACGGTCACCATCTGGGCCCGCTGCGAGACCAGATGCATCTCGATGCGGTGGGCCACCGGCTCGTAGAAGGCGAGGTGCTCGAAGGCCGCCGGGTCGAAATCCGCGCCGAGCTCGTGGTTGAGCACGAGGAGCATGTTGCGGTTGAACTCCGCGGTTACCCCGCGCGCGTCGTTGTAGGCGGCCTCGAGCCGGGCGACATCCTTACGGAGGTCCACACCCATCAGGAACCGATCACCGCGCTCCATCGCGCCGCGCACCCGGCCGAGCAGCCGGACCGCGGCCGGGGGATAGAAGTTCCCTATGGTGCTGCCGAGGAACGCGTACAGCGAGGGACGGGGTAGCCTGCGTGGAAGGTCGAACTCCTCCGAGATGTCGGCGATCGAAGGCCCGACGGCGAGCCCCGGATATTCCCGCCGCAGCCGCGCCGCCGTCTGAGCGAGGAAGGTCGCACTCACGTCGATGGGCACGTACAGCTCCATCGTGCCCGCCGCGCGCATCGCGTTCAGGATCACCCGGCTCTTCTCCGCGCTGCCGGCGCCCAGCTCGACGAGCGCGCGGGTGCCGAGCCGCCGGATCAGGGAGGGCACCCACGTCTCGAGGAGACCGCGCTCGGTGCGGGTCTGGTAGTACTCCTCCAGCCGGGTGATTTCCTCGAAGAGCTCCGAGCCGCGCTGGTCGTAGAAATACTTGGGCGGCAGCTCCTTCTGGGGCGAGCAGAGCCCCGCCGCCACCTCCGCGAGCATGCGAGGATCGGCGATCGTCTCCCGGACGAGCGGTCTATGCGTCACGGGCGCACCGGAAACCGCTGAAGATCTGGCGGCGGATGGGGTAGTCCCAGTTGCGGAAGGTGTTGCGCACCGCACCGGGCCGGGTGGCCCACGAGCCCCCGCGCAGGACCTTGTACTCGTGACCGAAGAAAACTTCGGAATACTCGCGGTAGGGGAAGGCCTCGAAGCCGGGCCAGGGCCGGAAGTCGCTGGCCGTCCATTCCCATACGTCGCCGATCATGCCGTAGCATCCGACCGGCGACACGTTCCGCGGGTACGCGCCGAGCGGCGCGGTGCCGAAACCGAGCTGGTCGAGGTTGGCGAGCTCTCGCGCCGGCGGCTCGTCGCCCCAGGGGAAGCGGCGCGTGAGGCCGGCCGCGGGGTCCCACGACGCGGCCGCCTCCCACTCGAGCTCGGTCGGCAGCCGCTTGCCGGCCCAGCGCGCGTAGGCCTCCGCCTCGTACCAGCAGACGTGGCAGACCGGATGCTCCGGGTCCACCGGACCGACCCGGTCCATGGTCCGGGTCATCCAGCGGCCGTCACGCTCGAACCAGTACTTGGGTGCCGCCGCGCGGGACTCCTCGAGCCATCGACGGCCGGCCTCGGACCAGTGCTCGGCGCCGCGATAGCCGCCGGCCTCCATGAAGGCGAGATATTCGCCGTTGCTGACGGGGTTCACGTCGATGAAGAACGGGCGCAGCTCCACCGGATGCCGCGGCCGCTCGTTATCGTAAGCGGCCGAGCGGTCGTCGGTGCCGATCTCGACCGCGCCCCCGGGGAAGCGCACCATACCCCTCCGCCGGGCCCCGGGGGCCGCAGATGGCAGCTCCACCCGCGCGGCGGGCCGGTAGGGCACGCCGCGTTTCAGCTGGAGCGTCTGGAGAATGGTCTCGTCGTGCTGGTACTCGTGCTGGAGCACCATGCGGTAGACGTATCCCTCGGCGAGGAGAGGATGCTCGGCGTCCAGCTCGGCATGCTGCAGGCGGGCGAGCACCCGGACGCGGATCCCGTCCATGACCTCGCGACAGTGCTCCAACGCCGGCAGCGGGAGCGCGCCGCGGGTGCTGCGCGGGTGCTCGAACGGATTGTACAGCCCCGGCATCTCGACGAACTCGATGGGCCCGTCGAGGTTGCGGGTGAGCCACAGCTCCTCGAAGTGCGCGATATGGCCGAGATCCCAGATCACGGGACTCATCAGCGGATCGTGCTGGGTGTGGAGCTCCTCGTCATCGAGGGGCGACACCAGCAGCAGCGTCCGCGTCCTGGCCTCCTCCAGCTCGCTCGCGAGCCGCTGCCGAAGCTCGCGGCCGCCCGCCACGGCGATCGTCATACGCAGCTCCCCGCCCGACAGGTCAGTCGAGCGTCGAGAAGAGGTTGTTCAGTGCCTCCGCGAGCGTGGGGTGGGCAAAGACGGCGTCCCGAAGGCTATCATACGGCAGGTTGCCCATCATCGCGAGTTGGAGCGCGGCCATGATCTCTCCGCCCTCCACGCCGAGTACGGCGGCCCCCAGGAGCAGCCGGGTCTCCGGATCCACGAGAGCCTTCATCAGGCCCCGCGGCTCGTCCACTTCGAGGGCCCGCGCCACGTGGCTCATCGGCATGGTCGCGACCCGGTAGGCCCGACCGCTCTCCCGCGCCTGCCGCTCCGTGAGACCGATCCGGCCGAGCTGCGGGTCCATGAAGACCGTGTACGGCACCAGGCGCCCGGCCGTCGTGCGGCGGCCACCCTCGAGCAGGTTCGCGCGAATGATCCGGAAGTCGTCGTAGGAGATGTGGGTGAACGCCGGCCCGCCTGTCACGTCGCCGAGCGCATAGACGCCGGGCGCGGTCGTCTCCAGCCGCTCGTTCACCCGGACGAACCCCCTCGAGTCGATCTCCACGCCCGCGGCCTCGGGCTGGAGCCGGTCGGTGTTGGGCACACGGCCGGTCGCCGTGAGCACGTGGGAGCCCACGACCGAACGCTCCTCACCCGCGCTCCCGACCACGAGCCGGACTCTTCCGTCCGGAAGCCGCTCGGCGCAGCGGGCCTCCGCCTGTAGCGACACGTCCACGCCGTCCTCGCGCAGCACGCCGACTACCTGGTCGGCCACGTCCTCGTCCTCGAGCGGGAGGAGCTGGCGGCCCCGCTGGATGACCGTCACCCGACTGCCGAAGCGGCGGAACATCTGGGCGAACTCCAGGCCGATGTACCCTCCCCCGAGCACCAGGAGGTGCTCCGGAACGCGGTCCAGCTCCATGATGGACGTCGAATCGAGCGGAGCGATCGCGTCGAAGCCCGGCACGTCTGGCTTCGCGGGCCGGCCGCCAGTGTTGATGAACACCAGGCCGCCCTCGAAGACCCGTCCGTCCACGGCGACGGTCCGCGGCGCGGTGAACCGCGCTTCGCCGAGCACCAGGTCCAGGCCTTCGGTGCTCTCCAGCCGCCGCCGGCTGCCGTCACGAAAGCTCTCGACGATGTTCCGCTTACGCTCGCGCACCTTGGGGAAATTCACTCGCACCTCGCCGGTATCCACGCCGTAGTCGGCGCCGCGCCGTGCGAGGTAGGCGACCCGGGCGCTCGCCACCATCGTCTTCGTCGGGGTGCACCCCTCGTTGATGCAGGTGCCGCCCACGTGCTCGCGCTCGACGAGCAGGGTGCGGCGGCCGGAGCGCGCGAGCGCGGTGGACAGCGGCACTCCCGCCTGCCCGGCACCGATGACGATGGCGTCGTACTTCCCGGATGAGCTCATCGAACCCGCAGGGGTGAAGTTGTCCGGCCGGATATGGCGAGGAACGCCGGAGCCCGCCGGAAAGTTCCTGCCGGGCTCAGACCGCCGGCGGGCGGAGCAGCGCAAGCTCCAGCGAGTCGCAGAGCGCGAGCCAGCTCGCCTCGATGATGTTCTCCGAACACCCGACCGTGCTCCACCGCTCCGCGCCCCGGGCCGACTCGACGATCACCCGGGGCCGCGCCGCGGTGCCCAGGTGCTCGTCCACGATGCGGACCTTGTAGTCCACGAGATGCACCTCCGCCAGCGCGGGATAGTGCGGGAGCAGCGCCTTCCGGACCGCTCGGTCCAGCGCGTTGACGGGTCCGTCGCCCTCGGCGGCGGTGTGCACCACCTCGTCGCCGACGCGCAGCTTCACGGTGGCCTGGGCGCGGATGCCGTCGCCGCCGCGCTTCTCCACGATCACGGTGAAGTCGTCCACGATGAACGGCGCGCGGTAGTCCGGATCCTTCCGCCGGAGCAGCATCTCGAATGACCCTTCGGCCGCTTCGAACTGGAAGCCGCGATGCTCCAGCTCCTTGATCCGCTGGAGCACGGCGCTCTCGTCTCCGGCATCGGCGAGCCCCAGCTCCCGGGCGCGGAGGCGGACATTTCGACGTCCCGCCACCTCGCTCACGACCACGCGGCACACGTTGCCGACCACCGCCGGGTCCACGTGCTGGTAACTCTCCGGCACCTTCGCGATCGCCGCGACGTGAATACCGCCCTTGTGCGCGAAAGCGCTCCGTCCCACGTAGGGTGCGTGGGGGTCGGGGTGCTGGTTCGCGACCTCCGCGACGTAGTGCGACACGTCCGTCAGCCGGCGGAGCGCCTCGTCGTCGAGCAGCCGGTGCCCGAGCTTGAGCTGGAGCGTCGCGATCAAGGGAACCAGGTCGAGGTTGCCGCAGCGCTCTCCGTACCCGTTGACGGTACCCTGCACCTGCACGCACCCGGCGCCGACCGCCGCCAGCGCGTTGGCCACGGCGAGACCGGAGTCGTCGTGCGGGTGAATGCCGAGCGGCGTCGTCAGCCGCTCGCGGAGGGCGAGGACCCGCTCCGCGACGACCGGCGGCAGCTCGCCTCCGTTGGTGTCGCAGAGGACCACCGTGTCGGCCCCCGCCCCGGCCGCGGCCTCGAGGGTGGCGAGCGCGTAGCCGGAGTCCAGCCGCCAGCCGTCGAAGAAGTGCTCCGCGTCGTACACCACCTCGCGGCCCCGCCGCTTGAGCCACGCCACGCTCTCCGCGATCATACGCAGGTTCTCCTCGCGCGTGGTCTCGAGCACCCGGTCCACGTGGAGCGTGGAGGTCTTGCCGACGAGGGTGACCACGGGCGTCCCCGCGTCCTCCAGCGCGCGGAGGTTGGCGTCCTCCTCGCAGCCGATGCCGGGCCGGCGGGTGCTGCCGAACGCCGCGATCCTGGCCCGCGCCGGCGGCTCGCACCGCATGCGGCGGAAGAACTCGGCATCCTTCGGGTTGGAGCCGGGCCATCCTCCCTCGATGTAGTGCACGCCGAGGCCGTCGAGCGCGCGCGCGATCTTGACCTTGTCGTCCACCGACAGGGAGAGCCCCTCGCGCTGGGTGCCGTCACGGAGGGTGGTGTCGTAGAGCCGGACGGGCGAAACTGCGCTCGACACTGGCATGGAGATCCCCGAAAAAGAGAGCGGCCTCTCGAAGGGAGAGGCCGCGGGTCGGTGCTGAGTCGGGAAGGTCCCGCTACCCGCACGCCGGCGCGCCGCCTCCGGGAGAGAGGGGGAGCCCGATAATGGGAAGCGGGGTGGAGTACCGGCGCGCCATGACTGGATATTTATTCATCGCCGTGAGCGGCGTCAAGCGACCCTGCGGTGTCCTCCGGCTGCCGCTACTATTCCCTCAATGCCGAGTATCGATACCATCATCCCTCGCTTCAAGGCCGCCGATCGCACTACCCGGCTGGAGACGCTCCTCGACTACTCCCGCAAGCTGCCTCCGTTGCCCGAGCGCCTGGAGGAGGAGAAGGCCCGGGGCGAGCACCGGGTGCACGAGTGCCAGACCCCCGTGTTCCTGTGGGTCGAGGTGGAGGACGGCAAGGTCCACATCCATGCGGACGTGCCCCGGGAGTCGCCCACGGTCCGCGGCTTCATCTCGCTGCTGGCCCGCTCGCTCGAGGGCGCCGCGCCGGAGGAGGTGGCCCGGGTACCGGACGATCTCCTGGACCAGCTCGGGCTCAGCGAGACGCTCGGCATGACCCGGACCCAGGGGCTCACCGCCATTCTCCAGCGCATCAAGCGCAGCGTGGCTGCCGCCTGATGCTCGGCGTCCTCGAGATCGCCGGCCGGGGAACGGGTTTCCTCCGGCGCCGCGAGGCCGGCTACCTGCCGTCCAACGGCGACGTCCACGTAGGCGAGCGGATCATCCGCCAGTACGGCCTGCGGATGGGGGACGAGATCGCGGGCGACACCCGCCCGGGCGGGCGCGGGCGAGGACCCACCCTGGAGCGGGTCAGCGCGATCCACGGCCGCCCGCCCGAGCAGATGCGCGGCCGGCCGGAGTTCGGCCGGCTCTCGGCGGTGCACCCGAACGAGCTCATCCGCCTGGAGTCCCGGCTCATGCGTGGGGGGCAGCCCGACCATACCACCCGCGTCATCGACCTGCTCTCCCCCCTTGGCAAGGGACAGCGAGCCCTGATCGTGGCGCCCGCCAAGGCCGGGAAGACGATGGTGCTCCAGGCGATCGCCGAGGGCGTCAACGCGAACCATCCCGACGCGGACCTCCTCATCCTCCTGGTGGACGAGCGGCCGGAGGAGGTCTTCGAAATGGAGGCGGCGGGCGTGGGCGAGGTGATCGCGTCCAGCTTCGACAACCCGGCGTCCCAGCACGTCGCCGTGGCGGAGCTGACCCTGGAGCGCGCGCGGCGTCGGGTGGAGCTGGGCCAGGACGTCGTGCTGATCGTGGACTCGCTCACCCGCCTGGCGCGGGCCTACAACGCGGTGGAGAAGGGCACGGGCCGCACCCTTTCCGGGGGGCTCGACGCGCAGTCCCTGGAAAAGCCGAAGCGTTTCCTGGGAAGCGCCCGCAGGGTGGACCCCTCCAAAGGCGGCGGCTCCCTCACCATCATCGCCACGGCGCTGGTGGACACCGGGAGCCGGATGGACCAGGTGATCTTCGAGGAGTTCAAGGGAACCGGCAACAGCGAGCTGGTGCTGAGCCGGGAGCTGGCCGAGCGGCGGATCTTTCCGGCGATCGACCTGGTGGCGAGCGCGACGCGGCGGGAGGAGCTCCTGCTGGATCCCCCGACGCTGGAGGCCTCCCGCGCGCTGCGGCAGCGGATCGCGTCCATGACCCCGATCAATGCCATGAACGATCTGCTCGTGGACCTGAAGCGCTACCCCACGAACGCGGAGCTGGTGCGGAATCTGAACGGGCGGTAGGGCCGCCTACTCCAGCTCCGCCAGCCTCCGCTCGATCTCGGCCTGCGGCAGCCAGCGGCCGCGAACCACGACGCCGGCGCGCCGGGTCGTGTTCCTGATGTCCGCGAGCGGGTCGGCGTCCAGGAGAATGAGGTCGGCCCGCTTGCCCCTTTCGATCGTTCCCGTCTCCCGCTCGGTACCGAAGTAGCGGGCGATGTTGCGCGTGCCGGTCTCCAGCGCCTGGTACGGAGTCAGTCCCGCCGCGACCAGCGCCTCCAGCTCCCGGTGCGTCGAGAAGCCCGGGACGTTGTAGATCTGGGGCGCGTCGGAGCCGAGGAGCAGTCCCGCGCCGGCGGCGTGCAGGGCCTTGATCAGGCGGCGACGCATCTCCATCACTCGCCGTGCCGACTCGGGCGTGGAGCCGGTCTCGGTGAGCATCCCTTCCTTCACCTCCGCCCACTCCGCCCGAGTCTCGGGCGAGACGTAGCGCATCTCCGGCCGCCGGTTCAGCTCCGCGCTGCTGCCCACCAGGAGGAGGTTCTCCATCAGCACCTGCGTGGGCACATTCCAGACGCCGGCCCGCTTCGTCGCCTCCACCAGGCCGGGCAGCCTGGACTCGTCCAGATGCTCGCCGAGGTTGATCCCGAAGAAGGCCGACTCCTCGGCGCTCACCGGCGCGTCGTCCCGCACCATCGCCTCGATGTACCCGTCGAGATGCTCGATGGTGGCGTACCGCGCCTCGAGCGCGCGGGCGAGGCCCACGTCCTTCGGCACGTGGCCGGCGAACGGGATGCCGACCCTCCGCGCGGTGGCGGCAAGGGCATCGAAGGCCTCACGGCTCACGCCCGGATGAATCTTCAGGAGATCGTAGCCCGCTTCCTTCTGCTCGAGCGCCGCCCTGGCCGCAGCGGCCGAGTCCGGGATGCTGTTGCCGTTGAGCGAGGGGCCGGCCGCGTAGATCGTCGGGCTCAACAGCTCGCCGCGCGCCGCCCGGGCGCGGAGCTCGAGATGGCGGGGGTGGCCGAGCATGCCTCGCACCGTGGTGAGGCCGCCGGCCACGTACATGAAGAGCGTGCGCTCGACCGCGGAGTCGGACGCCTGGCCACCCGGGATATGCGCATGCATCTCGGCCAGCCCCGGGATGAGGAACTTCCCCTTTCCGTCCACCCGCACGCCACCCTCGGGCACCTTCACCCGACCCGCCGGGCCGATCTCCACGATCCGGTCGCCGCGGACCACCACCGTCTGTCCCGGAAGTCGTCGTTCCCGATCCATGGGGATGACGGTGACCCCCACGAAGGCGGTGAGGGTGTCCGCAGGCTTGCTCGGGGGAGGATCGGCGGCGACGAGCGCGCAGAGACCGGCGAACGCGAGATGCAGCATGGAGGCTCCGGAGACGAGGAAGGGTCGCCCGAGCCGTACGCGGCCGGACGACCCTCCGTTTCAGCAGGGGCGACGATGGCTCAGGCGCTGGCCGCCGCCCGATTGGCCCGCTCGAACTCCTTCATGAACGCGACCAGCGCCTCCACCGCAGCGCGGGGGCATGCGTTGTAGATGCTGGCCCGCATCCCGCCCACGCTGCGATGGCCCTTGAGCCCGTCCAGCCCACGCTTGGTGGCCTCGGAGACGAACTTGCTCTCCAGCTCCTCGGTCGGCGCCCGGAAACACACGTTCATCAGCGAGCGGCTGTCCGGCTGAGCGGTGCCGCGGAAGAAGTCGCTCTGGTCGATGAAATCGTAGAGCAGCCGGGCCTTGGACTCGTTCTGCTCCGCCATGGCGGCCAGCCCGCCCTGCCCCTGGATCCACTTGAACACCTCGCCCACGACGTAGATCCCGAAGGTCGGGGGCGTGTTGTAGAGTGACTTCTCCGCGGCATGCGTGCGGTACTGGAGCATGGTCGGCAGTGTCTTGGGCCCGGCCTCGACCAGATCGTCCCGCACGATCACCAGCACCACCCCCGAGGGGCCGAGATTCTTCTGCGCCCCGGCGTAGATCAAGCCGTAGCGCGTCACCTCGATCGGCCGGCTGTACATGTCGCTCGAGGTGTCCGCCACGAGCGGCACGCCGGCGGGTACGGCCGGCTCTGCCTGCCACTGGGTGCCGTAGATGGTGTTGTTGGTGGTGAGATGCACGTAGGCCGGTCGCTCGGAGTACCTGATCTCGGCAGCGGCCGGAATCCGGTCGAAGTTGGTGCTCTCGCTGCTCGCCGCGACGTGTACCTTGGCGCCCAGGATCTTGGCCTCCTTCACCGCCTTCTGCGCCCAGACCCCGGTGAGGAGATAGTCGGCGGTGCGGTCGGCCGGGAGAAGGTTCATCGGCACCATCGAGAACTGGAGCGACGCCCCGCCCTGCAGGAACAGCACCCGATAGTTGTCGGGAATCTCCGCCAGGTCGCGGCAGGCCTGCTCGGCCTCGTCCCGGATCCGGTCGAACACCTTGCCGCGATGGCTGTGTTCCATGACTCCGATGCCGCTGCCCGCCACATCCCAGATGGCCTCCTGCGCCTTCCGGAGCACCGGCTCGGGCAGGACCGCGGGGCCGGCGGAGAAATTGAAGATTCGCTTGCTCATTTAACGCCTCCCGTCGATCTCGCTGAGCTCCACGCTGATGATGTCGGCGTTGCCGGACCTGATCCGCTCCAGCGCACCGTTCCCGGGCTCGCCGTCGAGATGGATCCTCGCCAGCGTGGCCTGGGCACCATGATAGATGATGTTCTCCACCTCCTCCACGTTGATCTCCGCGTTCGCCAGCACGCCGAAGACGTGGGCCAGCACGCCGGGCCGGTTCCGGTGGCGGATGGAGAGCACATGGCTCGCCGAGCTCCGCGCCAGGCGGTTGACCACGTTGGGGACCTCACCGGTGGCCTGAAAGGCCTGGACGATCCGGAGCACCTCGTGGGCGATCGCGACCTGCGCCTGATCGGTCGAGGCGCCGACGTGATGGGTGCCGTAGACGCCGGGCACTTGGAGGATGGCGCCGGCGAACTCGCCCGTGCCCCCCGCCGGCTCGTTCTGGAAGACGTCGAGCCCGGCCCGGAGCTTCTTCTGGGCGATCGCCTGCGCCAGGGCCGCCTCGTCCACCACGGAGCCGCGCGAGGTGTTGATGAGATAGGCGCCCGGCCGCATGGCTGCCAGGAACTCGGCGTTGACCAGGTTCCTGGTCTCCGCATTGGCGGCGACGTTGATCGACACCACGTCGGACAGGCGAGCGACCTCGAGCGGGCTCTGCGCGTAGGAGACGCCGAGCCGGTCCGCCTCGTCGTGCGTCAGCGTGCGCGACCAGGCGAGCACCCGCATCCCGAAGGCCCGCGCCCGCACCGCGACCTCGCGGCCGATCTGGCCCAACCCGACGACGCCCAGCGTCCGCCCGTAGAGCCCACGCGCCTTGGAGTATTCCGCCTTGTTCCACTTCCCCTGCCGCAGGTCGGCTACCTGATCGGGGATCCGGCGGTCACAGGCGAGCACCAGACCCATCACCAGCTCGGCCACCGCGATGGAGTTCTTGCCGGGGCAGTTGGAGACGAAGATCCCACGGCTGGACGCCGCGGCCACGTCGATGGTGTCGATGCCGGCGCCGGCCCGGATCACGAGGGTGAGCGCCGTGCCGGCCTTCAGGCTGTCGGCGGTCACCTTGGTGCTGCGCACGATCAGGATGTGGGGATCCACCTCCCTGATCGCCGCCGGCAGCGCGTCGGCGGTGAGATCCGGCCGCGACACCACCGTGCAGCCGAGCTCCTGCAGACCATCGATGCCGACCTTCTCGAACTTGTCGGCGATGAGAACCTTCATGGAGACGATCCTTCGCTTCGCTCGGGATGAGGTAACAGGGTCTAAGCTAGCTCGTGGACGAAGAGCCCGCTCCTGAGCTTCGGCTCGAACCACGTGCTCTTGGGCGGCATGACCTGGCCGGCGTCCGAGACCGCCATCAACTGATCGAGGGTGGTGGGGTACAGCGAGAACGCGATCGCCGCCTCGCCCGACCGCACCCGGCGCTCCAGCTCGGCGGTGCCCCGGATCCCGCCGACGAAGTCGATCCGCTGGTCCGTGCGCGGGTCGCCGATGCCGAGGATCGGCGAGAGCACCCGATCCTGGAGGAGCGACACGTCGAGCGAGGCGATCGGGTCGGAGCGGTCGACGGTCGCCGGGTCCAGCTCCAGCCGGTGCCACGCCCCATCGAGATAGATGCAGAGGACGCCGGTCCGCTCCGGCACCGGCTCGCGGGCGGGCGTCAGACTGCCAAGCTCCCGCAGCCGGTCGAGAACCTGCTTTGGCGTCTGGCCGTTCAGGTCCCGCACCACCCGATTGTACGGCAGGATGCGCAGCTGCTCCGAGGGGAAGAGGACCGCCAGGAACCAGTTGTACTCCTCGTCTCCCCGGTGCGCGGGGTTCTTGGCCCGCAGCTCCTTGCCCGCGCGCCACGCACTGGCGGAGCGGTGGTGCCCGTCGGCCACATAGGCGTGGGGCACCGGGCCGAACGCCTCCACCAGCGATCCGGGATCCTGCGCGGCCCAGACGGTGTGCCGCACGCCGTCAGGCGCCGTGAAATCGTAGAGCGGCGCCGTCGAGGAGGCCCGCTCGACCAGCCGGTCGATCGCGGGCTGCGCCCGGTAGGTGAGGAACACCGGCTCCGCGTTGGCATTCAGAGTGAGAACGTGCCGGGTGCGATCGTCCTCCTTGTCCTGGCGAGTCTTCTCGTGCTTCCGGATGACGTCCCGCTCGTAGTCGTCCACGTGCACGCAGCCGACGACGCCGGTCTGCGCCCGGCCGTCCATGACCTGGCGGTACACGAAGAGGCCGGGCTCCGGATCCCGAAGCAGGGTCCCCCGCGCGAGCAGCTCGTCCAGCGCCCCCCGCGCCCGCTGGTAGATACGGGCGTCGTAGGGATTCACGTCCGGCGGGAGGTCGATGTCGGAGCGTCCCACGTGCAGGAAGCTGTGGGGATTGCCCCGGGCCAGCTCCGCCGCTTCGGCGCGGCTCACGACGTCGTAGGGAACCGCCGCCACCTCGGCGGCGAGATCGGGACGCGGGCGGATGGCGCGGAACGGGTTGAGGCGCATGGCGGGCCCTATCCTACGCGGTCGCGAGAGCGGGCGTCAAGCCGCGGGTAGTGGGCGCACGAGACGCTCCACCCCGCCGAGGAGTGCGTCCACCGCGAGCGCCAGCAGGGCCGCGGGAATCGCACCCGAGAGGATCATCCTGGTGTCGGACAGCGCGAGCCCGGCGGCGATCGGATCGCCGAGACCGCCGGCGCCGATGAAGGCGGCCAGGGTGGCGGTGCCCACGTTGATCACGGCCGCCGTGCGGATGCCCGCCATGATCACGGGCGCGGCCAGCGGCAGCCGCACGTAGCGCAGGACCTGCCCGGGCGTCATGCCCAGGGCGGTAGCCGCCGCGACCGCGTCGGGCGCGGCCTCCCGGACACCGGTCCAGGTATTCCGCAGGATCGGGTAGAGCGAGTAGAGGAAGAGCGCGACCACGGCGGGCAGCAGGCCGATGCCGAGCAGCGGGATCATGAAGGCGAGCAGCGCGATCCCCGGCAGAGTCTGGAGCAACCCCACCGCGCGCACCGCGGTTTCGGCGCCGGTCGAGAGGCGCTCGAGGGCGAGTCCGAGCGGCACCGCCACCAGGATGGCCGCCGCGAGCGACAGCGCCACCAGAAGGAGGTGCCTTCCCGTCATCCGGAGCAGATCGGTGCGGCGCTCCACCACATAGCCGAGCACGGTACCCCTGCCACCCGACTGCATCGATCGGCCGGGCGTCGCGGCGCCGGAGGGCGCTGCGCCAGGCGCAACCCCGGGCCTCGGCGCGTCGAGCGCCGCCGCGATCAGCCCAAGATCGGCCAGTGCATCGGCGGCGATTCGCTCTACCGGCTCGCCATTCACCTCGAGGCGCTGGTTGAGCCGGCGCATGGTGCGCTCGTCCAATCGGCCACTCAGCTCGGTCAGCGCCGCGACCGCGGCGGGCATCCGCTCGGCGATGTCCGCGCTCACCAAGGCGGCCGCCTGGTAGGGCGGGAAGAAGTTGCGGTCGTCACGCAGCACCACGAGATCGTACCGCGCGATCAGCCCGTCCGTGGAGTAGCCGTCGATGACGTCCACTTCACCGGCCGCCAGTGCCCGGTACTTCACCGCGGGCAGCAGGGCGCGGACGTCGGCGAACCGCAGGCCGTAGGCGCGGGTGAGGCCCGGAAGCCCATCGGGACGGCCGATGAAGTCCGCGGTCAGGCCGGCGCGAAGCTCCGGGGCCACCGACGCGAGGTCGCTGAGCGTGGCGAGCCCGTGACGCTCCGCCGTCTCGCGCCGCACGGCGATGGCGTAGGTGTTCTCGAAGCCGAGCGGCGGAAGCCACCGAACGTTCCAGCGCCGGCGGAACTCACGGCTCACCCGGTCGAACACCTCGCCCGGATCCGACTGCGGACGCTCGCCGAGAATCGCGAGGAGGCCGGTGCCGGTGTACTCGGGGTAGACGTCGGCGGACCCGGTACGAACGGCCCGGAAGGCGATCTCCGTGGCGCCCAGACCCGGCCGGCGGTCCACTAGTAAGCCCCGAGCCTCCAGCAGGCGCGCAAACATTTCGGCAAGAATGTACGACTCGCCGAACGGCTTCGAGGCCACGACCACCGGACGGGGTGGAACCGTCTGCGCGGCGAGCAGGAGCAGCAGCGCGGCGGGCCCCATCAGGCCACGCGAGCCCGCTGGAGCAGGTGACGCACGTACGCCGTGGCGGGTTCCGAGCGCAGCTCGGCCGGCGCGGCGACCTGCTCGAGGCGGCCCTCGCGCAGCACGGCGACCCGGTCGGCGAGGAGAAACGCCTCGGCGAGATCGTGGGTCACCAGCACAGCCGTGATCCCCAGCCGGCGGCGAAGGGCCAGGAACGTCGCCTGGAGGTCGGCCCGGGTGATCGCGTCGAGGGCGCCGAACGGCTCGTCGAGCAGCACCACGGCGGGCGCTGCGGCGAGGGCGCGTGCGACGGCCACGCGCTGGCGCTGCCCGCCGGAGAGCTCGCGCGGTCGGCGCGGGCCGAAACGCTCCGGCGGCAACCCCACCAGCTCCAGTGCCCGGCCGGCAGCCTCGTCCGCATCAGGGCGGCCGCGAAGCCAGGGCACCAGGGCCACGTTGCGGGCCACAGGCCAGTGTGGAAGGAGTCCCCCGTCCTGCGGCACGTAGCCGATGCGGCGGCGCAGCTCGACGGGATCCGTGGCGGCGACGTCCACGCCGTCCACGAGCACACGACCCTCATCGGGATCGGCGAGGCGGTTGAAGCAGCGGAGCAGCGTGGTCTTGCCCGAGCCGCTCTCGCCGATCACCGCCAGGCATTCGCCCCGCCGTACCTCGAGCGAAACGTGGGCCAGGGCGACGACCTCGCCGTAGCGCTTGCCGACTCCGTCGGCGACCAGCGTGCTCACGCGCGGCGGGTCAGGAGCCAGGCGCCGGCCAAACCCACTTCGGCGACGGCGTCGAGCAGATAGATCGGCGCGATAGTGCCGTTGGAGACGTAGACGACGTCGATGGCCGCGAGGGCTAGCGCGCTCCCGACGGCGAGGAGGACGATCTCTCCGGTGATGCGGCGGGTCCGCCAGGCGACCAGGAGGACGGCACCGATCACCGTCACCAGCACACCGACCGTCTTGACCAGCCAGTGGTCGGTCTTGGGACCGGTGACAGCCATGAAGCTGTCGAGATCCACCAGCGCCCACACGCCGGTGGCGACATAGAACGCGCCCTGGATCAGGGCGACGACGGCGGCGGAAGCTTCCCTCATCCCGTGCAATCTACGAGAGGCGCCGTGCCGCGCGACCGACCGGGCACGACTGCGCCCTCAGACGATCGGGGCGTCGTTAAGCTCATCGCCCCGCAGCAGTTCACCTGACTCCGACTGGCCCGCAGCGCGCCGCGCGAGCACGGATTCGCTCATGCAGAAACATGCAGCGTGTCCGAGCACGAATTTGGCATCGTTCGCGCGCTCCCACGCCCGCTCGGAGGACCCAGTCATGTACCGGATCGAAGTCACTCCCGGCGAGGAAACGGTCTTTCGCACCATCGAGGAGCTGGCCGTCGGGATCCGGAACGGCGTTGTCACCCCCCGCGCGCGCATCTATCACCACGCCTCCCAGAAGTGGCTGCCGATCAGCCTGCACCCGCACTACAAGAGAGCGTTGGAAATGCCGGCCGCGAGGGCGGCGCAGCCGTCCCCCGGGAACCCCGCGCCGCGGCCGTCCGCCGGGAACCCCGCGCCGCGGCCTTCGACGCCCCCCTCATCGCGGACCGAGCCCAGGAGCATCGCGCCGGCGCCGGATCCGAAGCCGGTATCGCGGCCGGAGCAGAAGCCGGTACCGCGGCCGGAGCCGACGCCGGTATCGCGACCCACGCCGATCCAGCAACCCACGTCGGCGGCCGAGCCGCCTCGTACGATTCCAGCTCCGGTGCCCTCACCGGTCGTCGCGATGCAGCAGGAGGTGCTGCGCGACCTTCCCGTCGTGACGATTCCGGAGCCCTTCGCGGCGACACCCGAGCCCGACCCGGTTCCGTGGTCCCCTCCGGCGCCCCGCGTGGCGGCGCCTCCGCCACCACGACCCTCGGCGCAGGCGCGTCCGACAGTCACCGCGGTACCGACACCATCCGCAGAGCGCGGGGTGAAGCGTGTAGTACCGTGGGAGATGGAGCCGCAAGAGGCGGCGGAGCCGCCGCATGCGAGGTTGGAGGACGCGGCGTCACCGCGGCCCACGGCGCGCCGCTCGCCACGCATGAACGGCCGGCCGATGCTGCTCGTCGGCGTGGCCGCGGCTCTGGTGATCGGTGCCCACCTCGCCCTGACGGCAACGCCGTCGCCGAACCGCGCCGAATCGACGGCTCCGGCGCAGCCGGTGTCGCCATCGGCCGTGGACCAGCCGGTGGCCCCGGCGCCGGAGCAGCCTGAGCCGGAGGAACCGCCGCGCGTCACGACCGATCCCGCGCGCGTGCCGATGACGCCCGGTCCCGCCTTCGCGGGCTCGGCGCCGGCTCGCCCCCGCGTGTCCCCGCGCGAGGTGCCGAGCACGAGGACGCGGGCGGCGGCACCGGGAGACGCCGAGCCGTCGCCGGCTCCGGCCATCACCCCGCCTCCCGCGGCGCTCGAACTCACGCTCCCCGATCTGTCCGCCGATTCCATCGTGCCCCAGGCCCGCACGGGCGACACGCTGGCTATGAAGAAAATCCTGCGCGCCTTGAACGGTACCAAACCCTAGGCGGTCTTCGGGCCGCCGTTCCGCGCTCCCCCCTTGCGTGTGACTCATCCCACAGCCATCGTCTCCCAGCCCTGGCAGTATCTAGCGTCGTAAGTCATTGTTTATCAACAGGTTATGTTGATAAACCTGTGGATAATCCCTCAGCCGTGTGGATAACTCGCGGCGACCCCCGAGCCTGCAGGAGGCGGGATGGCGAGAGCGATCTGGAGCGGATCCATCGGCTTCGGGATGGTCAGCATACCGGTGAAGTTGTTCGGCGCCACCGAGAGCAAGGACATCTCCTTCAACCTGCTGCACGCCACCTGCGGGACCCGTCTCAAGCAGCTCCGCTGGTGCCCGACCGACGAGCGGGAGGTGCCCTGGAGCGAGACCGTGCGCGGCTACGCGTATGCCAAGGACCAGTACGTCACGCTGACCGACGAGGATTTCGAGAAGCTCCCCCTCCCGAGCAAGCACACCATCGAGCTCACCGCCTTCGTGAAGGAGGACGAGATCGATCCGGTGTACTACGAGCGGAGCTATCACCTCGCCCCCGATGAGCGGGGCGAGAAGGCGTACGCCCTCCTGATCCGCACGCTGGAGAAGAAGGGACTCACCGCGATCGCCACGATCACCATCCGCAAGAAGGAGCAGCTCTGCGCGCTGCGCCCGAAGGACGGTGCGCTGATGCTGGAGACGCTCTACTACCCGGACGAGATCCGGGCGCGGCCGGAGATGGACCTGGACAACGTCAAGATCACCGACCGCGAGCTGGACATGGCCTTCACGCTGATCGACCTGCTGCGCAAGCCGTTCGATCCCGAGGAGTACAAGGACCAGTACCGCGAGGCGCTGACCCAGGTGATCGACGCCAAGCTCGAGGGACGCGAGGTGGTGGAGTCCCCGCCGTCGCGTGAGTCCAAGGTCCTCGATCTCGCCGACGCGCTGCGTCGCAGCGTGGAGGCCGCGAAGAAGAGCAAGCCGCCGAAGCGCGCGACCCGGCCCCGGAGTCGTCCGGCGGCACGTCGCGCGACGCGAAAGGTCAGCTGAGTCCGGTGCCCGCCAGGATTCCGGGAGCCGACACGGTCCGCGACGTCGTCAAGCAGCTCGACGCCGCCAGGGACCGGGCCGTGCTGCACGTGGACGGGCACGACCTGGCGGTGAGCAATCTCGACAAGGCGCTCTGGCCGGGCAGCGGCTCGCGGAAGCCGCTCACCAAGCGGCTGCTCCTGCGCTATCTGGCGCGCGTGTCGCGCTGGATGCTGCCCCACCTGGCCGACCGTCCGCTCTTCGTGACCCGGTTTCCCGGCGGCATCACCGGGAAGAGCTTCTACCAGAAGCACTGGGACGACCCGCCGCCGTTCGCGCGGACGGTGTCCATCTACTCCAGTCACGGGGACACCGACGGCGACTATCTCATCTGCGAGAACCTCGCGACCCTCCTCTGGCTGGGCCAGATGGCCAGCCTGGAGCTGCACGCCTGGTACTCGCGCACGGCGCCCGAGCCCGACGCGCTGACCCGCGGACGCCGCTTCACCGGCTCCGAAGCCGCGCTGGAGCGCTCGGTGCTGAACTACCCCGACTTCGTGGTGTTCGACCTCGATCCCTACGACTACTCCGGCCGGGAGTCGCGGGGGGCGGAACCGGAGCTGCACCGGCGTGCCTTCAACCGGACCCGGCGCCTCGCGCTGCAGGTGCGCGAGCAGCTCGCGGGACTCGGCCTCTCCACCTACGTGAAGACCTCGGGGCGTACGGGCCTGCATCTGTATCTGCCGGTCGTGCGCGAACTCGATTTCGAGGCCGCGCGCGAGGTGGCCGAGACCATCGCCAGGCACGCACTGCGCGCGCAGCCGCGCGAGGTGACGATCGACTGGTCGGTGGAGCGCCGGCGCGGGAAGATCTTCTTCGACTACAACCAGAACACCCGGGGCAAGTCGCTGGCCGTCCCCTACTCCTCGCGTCGCCACCCCACGGGAACCGTCTCGACCCCCGTGCGCTGGGAGGAGCTGGAGCGGATCTACCCCACCGACTTCACCCTGCGCACCGTCCCCGACCGACTGGAGTCCGACGGCGATCCCTGGGACGGGATCCTGGAGTCCAAGCAGGACCTCGGTGCGATCCTCGGAGTCGGAGGCGCGGCATGAGCCTCTCGCGCGATGCGCTGTCCCGCTCCCGGGGGCGGCTCCGCTACCGCACCCAGCCCGGCTGGATCGCGCCGATGCTGGCCACCCTGAGCGATCGCTCCCCTACGGGAGGCGGCTGGGTCTACGAGCCCAAGCTCGACGGTGTCCGGGTGCTCGCCTACGTGATGGGCGGGACGGTCCGGCTCTTCTCGCGGAACCGCCGGCAGGTCGAAGGCGGGTACCCCGAGCTGGTCGAGGCGCTCTCGCTCGCGGTGCGGGGCGACGCGGTGCTGGACGGCGAGATCGTGGCGCCCGACCCGGCGACGGGCCTGTCCTCCTTCGCCCGCCTGCAGCAGCGGATGCATCTGCGCGACACGGTGCGCGCCGCGCGGACCGGCGTGTCGGTGGAGCTGTACCTGTTCGACTGCCTGTTCTACGAGGGCATAGACCTCACCGGCCTTCCGCTGCTCGACCGGAAGAAGGTGCTGCGCGACGTGGTGTGGTACGACGGGCGAATCCACTTCACGCCCTACCGCACCCAGGGCTCCGCGGCGATGTACCGGGACGCCTGTGCCCGGGGGGCGGAAGGCATCATCGCGAAGCGGGCCGAGTCCACCTACGTGAGCGGCCGCTCCACCGACTGGCTCAAGATCAAGTGCGTCCTCCAGCAGGAGTTCGTCATCGGCGGCTACACGGCGCCGCAGGGTGCGCGCGAGCACCTCGGCGCGCTCCTCGTGGGGTACTACGACGACGAGGGCGCGCTGCGGTACGCGGGGAAGGTGGGCACCGGGTACGACCAGGACACGCTGGAGTTGCTCCGGCGCCGCCTCGCGCCGCTGCAACGGCGAACTTCGCCGTTCGCGCCGGGACCGGTGCCTGCCGGTGAGGTGCAGTGGGTCACCCCGAAGCTGGTCGCGCAGATCGGGTTCGGTGAGTGGACCGACGCCGGGCTGCTGCGGCACCCGCGGTACCTCGGCCTGCGGGACGACAAGCCCGCGCGGAGCGTGCGGCGAGAGGAGCCGAAGGCGAGCGGCGCCGTCGCCAGACGGCGGGGAGGGAGCTGAGCGGACGCTCCGCGCGGGCTTGTCGTCCCGCAGGCCGAGGTACCGCGGGTGCCGCAGCAGCCCGGCGTCGGTCCACTCACCGAACC
>DATABZ010000079.1:0-14351 GCA_036259315.1 Gemmatimonadales bacterium | reverse complement strand
CGTGGTCGCTGGTGCCGGATTTCCACGCCGCGCTCCGAGAGGTACAGCGCGATGCGGCCACGATCCTGGTGACCGGGTCGTTCCACACCGTGGGTGACGTGATGGGTGAGCTGGGCTTCTAGCCCGCTCGCTCCGACCGCGGCCCCCAACTATTATCCTGCCCATGCAAACCCAGGCCCTGCCGGGATTTCGCGACTTCTACCCGGCCGAACTCGCATTCCGGGAGCACGTCTTCCGGACCTGGCGGGACGTGGCGTCGCGCTATGGGTTCGAGGAGTACGACGGGCCGCCGCTGGAGCCGCTCGAGCTGTACACCGCCAAGAGCGGCGAGGAGATCGTGGGCCAGCTCTACAGCTTCACCGACAAGGGGGGCCGGGAGGTGTCGCTCCGGCCGGAGATGACGCCCACGCTCGCCCGGATGGTGGCGGCGCGCGCCAACGGGCTGAAGAAGCCCATCCGGTGGTTCTCCATTCCCCAGCTCTTCCGCTACGAACGGCAGCAACGGGGAAGGCTTCGGGAGCATTTCCAGCTCAACTGTGATCTGATCGGCGAGGCCGGGCACCTCGCCGACGCGGAGATCGTGGCGCTCGCGGTGGATGCACTCCGCGCGTTCGGGCTAGGTCCGCGCGACGTGAGAGTGCGCCTCTCCGACCGGCGGCTGCTCACCGCGCTCCTCCGGACCCTGGGGGTGACCGAGGCGCAGGTGCCGGCGGTATATCAGGTGTTCGACAAGCTCCGGCGCACGCCCGACGAGCAATCGGCCCGGCGTCTCTCGGACGCCGGGCTCGCGCCCGCCATCGTCGATCGCCTGCTGACGCTCGCCCGGGCCAGGAGCTGGGAGGATCTGCGGGGAGTGGCCCCGGCGCCTGCGGGCGCGCTCGGGGAGG
Source organism: Gemmatimonadales bacterium (assembly GCA_036259315.1). Taxonomy (GTDB): domain Bacteria; phylum Gemmatimonadota; class Gemmatimonadetes; order Gemmatimonadales; family GWC2-71-9; genus CAVVWJ01. Next base: position 13,464 of record DATABZ010000079.1, on the reverse strand, counting down.
GCGACTCGCTTCGCCGCACGCTCGAGGCGCTCGAGGCCATGGGCTTCGGCGAGTTCCTGGACCTGGACCTGGGCATCGTACGCGGGCTCGCCTACTACACCGGAACGGTGTTCGAGCTCTTCGACGCGCAGGGCGAGCTGCGGGCCATCTGCGGCGGGGGCCGATACGACAATCTGCTGGGATCGCTCGGCGGCGTGAGCCTGCCAGCCCTGGGCTTCGGCATGGGCGACGTGGTGCTGGGCGAGCTGCTGCGGGAGCGCGGGCTGGCCCCGGCGCAGGGTCCGAGCATCGACGTCTTCCTCGCGGCGATCACCGGGGACGATCTCCCCCACGTGCTCGGGCTCGCGCGGGAGCTGCGCGAAGCCGGGCTCCGGGTGGAATACGCGCTCGCCCCCCAGGCGGTGGGGAAGCAGCTCAAGCTGGCGGATGCCAGGGGAGCGCGCGTCGCCGTGGTGGTCGGGCCGGATGATCGGGCACGCGGCGAGGTGATGGTGAAGGACCTGGCGGGTAAGTCGCAGGAATCGGTGGCGCAGGACGCGTTGCGCGGCCGGGTGGCGGGGATCGTCCGGGCCGGAGCGGACTGAGCGCGGCGGGTGGCGCACGGCACGCTCGCGCGCCGAGAGCACGCAACGCAGGAACGCGAAAGGAAGCGAGATCGAGATGGCGGAAGCGAAGGCGTTGACTCCCAGGGCGACCGATTTCAGTGCCTGGTACAACGAGCTGGTGGCCAGGGCCGAGCTGGCGGACTACAGCCCGGTCCGCGGGTGCATGGTCATTCGGCCGAACGGGTACGCCATCTGGGAGCAGATGCAGCGGGCACTGGACCAGATGTTCAAGGACACCGGGCACCAGAACGCCTACTTCCCGCTGTTCATCCCGCAGAGCTTCCTGAGCCGCGAGGCGGAGCACGTGGAGGGCTTCGCCCCCGAGACCGCGGTCGTCACCCACGGCGGCGGCAAGGAGCTGGAGGAGCCGCTGGTGGTCCGGCCGACCTCGGAGACCATCATCTACTCGATGTACGCCAAGTGGATCCAGAGCTACCGCGATCTCCCGGTGCTGATCAACCAGTGGGCCAACGTGGTCCGCTGGGAGATGCGCACCCGGCTCTTTCTCCGGACCACGGAATTCCTCTGGCAGGAAGGGCACACCGCCCACGCCACGGAGGCGGAAGCCGAGGAGGAGACCCGCCGGATGCTGGGGGTCTATCGCACGTTCATGGAGGAGTGGATGGCCATGCCCGTGGTGACCGGCCGGAAGACGGACAGCGAGCGCTTCGCCGGCGCGCTGCGGACGTACAGCTGCGAGGCGATGATGCAGGACAACAAGGCGCTCCAGGCCGGAACCAGCCATAACCTGGGCCAGAACTTCTCGCGGGCATTCGAGGTCACGTTCCAGACCGCAGCGGGCGAGCTGGACCACGTGTGGAACACGTCCTGGGGCGTCTCGACCCGGTTGGTGGGCGCGCTGATCATGACCCATGGCGACGACGCCGGCCTGATCTGTCCGCCCCGACTGGCGCAGTACCAGGTGGTGATCGTGCCGATCTACAAGAGCGACGTGGAGCGCGCCACGGTGTTGGAGATCGCGGAGCGCACCCGGAAGGAGCTGGCCGCCGCCGGGATCCGCACCCACCTCGACGCCCGGGACGGCATGAAGCCGGGCGCCAAGTACTATGAGTGGGAGGGCAGGGGGGTCCCGCTGCGACTGGAGATCGGCCCCCGCGACGTCGCCGCGGGCACGGCCATGCTCGCGCGCCGCACCGGAGGGAAGAAGGAGAGCCTGCCCCTTGCGGGGCTGCCAACTGCCCTCACCGGCGCGATGGAAGCCATGCAGCGGGAGATGCTCGAGTCATCCAGGGCGCGCCGCGAGGCGAACAGCATCCGCGGAGCGAGCAAGGAGCAGTTCCTGGCTCAGCTGGAAGCGGGCGGCGGGTTCACCTATTCGGGCTTCTGCGGGCGCGTGGAGTGCGAGATGGACATCAAGGAGCAGACCAAGGCCACGATCCGAGTGCTGCCCGACGAGGAGTTCCGCTCCGAGCGGGTGCCGGATACCTGCATGTGGTGCGGCCGGCCAACCGTGACGGAGGCCTTGTGGGCGAGAGCGTACTGAGCGGCGCGGCGGTGGTGGACTCGCCGCTGTTCGAGGACGCGGGACTGGAGCGGCGAGGCGGCTCCCTGTACCTGGGTGGCGTGTCCCTCACTGCGGTGGCGGATACCGTGGGGACGCCCGCGTACCTGTACAACGCCCGGGTCATTCGCCGGCAGTTCCGCGCGCTCGATCAGGCGCTCGCGCCCGTGCCCCACCGCGTGGCATACGCGGTGAAGGCCAACTCCAACCTCGCGGTGCTGCGCATTCTGCGGGACCTCGGCGCGGGCGCCGATATCGTGTCCGGCGGCGAGCTGGCCCGGGCGCTCGCCGCGGGCTTCGAGCCCGAGCACATCGTCTTCAGCGGTGTCGGCAAGACCGACGAGGAGCTGACCGCCGCCGTCGAGGCCGGCATCGGGCACGTGCACCTCGAGTCCGTCTCCGAGCTCGCCGCGCTTGGCCGGATCGTCGAGCGGCTCCGCCGGCCGATGCGGGTCGGCATCCGGGTCAATCCCGACGTCACCGCCGAGACCCATCCCTACATCGCCACTGGGCAGGGCGGGATCAAGTTCGGTGTGCCGGTCGACCAAGTCGTGCCGCTCGCGCTCCAGGTGCGGCAGCACTCCCTGCTCACTCTCGACACGGTCGCGATGCACATCGGGAGCCAGCTCCTGGACCCCGCGCCGTACGCCGAAGGAGTTCGTCGCCTGCTCGAGCTGGTGGCGGAGCTGCGGCAGAGCGGGGTCGACACGCTGCGCACGCTCGATGTAGGCGGCGGCCTGGGGATCCGCTACCGCGACGAGCGGCCGCTGGACCCCGCCGCGCTCGCCGCCGCGATCGTGCCGCCGGTGCGAGAGAGCGGGCTCGCCCTGGTGATGGAGCCGGGTCGATACCTGGTGGGAAGCGCCGGGATTCTGCTCACCACGGTGCTGTCCCGGAAGTACTCGGGCGGCAAGGAGCTGGTGATCGTGGATGCCGGGATGAACGACCTCGTCCGGCCCAGCCACTACATGGCATACCACGAGATGGCGGAGGTGGAGCCGCGGGGCCGCGCCGAAGGGGAGGTGGACGTCGTCGGCCCGGTCTGCGAGACCGGCGATTTCCTGGCGCGCGATCGGATGCTGCCGGGCCTCGACCGGGGCGAGCGCATCGCGGTCCTCGGTGCCGGGGCGTACGGGTTCGTCATGGCGTCCAACTACAACACGCGACCGCGACCGGCGGAGGTCGTGGTGGACGACGGGCGGTGGTGGGTCTCGCGCAGGCGGGAGCGGATCGACGAGCTGTTCAAGACCGAGAAGGTGTCACCCTGAAGCAGGCGAAGGGAATGATATCGCGAGTGGCTCCACACCACGACGGCATCCTCATCATCGACTTCGGCTCGCAGTACACCCAGCTGATCGCCCGGCGGGTCCGCGAAGCACACGTCTACTGCGAAATCCATCCTCCTTCGCGCTCCGTGCAGTGGATCCGGGAATGGAAGCCCAAGGGGATCATCCTCTCGGGCGGGCCCAGCTCGGTGTACGGCGAGAACGTCCCCACCGCCGATCCCGAGCTGCTCCGGCTCGGCACCCCGGTGCTGGGGCTCTGCTACGGGATGCAGCTGCTCGCTCATCTCTCGGGCGGCAGCGTCACCCGGGCCGACCGGCGGGAGTACGGTCGAGCCAATGTCACCGTGGAGGGCGGCCGGCTGTTCCGCGGCTTCGGCGAAGGCGAGGAGACGCCGGTCTGGATGAGCCACGGCGACCACGTGGACACCCCGCCTCCCGGCTATCGGGTGACCGCCCGGAGCCGCAACTCCCCGATCGCGGCGATCGAGCACACGGCCGAGCCCCTGTTCGGCGTTCAGTTCCACCCCGAGGTGGCGCACACGCCTCGGGGCGGCGAGATCCTGAACAACTTTCTGTTCGAGGTCTGCGGGTGCGTGCCCGACTGGACCCCCGGGCACTTCGTGGAGACGGAGGTGACCCGGATCCGCGAGCTGGTCGGCCCCGACCAGCGGGTCATCTGCGGCCTCTCGGGCGGCGTGGACAGCTCGGTCGCCGCGGTGCTGGTCCACCGCGCGGTTGGCGATCGCCTCACCTGCATCTTCGTGGACCACGGGCTGCTGCGTCTGCACGAGCGGGAGCAGGTGGAGACGACCTTCCGCCGCCACCTGGGCATCGATCTCCGGGTGGTGGACGCGGCCGACCGGTTCCTGGAGCGGCTCGCCGGCGTCGAGGACCCGGAAGAGAAGCGACGCCGGATCGGGCACACTTTCATCGACGTGTTCGAGGCGGAGGCGAAGGCCGTCGGCACCGACGTGGGCTACCTGGTGCAGGGTACGCTCTACCCCGACGTGATCGAATCGGTGTCGCCCAAGGGCGGGCCCTCGGCCACGATCAAGACCCATCACAACGTCGGCGGGCTCCCCGAGCGGCTGCCGTTCGCGCTGCTGGAGCCGCTCCGCGAGCTGTTCAAGGACGAGGTGCGGCAGGTGGGTCGGGAGCTGGGCCTGCCAGAGGAGATGGTCGGCCGCCATCCGTTCCCCGGCCCGGGCCTCGCGATCCGGATCCTCGGGGAGGTGACGCGCGAGAACCTCGAGGTTCTCCGCCGCGCCGACCATATCTACATCGAGGAAATTCGCGCCGCCGGGCTGTACGACGATATCTGGCAGGCGTTCGCGGTGCTGTTGCCGATCCGGTCGGTCGGGGTTCAGGGGGACTTCCGGACCTACGACCAGGTCATCGCCCTCCGCGCGGTCACCAGCCGGGATGGGATGACCGCGGACTGGTTTCCCTTCCTGCCCGACGTGCTCGCCAGGATCTCCAACCGGATCGCCAACGAGGTGGACGGGGTGAACCGGGTGGTGTACGACGTGAGCTCGAAGCCGCCCGCCACCATCGAATGGGAGTGAGCCGGCGCCGGTGGCGCCGGTGGCGCCGGCCGCGCTGCTCCTAGCTCGGGCGGACGATACGGAACTCGCGTCGCCGGGTGACCGACTCCCCGCCCGGCGCGCGCACCCGCACTTCGATCAGGTACCTGCCCGGCTTGAGTCGCGACAGCTGGAGCACCCGCTGCGAGCGGAGCAGCTCCTCGGTCGCCGGCTCGTCGAACGCCAGGGTGACCGCCGGCCTGCGCTCGGCGGCCGCGGGGTCGCCCTTCATCCGGAACACCGCGATCTCGTGCCGGTACGCCGCGCCCGGGCGCGCCCCCGGCACCTCGTAGTAGAGCTCGACCTCGGCGCCCTCGAGGAAGAGGTCGAATGGGGTGAGGAGCACCGTGTCGCCGGGCGCCGGCTCCCAGCGTGCGCTCGCGCCGCGCACTCCCAACGCCAGGTCGCTGATGGCGAGCGCCGCGCCGCGCGCGCTCACGTGCACGCTGTCCTTCGGCAGGACCACGCCGAGGCTGTCGCCCACCTGGAGCGCGGCGCGCCACGTCCAGCGCCCGGGCGGCAGGGGCATCTCGGCGCGCCCGACGAGATACTGCGAGCGGCCCAGGGGCGCCGAGGGCCGGAACACGATGGTGGTGTCCAGGTCCCCGAACGGCCTGCCGTTCCTGTCGCTCGCGACGGCACGGACCCGGACGGTGTAGCGGACGCCGCCCGCCTCGCGCTCGGGGCGGGTGCCGGGCTCGGCGACGGCGAACACGAGGTGGGCCAGGGCCCCGGAGTCGCCCACGCCCCCGATCGCGACGAGGTCGGCGAGGGCTCCGAGCGGCTTGGAGAACTGCAGCTCGTGGCTGTCGGTCGTCGTGCCGACGGCGATGCCGGCCTGGCCGTAGCCACGCTCCCGCGCCCGCGACCGCGCCGCGCCGTACCGGCCCCAGTTGAGCATTCGTCCATACACGTTGGAGAGCGACTGGCGCGAGAGCAGGAGCTGGTCACGCGGCGCGTCTCCGGCACCCCGGAGATCCAGCACGCTCTCCACCAGCCGGTAGTCGTACAGGTCGCCGCCGCCGTTCGCGTCGTACCCGGCACTGAAGTGCAGGAGCAGGTCGCCCTCCGCCCGCTCGAACCGCCACGACTCGTTCGGCATGAGGCCGAAGACGAACGGCCGCAGCCGTTCCGCCGGCTCGCCGTGCCGCACGTAGATCACGCCCCGGTCGTCGATCTCGAGACCTCCGCTCCGGTACGCATCGGCCGGGCCGTAGTACCGGCGGCTCACCGTGAGGGCGAAATGCCGGCGGGCGTGCAGCAGCCTGCGGTAGTGCTCGCGGAGCCGCTCGCCCGGGGCGCGCAGCTCCAGCCGATCGCGGTCGGTCCAGAAGCGCTCCAGGAACTCCACCCGTTCGGCACCAGACGCGCCGTCGAAACGAGCGAGCTCCGAATCGGCCGCGATCATCGCGAGGTCGGCGCGGTAGCCCTCGACGGCCAGCGAGTCCTCGAGCGCCGCGCCCTCGTAGTACGCCGCCTCGGCGTCTTTCCGTCCCGCCGCGAGGCCGGTGCGGGCCAGCTCCAGCAGACCGAGGCCCCGGCGTCCTCCGGCCGCGATGTAGCGCTGGAAGACGGCGGCGGCGGAGTCCAGGTTGCCCGCCTGCCGCTCGAGCCTACCCCGGGCGAGCAGCACACGGGGATCCGGGCCGGGAGCCGACGCGGATCGGCGCAGGGCACCGACCGCCGGCTCCAGGAGCGAAGTGTCCCGAAGACCAAGGACCATCGCGCCCAGCTCCACGGCGGCCGGCGCGAAGTCGGGATCCGCCTCCAGCGCGCGGCGCTGCCGCGAGGCCGCCCGCTCCAGTGTTCCAACCCCGACCCGGCTTCCGAGCTCGAGGGGATTCGCGCGCTCCCATGCCGCACGCCTCGCTTCCGCGCGGCCCAGCACGTACCACGCGTACGGCCACTCCGGCCGCCGCTTCGCCGCGTCGCGCAACGCCCGGATCGCCTCCCTCGCGTCCGGCGAGGCGCCCAGTTCCGCGAGCCTGAGGCTCACGAGCCCCAGGCGTATCCGGGCGAGCGCGCTGTCGGGATGCCGGGCGAGCCGGCGTGCCGCGGCTTGTCGCCGCCGAAGCTCGATCGTGTCGGTATGAGTGGCGAGGGAATCGGAGAACGTGCTCAGGGCGGCGCGTTCGGCGGGTGCCTGGCCCGCGAGCGGTGCCGGGGAGAGCGCGACGCAGAGAGCCGCCACCAGGCTACACGGCCTTCTCCTCCAGCAGCCGGTAGAACTCATCGGGCTGGGTGAGCCGCGCGAGCCGGTCGGGCACGTCGGCCTCCTTGGCGAACTGGGCGATCCGGCCGAGGACGGGCAGGTACTGGTTGGAAATCTCGAGCGGCGGCGCGACGATCAGGAACAGGTGATGCACCGGTCTGCCGTCGACCGCGTGGTACTCCACTCCCTGACGGCTGTGTCCGTAGGCGATACGGAGGCGGCTGACCACCAGTGAGCGGCAGTGCGGGATCGCGATCCCGCGTCCCATGCCGGTCGATCCGAGCTGCTCCCGCCGCTGGAGCACACGCAGCAAGGTGTCCTCGGCGCGCGGCTCCAGGCCGAGAAGGCGCACCATCTCGCCCAGGACCTCGTCCTTCTCCGTCGCCTGGAGATCGAAGCTGATCGCACCGGGAGCGACGAAGTCCCTGAGACGCATGCGGAGCGGGGAGGAGGGTCATGCCAGCCGGAAAGATGGCGACAACCTAATCTCGCCCGATAGATGAGTCAAAGCCGAAGGGATCAGAGCGGCAATCGGAGCACCACCGGACGTTCGAGGGCTCCTGCATCCGTGATTCCGCCATCCTGACCGAAGCGCTCCCATTGACTGTTCGCGACGTAGAAGAGCTCGTCATCCACCAGCACACCGAGCGTCGGCTCCTGGTAGCTCGGGTGCGCTCGCTCGAGCACCTCTGCTCGGACGAGCCGCCGACCGGTGGTGTCGAAGGTGAATCGCGCCACGCGGTGCGGCACCACGCCATTCTGGATCCCGACGAGGCCGCCCCTATGGAAGTACAGCCCATCGATGCCGAGCGCCAGCACCCCATCCGTCGTCTCCATCATTGAGACGTCCCGGGCCCGCAGGTCCACACGAAGGAGGCCCCGGGCGTAGTCCGCTACGTATAGTGTGCGCTCGTCAGGAGCGAGTGCGAGCCCCTGAGCGGAGAGCAGGAGGGGGCTTTCGACGAACGGCTCCAGCCGACCGGCGCCGGGAGCCAGCCGGTAGACGATCGGGGCGCGGCTGTCCGTCGCGTAGAGCGCGCCGGCGCGGCTGACCACGAGATCACCGATCAGGTGCGGGCGGCCATCCGGAGGAGGCTCGTAGCGCCCCTGGAAGCGTCGGGTTCGGAGGTCGAAGCGCAGGATCGCGCTCCGCCCGCTGTCGGAAGGCTGATAGCCGGTCGACTGGGGCAGCGCGGCGGCCGCCACCCAGAGGACGCGCCGTCGGTCGTCCACCCGCAGTCCAAGCGGTGCCAGCCCCATGCCCTCGAGGGTCGCTGCCTCCGACACCTCACCGCCGCGGCTCACGCGGAAAATCCTCCCCTTCCGCACGCTTCCCACGTAGAACACGTCGCCCCCGGCATCGTACGCGATGCCCTCGGCCAGCAGGTCGCGCTCCGGGAGCTCGAATGCCGGCCGGCTCGCCACGAGGGGCTCGCGGTTCCGCTTCAGGCGTCGGACCAGCTCGGAGTAGGCCTCCGTGTCACGGAGTGACGTGAAGTCGGAGTCGGCGGCGAGATCGGCCGAGTAGCCCAGTGCCGCGAAGTGGTGCAGCGTGCGGAGCGCTCCCTCACGGTCGCCGTTGAGGGCGAGCGCGGACGCGAGTGCCCAGGTCACACCGCCGTGCGTAGGGCGGAGGGCCTGCGCCTGGCGGGCATGGTCGAGAAAGAGCGGGAGATCGCGGGCTTCGTAGGCCTCCACCGCGGCGTGGTAATGAGCCCGCGACTCGGCCACGGGATCGCTCTGGGCGACGAGCGTCGCGGGCAGCATGAGGGCCGTCAGGAGGACCGTTGGCAGAATGGGTCGCAAGCTCATGAATCGCAGGGGAGTGGGGTGGAGAGTTCCTCATGAGGCGTACGCCCGCGCCACGGCAGGGGTTCCAGATCGCGGCGGGCGGTCCCCGTGCCGCAGCCGGACGCTCCGGGCTGCGCCAGGCCGCATCATTGCCCCGGCCCCGGGCGCCAAGTATTTTCCAGCCATGCAGTTGCCCTACCCGAGCGCGCACAGGTTTCCACTCATCCTCGCACCCATGGCCGGCGTCTCCGAGGCGCCGTACCGCCAGGTGTGCCGCAGGATGGGGGCGGACGTCGTGCTGTCCGAGTTCCTGTCGTCGGAGGCCATCCGCCGTCGCATCCGCACCACGCTCGAGGGAGCGGAGTTCGAGGAAGTGGAGCGTCCGATCGGGATTCAGATCTACGGCGCCGATCCCGCCGCGATGGCGGAGGCGGCACGGTTGATCACCGAGCATTACCGCCCGGAGTTCATCGATATCAACTTCGGCTGCCCGGTCAAGAAGGTCGTGCAACGCAACGGCGGGAGCGGGTGCCTGCGCGACCTCGAGCTGGTGGAGCGGATCATCCGTGCCGTGATCGGCGCGACGCATCTTCCGGTCACCGCCAAGACCCGGAGCGGGTGGAACGACCAGCAGCGCGATCCGGTGGGCATCGCGCTCCGGATGCAGGACGCGGGCATCAAGGCCTTCACGCTGCACGCGCGCACCCGGACGCAGATGTTCTCCGGGCGCGCCGACTGGGATGAGATCGCGCGCGTGGTGGAAGCGCTGGACATTCCCGTCATCGGTAACGGCGACATCACCGCGGCGGCGGACATCGTGCGGATGCGGGATCACACCGGCTGCGCCGGGGTGATGATCGGCCGCGGGGCGTTCGGCAACCCCTGGATCTTTCGCGACGGACAGGCGCTCCTGGCGGGGAGACCGCAGCCGACCGCACCCGACGCGCGCGAGCGATTCGAGGTCGCGCTCGATCACGCACGCCTCGCGCTCAGGCTCCAGGGCGACACCCGCCGGACCGTGATCGAGTTCCGCAAGCACCTCGGCTGGTACACCAGAGGGCTGCACGGAGCCAGCGACCTGCGCCAGCGGCTCTTCCACATCGAGTCGGTCGCCGAGGCGGAGGCGATCTTCCTCGAGTACCTCGACCCGGTCGCCCACGTGGCGTGAAGGCCGAGCAACTCGGGACCCTTCTCGCCGAAGTCGCGGCCGGACGCCTGACTCCTGACGCGGCGCTCGACCGGCTGCGCCAGCTTCCCTTCGAAGACCTCACCTTCGCCCGCATCGACCACCACCGCGCCCTCCGTCAGGGGCAGCCGGAGGTGGTCTTCTGCGAGGGCAAGACGCCGGAACAGGTCGTCGCCATCTGCGAGCGCCTCGCCGCGATGACCGGCGGGTTCCTCGGCACCCGGTGCGCCGAGGCTCACGCCACCGCCGTCCGTCGCGCCTTTCCGCGCGCGGTGTGGTCGCCGGTCGCGCGCACCGTGCACCTGCACCCCGACGGGACGCCGGAGGCGCCGGCGGACGCGGGCACCATCCTCGTGGTCTCGGCCGGGACGAGTGACCTGCCTGTGGCCGAGGAGGCGGCGGTCGTCGCGGAGGTGTTCGGCCACCGGGTCGAGCGGCTGGTCGACGTGGGGGTCGCCGGAATCCATCGACTCTTCGCGTCCAGCGATCGCCTCCAGCACGCGGATGTGATCATCGTGGTGGCCGGGATGGAAGGCGCGCTCCCCAGCGTGGTGGGTGGGCTGGTCGCGGCGCCGGTCATTGCCGTGCCGACCAGCGTGGGCTACGGCGCCTCGTTCGGCGGCCTGGCCGCGCTGCTCGGCATGCTCAATTCCTGCGCCGCCGGGGTCACGGTGGTGAACATCGACAACGGGTTCGGCGCCGCCGCCGCGGCCAGCCGCATCTGCCGCCGATGACGATCCGGACGGTGCTGGAGAGGCCGGAGCCCAGGTTCGTCTGGCTCGACCTGGTTGACCCTACGCGCGACGAGCTGTCCGAGCTGGTGGCCGATTTCGGCCTCCATCCGCTCTCGGTCAACGACTGCCTCGACCCGGAGCATCTGCCCAAGTACGAGGCCTTCGAGACCCACACCTTCGTCATCCTCCGTGCGGTGGACGAGGACGCGCCGCGGACCGCCGCCACCGTCCAGGAGCTGACCCGCAAGATCGCGATCTTCTACGGTCCTTCGTTCCTGATCACGATCCACCGGAAGGATCAGGCCTGGCTCACCGCGCTCCAGGGCCGCGGGCTCCAGGCCAGCGCGGGCAAACCCGGTGCCCGGACCGAGAGTCTCCAGACCAGCCTGCTGGCCCGGCTCCTCAACGCCGCGCTGGACACCTACCAGCGGCCACTGGAGAGCGTGGAGCTCACGCTCGACCATTTCGACGCCAAGGTGTTCGAGGGCAGGGTGGAGCCCGGGGCCGCGTTCCGGGCGGACCTCCGCGAAATTCACCTGCTCAAGCGCCAGGTCACGCTCTGCAAGCGACTGCTGTGGCGGACGGTGGACGTGACCCAGCGGATGCTGCCGTCCTCGGGACGCGCGGCGACGCTGCTCCGCGACGTGCAGGAGAACGCCGAGAGCTATCACTTCTTCGCCGACGAGCTGCTGGACGACGCGAACACCCTGCTCAACGTCGAGCTGGCGCTCGCCTCGCACCGTACCAGCGAGGTGATGCGGGTGCTGACCGTGTTCTCGGTGTTCTTCCTGCCCCTCACGTTCATCGTCGGCGTCTACGGGATGAACTTCGAGTTCATGCCCGAGCTGCGCCACCGCTGGGGCTACCCGGCGGTGCTGATCCTCATGGCGCTGGTGACCGTAGTGATCTATCGCTGGTTCCACGGCCGCGGCTGGCTGCGGCGATGAGCTTCTGGGTCCTCCTCCTCGGCGCGGCGCTAGGTGCCGGCGCGGTCTGGACGTTCGTCCGTCGCGGGCGGGCGCCCGGGCTGGCGCCCGGTGTCTCGCCGCACCTGCTGCCCGATCCCGCGCTCGAGTGGCTGCGCCGCGCGCACGGCTCCACCGGCGTCTGGGTGGCCGAGATGGACAGCCGGGAGGGCGAGCCCCGCGCCGAGCGGGTGGTGGACGCGGAACGGCTCTCGGTAGCGCAGATCGTCGCCGTGGACCGCCGGCTGGAGCGGGCACGGGACCAGGAGCAGAGCGGGGCGGAGCGGATGGAGGGTGGGACCCTGGTGTTCCACGCCGCGGCCGGCGTCGCCGTCGGCCTGCTGCTCCCCGGCAGCCCCGACGCCGCACGGCTCGACGCGGCAGAGAGCGATCTCAGGCGATTGGCGGACGGCGTCCGGCGGCGGCCGCAGATCGTGCAGCTCGTCCAAGCGAACACGCAGGAAGCCTCGCTCGAATCGGTGGGCAGCGTCGGGTTGCGGTTGGCGTACCAGCTGGAGCGGATGCTCGACGCGCAGGTCGTGGTTGCCGCCTGCGAGAGCGGCACCGAGGGCGACGCCGACGGCGACGTGGGCCAAGCCGTGCGAGTGATCGGCGTCTCGGGTCGGGGCGACCGACGCCTCCTGGATACCGCGCTGCCGCCCGAGAGCGACCTGGCCAGGGTCGCGCGGGGCGAGATCGACGCGCTGTTCTTCGAAGGTGATCCGCTGGGCGGTGTGATCGCCGACCGCCGCCAGCGGCCGGCCGCGGTGCTGGTGCTGCCGATGCGCGCAGGGGAGCGGTCCGTCGGTGCCGCCGCGATCTGGCCGCCGGGCGGGCGCGAGCCGGTGGGCGCTGCCCGTGCCGAGATCCTCGCGGCCCTGGCCAGCGCCGCGCCCAGAGTGGTCACCGCCTCGGAGGCGGACAAGCTGAAGGAGAGGGCGCGGCTCGATCCCCTCACCGGCCTGCTCAACCGTCGGGGCCTCGACATGGTGCTGAACCGGGTGGACGTGAGCCATGGCGCCATCATCTACGGCGACCTGGACAACTTCAAGCGCCTGAACGACAAGCTGGGCCACCCGGCGGGCGACTCCGCGCTGATGCACTTCGCGCGGATCATCCGGGACCAGATTCGGACCGGCGACGTGGCGGCCAGGGTCGGTGGGGAGGAGTTCGCCATCTGGCTGCCTACGGCCCGGCTCGAGGTGGGCTACCGTATCGCGGAGCGGATCCGCATCCGGCTCAACACCACCCCCTGGGACTGGCAGGGCAGGGCGTGGCCGCTGAGTGCAAGCTTCGGTGTGGCGGCGTGCCCGGAGACCAGCCGGGAGATCGGCGACCTGATCCCGCAGGCGGACGCGGCACTGTATGTGGCCAAGAACAGCGGGCGGAACCGGGTGGAGCGGGCCGGCGGGCGGTGAGCGGACGGGCGGACAGGCGGACGGGCGGACAGGCGGACGGACGGGCAGAGCGGCGGACGGGGATCGGTGAATCGTCGGACCACCACGAGTGGGGAGTGGATCGCATCGCGTGAATACCAATGTTATTGGTACCTATTAACTTATCGTCCGCCCGTCCGCCCG
>DATABZ010000078.1:0-3444 GCA_036259315.1 Gemmatimonadales bacterium | reverse complement strand
ACTATACACTAGCCGGAACCCGCGCCAAGGCGAGCGGGAGACGCCCGCGCTGCTCTAGCCGGGCACCAGGACCGCCGCGCCCCGAACCCGGCCATCCCGCAGCCGCGCCAGTCCTTCGTCGGCGCGCGACAGCGGCAGCGGCTCGGTGGCGATCCGCAGCGGTACCTCCCCCGCGAGCCGCAAGAACTCCTCTCCGTCGGCACGGGTGAGGTTCGCGACGGAGCGCACCACCCGCTCTTCCCAGAGCAGCTCATAGGGAAACGACGGGATCGGGCTCATGTGGATCCCCGCGCAGACCACCGTGCCGGCCTTGGCCACTGCGTGGAGCGCCGCCGGCACCAGGGAGCCTACGGGCGCGAAGATGATCGCGGCGTCGAGGGGCTCCGGGGTTGGCTCCGTAGAGTCACCGGCCCACTCGGCACCGAGCTCGCGCGCGAACGCCTGCCCCTCGAGGTCTCCCGGGCGCGTGAACGCAAAGACCCGACGGCCTTCGTGCCTCGCGACCTGGGCGACGATGTGCGCGGCGGCGCCGAACCCGTAGATGCCCAGCCGTTCTCCGTCTCCCGCCGCGCGAAGCGCTCGGTGACCGATGAGCCCGGCGCAGAGCAGCGGCGCGGCGTCCACGTCGGCATAGAAGGGAGGGAGGCGGAAGCAGAATTGCGCATCGGCCACCGTGTACTCGGCGTAGCCGCCGTCCACCTGGTAGCCGGTGAATCGCGCCCGATCGCAGAGATTCTCCCGGCCGGAGAGGCAATAGCCGCATTCGCCACAGGTCCAGGCCAGCCACGGCACCCCGACGCGCTCGCCCAGTTTGAATTCCTCAACGCCTTCGCCGGCGGACACCACCTCACCGACGATCTCGTGCCCCAAGACCAGCGGCAGCTTGGGCTCGGGCAGCTCGCCGTCGGCGACGTGGAGGTCGGTGCGGCAGATGCCGCAGGCCCGCACCCGCAGGAGCAGTCGGCCGGGGCCGGGGCTCGGTAGCGGCACGGTCGCGGCCCGGAGCGCGGTGCGGGGTGCGTCGAGGAGCATCGCCAGCATGCCGCAGTGTGCCACGGGCTTCGACCCGTCACAAGGCGCCTTGGACGAGGGGTCGGACATTCGGCGATCCGCAGGAGTTCATCTCTTCTTCCTCCCGATCCGCTAGCTTGCAGCGAGACGTGAGGGAGGCTGGCATGCGAAAGGTCGGTACGGTTTCGGGCACCCGTAGGCGGGCGCCCAGCGTGAGGAAGCGCCCGGCGGGGCCGGAGCCGCTGCGGATCCGCTCCGTCTTGTTGCCGCTGGACGGCTCCCCCTTCGCGGAGCAGGCACTGCCGTGGGCGGCGGCCATTGCGCGGAAAGCTCACGCGCGGCTCCGGCTCGCCCTGGTTCACCAGCCTCCCCAGCCACCGCCGGCCGACGACAGCGACCGGCGGCTCTACACCCGCGTCGAACTGGCGCTTCGGAAGTCGCAGCGCGACTACCTGCGGAGCGTCGCAGCCCAACTCAAGGGGGAGCGTGCGACTCGGGTCGCCACGGCGACGCTCGACGGCGCACCCGCTCCCGCGCTCGGTGAGTACGTGCAGGAGATCGGTGTCGATCTGGTGGTGATGACCACCCACGGACGCGGTGGGCTCGAGCGCGCGTGGCTCGGGAGCGTCGCGGATCAGTTGGTGCGAAGCCTGGAGGTGCCGGTGCTGCTGATCCGGCCGACCGACGCCGCTCGCACCAACGGCGCTCGCACCGACAACCCTCGGACCGAAGGCTCTCGGACCGAAGGCTCTCGGACCGAAGGCCCTGAGGCAGAGCCCGGACTCGAGGAGGTCCTGGTTCCCCTCGACGGCTCGCCACTCGCCGAGGCGGCCTTGCCGCCTGCGCTGGCGGTGGCCTCGCTGTTCGGCGCCCGCCTCACACTGGTGCAAGGCGTGGAGCCGGTCGTGATGTTGGTGGGTGCACCCACGCCGTTCGCGCGCAACGTGGACCAGGAGCTTTCGGCGCTCAGACGCCGGGAGGCGAAGGACTATCTGGACGACCTCGCGGAGCGCGCCACGGCTCAGGGCGTGCCGACGCGGGGAACGGCAGTGCTCTGCTCGGGTGCGCTCGAAGCCATCCAGGCCGCTGCCCGGGCACCCGGCATCGGCATGATCGCGCTGGCGACGCACGGTCGCGGCGGGCTGCGCCGCCTGGTGCTCGGCAGCGTCGCCGACAAGCTGGTGCGGTCGAGCGACCTCCCGATCCTCGTGACCCGTCCGCGAGGCCGCTGAAGCCGAGCGGGATCAGGCTCCCGCGGCCGCTGCCGCATCCGGCGCCGCCAGCGCGATCGGCGCCAGGCCCGCCGCCCCCATCGTCGCCACTTCACCGATCACCGTCACCAGCGGCGCCTCGAGGCCGTCGCGCTCGGCCGCGCTCGCGATGGTGCCCAGGGTCGCGACCGTCACCCGCTGCGCCGGCGTGGTGGCGGACTGGATGCACGCGGCCGGCGTCCCGGCCTCGCGTCCGGCCGCGATCAGCTGCGCGGTGAAGACCGGGAGGCTCGACCGGCCCATCAGCACGACCAGCGTGTCCACCGCGGCGAGCGGCGACAGGTCCGCGGCACCGTCACCCGCCTGGTGCCCCGTGACGACGGCGAAGGAGCGGGCGACTCCACGGCACGTCACGGGAATCCCCGCCGCCGCGGGCCCCGCGATCGCGCTGGACACGCCCGGAACCACCTCGCAGGGTACACCCGCGTCGCGGCAGGCCTCCAGCTCCTCGCTTCCCCGTCCGAAGACGAACGGATCACCACCCTTGAGGCGCACCACGTCGCGTCCGGCCGCCGCGCGCTCGACCAGCAGCCGGTTGATCTCGCCCTGGGAGAGGGCAGCATGTCCCCGACCCTTGCCCACGTCGACCAGCTCGGCGCCCGGGGGCGCTTCGTCCAGCAACGCCGGTGCGACCAGCCGGTCGTGCACCACGACGTCCGCTCGTCGCAGGAGCTCGAGGCCCCGGGCGGTAATGAGCCCCGGATCGCCCGGACCGCCACCGACGAGGTGCACCTTGCCGGTGACGACCCGGCCCGGGTTCCCGCCGCGGCGCGTGAAGCGGGGCGCCGGCGGCGGGTGCCGCCGCGCCAGGTCCACGATGATGTCCACGATGCCGGGCAGGGTTCCGATCGCCTGGTCCACCGTGACGAGCCGGCCGTCCACGCGCCCGGTGACCGGCAGCTCGCCCGGCTCGACGCCGAGGGCGCGGGGCACGTCCTCGCCGGCATGGCTGCCGCCGCCGACGAGGAACGGTAGCACGACCACGGCTGCCGCCCGCGTCCTAGCCAGCGCCTCGGCCAGCGTGGGATCGTCGTCGAGGAACCCAGCGAGCACGTGGCCCGCCACGCCGCGGCGCTGGAGCGTCTCCGCGAGGCGGAGGGTCGTGTCCCGGCTCGCGGCATGACGTCGGGTGCCGTGCCCTGCGAGGAGCACTGCCGTCTCG
>DATABZ010000077.1:0-6696 GCA_036259315.1 Gemmatimonadales bacterium | reverse complement strand
CGTTGAGCTCGCCCTGAGTCCGGAGCTCAACGCAATCGCCTGGGAGCAAGAGGTTCAGGTGATGAACGAGGGACCGGCGCACATCCCGATGCACCTGATCCGGGAGAACATGGACCGCCAGCTCGACTGGTGCCGGGAGGCGCCCTTCTACACGCTGGGCCCGCTCACCACCGACATCGCCCCGGGCTACGACCACATCACCAGTGCGATCGGCGCGGCCATGATCGGCTGGTTCGGCACGGCCATGCTCTGCTACGTCACGCCGAAGGAGCACCTCGGCCTGCCGAACCGGGACGACGTGAAGGCCGGAGTGATCGCGTACCGGATCGCGGCTCACGCCGCCGATCTCGCCAAGGGCCTTCCGGGCGCCCGGGCGTGGGACGACGCACTGCGCAAGGCGCGCTTCGAGTTCCGCTGGGAGGACCAGTTCAACCTGAGCCTCGATCCGGTGACGGCGCGGGCCTTCCACGACGAGACCCTGCCCGCGCACGGCGCCAAGGTCGCCCACTTCTGCTCCATGTGCGGACCCAAGTTCTGCTCCATGCGCATCACCCACGACGTGCGGGCGTACGCGGCGGAGATGGAGCGCAAGGCGGAGGAGTTCCGCGAGCGGGGAGGTGAGATCTACGTGGCGCCGTGAGCTGCTGCTGGGGCTGGCGCTCGCGGCGCCGGTCCAGGCCCAGACCCCAACCGACGAGAGCTGGCGAGCCGCCAGGGAGCGGCTGGTGGCGGAGCAGCTGGTGCCGCAGGGCATCACCGATTCCGCCACCCTCGCGGCGATGCGCGCCGTTCCCCGCCACGAGTTCGTGCCGGAGGACCAGCGCGCCTGGGCCTACCAGGACACGCCGCTCCCCATCGGGCGCGGGCAGACCATCTCGCAACCCGCCGTCGTCGCCTTCATGACGCAGGCGATCCGGCCGCGGCCCGGCATGCGGGTCCTGGAGGTCGGAACCGGGTCGGGGTATCAGGCCGCGGTGCTGGCGGAGACGGGTGCCGAGGTGTGGACCATCGAGATCTTCCGCGGGCTGGCGGAGGAGGCGAAGGCGCGACTGGCCCGGCTGGACTACCGCAACGTTCGAGTGCGGCACGGCGACGGCTACGCGGGGTGGCCCGAGGCCGCGCCGTTCGACGCGATCGTGGTGACCGCCGGGGCGGACTCGATTCCGCCGGCGTTGATCGAGCAGCTGGCGCCCGGCGGGCGGCTGATCATGCCGGTGGGCGACCCTTACCTCGATCAGCAGCTGGTCCTGGTGGAGAAGGATTCCACCGGGCGGATCGCCTCGCGGGGCCTCCTTCCCGTCCGCTTCGTGCCTCTCCTCCGCGGCGAGCGCTGACCCGATTGTGCCTTGAGTCACCGCGACCGTCGATCCCCGGCCCAGTATTCGGCGAGGTCTCAATGCGGAGGAAGCGATGTCCGACACTGCCAAGCGGCAGCGGCGTCACTGGGCCGACGTCGCGGCGATCCTGGCCGGCCTGATCCTGATGGGGCTCGCCATCTGGCCCGTGCCGTTCGTGCACGCGGCGGACCGGGCCGGCCAGGTGGCCGTGACCTGGTGGATCTACGCCTTGGCCGGCGGTCTTACGCTCGTGGCCGTCTTTCTGGGCCAGCGCTGGGAGCGGAAGCAGCTGGCACGGGGGCTGATGATCGCGGCGGTGGCGGTGCTCCTGTACGGACTGTTCACGAGCTTGCGGGGACTGGGGACGGCAGCGCTGTTGACCGCCATCGTGCCCGGGCTGTTGATCCTCCTGGCCGTGCCCTTCTTCGGACCGATGCCGCGAGACCTGCAGCGATAGCTCACAGCCCTGATCGGCCGTACCTTGGCCGAGTGACCTTGGGCACCCGCCTCTCGATGTCTGCTCGCGTACTCTTCGGCCTCCTGGCCGGGGGCTGCTCGAGCGCGACGCCCGCCGCGGACCGCCCCGGCCTCACCTCGTCCCCCACTCTCACGCCGCAGCGGAGCGGCACCAGCAGCCGTCTCCAGGCGGTCAGTCCCGTCGGCGAGCACACCGTCTGGGTGAGCGGCGTCGGCGGCACGTTCGCCGTCACGGTGGATGGCGGGGAGACCTGGCGCGCCGGGGTCGTCCAGGGTGCCGACAGCCTGGAGTTCCGCGATGTGGAAGGCGTCAATGAGCGGACGGCGTACCTCCTGGCCGCCGGGCCGGGCGACCGCTCCCGCATCTACCGAACCGACGACGGCGGCCGCAGCTGGGCGCTCCAGTTCACCAACCGCGACACCAGCGCCTTCTATGACTGCTTCGCCTTCTGGGACGAGCGCCGGGGCTTCGCCATGAGCGATGCCGTGGGCGGACGGTTCCCCGTCGTACGCACGGAAGACGGCACCACCTGGACCGACATCGGAGACCGGCTGCCGCCGGCGCAGGACGGGGAAGGGGCATTCGCGGCGAGCGGCACCTGCACGGCCGCCTTCGGAGTGCGGCACGGCTGGATCGCCACCGGAGCCGCTGCCCGGTCGCGCGTGCTGAGAACGGATGACGGAGGCGAGTCCTGGAGCCCTGCCGGAACTCCCATCGTGCAGGGCAGCCCCACCTCGGGGAGCGCCAGCATCGCGTTCCGCGACTCGCTCCACGGCATCCTGGGCGGCGGCGACATCGGCGCGCCGAAGGCCTTCGCCGACAACGTGGCGGTCAGCCGCGACGGTGGCCGCAGCTGGCGGCTCGCCGGCAGAACGCCGTTTCCAGGCGCCGTGTACGGCCTGGCCTACGTGCCGGGCGGCAACGGGCGCACCGTGGTGGCGACCGGCCCGGGCGGCGCCGCCTGGTCCGCGGACGAGGGTGGCCGCTGGCACCTGCTCGAAGGGGTGCGCGACTACTGGGCCGTGGGATTCGCCCCCAGTGGCGCCGGCTGGCTGGTGGGTACGGATGGGCGGATCCTGAAGGTCTCATTCTGAGGCCCGGGCCGAGAGCAGCCCTCTAGCCATCAGCGCCGCCGCCTCCGGCGTGAGGAACAGGTCGGGCTCGATCAGCTCCAGCTCCATCAGCACCGGCCCGCGCTCGGTTTCCACCAGATCGACCCTCGCATAGAGCCAGGGGTATCGCACGGCGGCCAGCACCCTGTCGCCGAAGGCCACGACCTCCGCCGCGGGTACCAGTGGCTCCAGCGTGCCTCCGAAGTCGGTCTGCACCCGGAAGTCTCCCGCGCGCGGGCGCTTGCGCACGGCGTGGCTGTATCCCTCGTCGAGGTAGATCAGCGAGATCTCTCCCCGCGACTCGATCTCGGGCACGAAGGCCTGCAGCAGGCTGCCCCAGCGCTCGAGCGGCGCCCAGTCGCCTTCGTCGAGCTCGGAACCGGGCGCGACGACGTGCGTCCCGAACGCGGTCGCGGAGACGCGTGGCTTCAACACCCCGCGAGGCACGCCCCATTCTCGGAGCGTCGAGTCCACCTCGGGCCGCTCGCCCGGCTCGAACCAGTGAGTTCGCGGCAGGGCAACTCCGGCGTCGGCGAGGTCGCGCAGATATCGCTTGTCGGCGTTCCAGAGGACCGTGGCCGCGGGGTTCCAGAGGCGGGCTCCGCTGCCGAAGCCGGCCGCCCACCGGCGGAACTCGGGCCAGCGCAGGTGGTAGTCCCACGTGGAGCGGAGGCACACCAGGTCCTGCTCGTCGGCAGCCGGCGCGATCGCGTCCCAGGGCGCCGCCACCACGGTGGCGCCCGCACGCTCGAGCGCGGCAGCGAGCAGGGCGTCGCGGGGGGTGAGTGCCGGCTTCGACCGGCAGGTCGCGAGCGCGATGTTCATCGGTCGCGGTGTGCCGAGGCCCGCCGCTCAGCGTGCCGGAGAGAACGGCCCCAGCATCGCTGAATCGACGTAGCACCATCCCCACGCCTCACCGGGCTCGAACGACTGGATCACCGGGTGACCGGTGGCATGGAAGTGCCCGGTCGCGTGCTTCCCCGGCGAGCTGTCGCAGCAGCCCACGTGTCCGCAAGTCAGGCAGAGCCGCAGGTGCACCCAGCGGCCGCCGGCCGCCAGGCACTCCTCGCAGCCGGTGGCCCGCGCCCCGTGGGGCTCGGATGGGAGGTGGGGACACGTGTCGGTCATGGGGACGGTTCAGCGCAGCCAGTTGACGAAGAACGTGATGATGATGGCATTGGCGAAGTCGATGAAGAAGGCGCCGACGAGCGGCACCACCAGGAACGCCCGGGGCGCCGGCCCGTACTTGGTGACGAGCGCCCGCATGTTGACCACCGCATTCGCCGTGGTGCCGAGCGCGAAGCCGATGAACCCGCTCGACATGACGGCGGAGTCGTAGTCCCGGCCCATGAGCCAGAACGACGCCGTGAGCGCGAAGGCGGCGATGACCACGACCTGGGCAGCGAGGATGACGAAGAGCGGCAGCGCCTGGCCCGCCAACTGCCAGAGCTTCAGGTCCATCAACGCGACCACGAGGAAGATGTTGAGCGCGAAGCCGCCGACGAAATCCATCGCCGCGGGGTCGATCCGCAGCCAGCCGGTCGCGTCGTCCAGGTTGCGGAACACCGACGCCACCATCATCGCGCCGATGTAGGCCGGCAGGGTCCAGTCCCTCGACTCGAACCAGCCGCTCAGGATGCTGCCGAGACCCATGGCGGCCGCGAGCACGATCATGTTCATGATGAGGGGCGCGTCCTCGCGTTCCGCCTCGACCACCAGCGTGCGCGGCGCGAGCACGTCCTCCCCGGTGGACTTGGCGCCCGGCGGGGCCGACGGCGTGAGGTCGAAGCGGCGGATGAGCCAGGTGCCCACCGGCGTGCCGGTCAGCCCCCCGCAGACGATGCCGAAGGTGGCCGAGGTCAGCGCCAGGGTGCCGGCGCCGATCAATCCCGCCTCCTCCAGGGTCGGCGCGAAGGCCAGCCCCGTCGCCGGCCCACCCACCAGTGTCACCGACCCCGCCATCACGCCGAGCAGCGGATTTTCCCCGAACCCTCGCGCGATGGCCAGCCCGAGAAAGTTCTGCACGAAGCAGAAGAGCGTCGCGAAGAGGAGGAAGATCACCACCTGGATGCCGCCGACGCGAAGCAGCGCCAGACTCGCGCCCATGCCGATGGTGCTGAAGAACGCGACGCTCAGCAGCGGCTGGGCGCTGGTGTCGAGCTGCACGCTCAGGAACCGGTCCCGGCCCGCGAGGACGAGCAGCGCGAAGAGCAGGCCGCCCACCACCGCGGCGGGAATGTTGAGCCGGTCCAGCCAGCCGATCCGCCGGCGGAGCTGGAGGCCGATGAAGAACAGGACGGCGGCGACGCTCAGGGTCTGCAGCAGGTCCAGCTCCAGGGAGAGCACCAGCCGCTAGGCCGGAACGCTCGATCGCCGCCTTCGCTCCACGAAGGCGGCGATGTCGTGGACGGACACGGTCCACTGCGAGATGCGCAGCCCCTCGTCGGACACCTCGCGGCGGGGGCCGAGGTGTACTTCGGGGTGCTCCAGGTCGAAGGGGCCGTCCAGCTGCTCGGCGAGGAACAGCCGCTCCTGCACCAGGACTCGGTCGTCCTCGCGCCAGGCGGGCCACCCCATGTGGTAGGCGGCGGTGGGATGCACCATGTGGGTGAGAAAGACGACCGCCGGCGCGCCCGCGACCAGGCGCTCCGCCGCGTCGAGCCACTGCGCGACGTAGTCGCCCGGCGCCCAGTCGAAGAGGGGGACCTGGAACTCGTCCTGGAAGTGGCCCAGCCTGATGCGGCCCCAGATGAAGAGGCGCTCGCCCTCGCCTTCGGGGCGGCCGAGCAATTCGAGATCGAACATCAACCGCCCTGTCGTGGCACGCCGCGCAAAGTAGGCCCGGACCCGCAGCAGCATCAAGGGCTTGCGGGGACAGCCCGTCGGCGCCTGTGGGCTTACCTCGACCCCCCGGACGGGGTTTAGATACCTTTCCAGGGTCGCACGACCCGTTCCAGGGTCGCACGACCCGTCAGCGAGGTGCGGGATGGCCGAGGCGAAGACCGCGAAGAAACCGCGCCGCTCCCGAAAGAAGCCGGAGGCGCCGCCGCGCTCCCGCGGGGTCGCGGCCGATGCACTCGCGACCGGCACCCCGCCCGCCGGGGTCGCGCGCCTCGCCGAGGCCGTCGAGCGGGAGGGCGGCGCGGTGCTCGCCACCTACCGCGATCCACTCGGCGGGAGCTGGCAGCTGCTGGCCGGCCTGCCGGTCGACCGGGTCGAGCCCACCCCCTTCCAGCGCGATCTCTCCGAGGCCCACGTCACCAAGCTCTGCGCCGCGATCGACAAGCTCGGCCGGTATCTCGACCCCATTGTCGCGGTGCGGACCGAGGACGGCCGCTACTGGACGCCCAACGGCAACCACCGCCTCGCCGCGCTGCGCGCCCTGGGTGCGCGGTCGGTGGTCGCCATCGTGGTGCCGGAGATGGAGGTGGCGCACCGGATCCTCCTGCTCAACACCGAGAAGGCGCACAACCTCCGGGAGCGCGCGCTGGAGGTGATCCGGCTGGCGGAGAATCTGGCGGAGCTGGACCGGCGTCCGGAGAAGGAGTTCGAGCCCGAGTTCGAGGAGCCGGCGCTGCTCACCCTGGGGCTCTGCTACCAGGAGAACGGCCGGTTCGCCGGCGGCGCCTACCACCCCGTGCTCAAGCGTATCGAGAAGTTCCTCGCCGCTCCCCTTCCGGAGGCGCTGGAGGTCCGGCGGGAGCGGGCGGCGCGGGTGTTGGAGCTCGACGAGGCGGTGAGCGCGGCCGTGTCGGAGCTCAAGGCCAAG
>DATABZ010000076.1:0-2189 GCA_036259315.1 Gemmatimonadales bacterium | reverse complement strand
GCGCTCGCTGCTGCCTCTGCCTCGCGGCTCCCCGTCCGCCGGCGGTTTGCCACTAGGCTGCCGCGATGCTCACGGTCGTTGACCGCATCGGCCAGGGACGGTTTGTCTCGTTCGAGCTGTGGCCGCCTCGAACGCCGGAGTTGGCTGCGGCGCTGGAGGACGCCCTCGCGGAGCTGTCGCCGCTGGGGCCTGCCTTCGTGGCCGTGACGTACGGTGCAGGAGGCTCGACACGCGAGCGGACGCACGACCTCGTAGTGCGGCTGGTCGACTCGCCTCTGCTGCCGCTCGCCCACCTGACGTGTGCTGCGCATCACCGGGATGAGCTGGTGGCGCTGATGCAGCGCTATCGGGGCGCGGGCGTTGGCAACCTGCTTGCCTTGCACGGCGACCCGCCGCTGTCGGCGACCGAGGCGTTGCCGGAGGGCGACCTCCGCTACGCGGCGGAGCTCGTTCACTTGGCGCGGGAGCTTGGCTTCCCGTGCGTTGGCGTGGCTGTCCACCCGGAGGGGCATCCGGCTGCTGAGTCGCGGGAGGCCGACTGGCGTCATCAGGCGGCGAAGCTCCGCGAGGCCGATTTTGGGCTGACGCAGTTCTTCCACCGTGCGGACGACTACTTCGCGCTCGTTGAGAGGCTGGCTGCACGAGGTGCGACCGCACCCATCGTTCCGGGCGTCATGCCAATCACGAACGTGCGCCAGGTCGAGCGCATGGCCGCGATGTCGGGTACCAACATCCCGCTAGAGCTCGCCGAGCGGTTGCAGTCGGTGGCGGACCGCCCGGAGGAAGTTCGCCGCATTGGCGTGGAGCACGCCACGCTGCTCTGTCAGGAGCTGCTCCGTGGCGGCGCGCCCGGCCTGCACTTCTACACGATGAACAGGGCGGCGGCGACGCTGGAGGTCTGTGCGAACCTCGGCTGGGAAACGGCGCGGGCAACGTAGCGCTCCGCTCGGAGCGCCCGCTCGACCGTCGACGGCTTACGGGATGAGCACCTCTCGGTCCTGCTGGCGACGCGGCGGCGGCTTGCCCGCGTGGTCGCGGTGGTTGTCGTAGCTGCACTTCCGCTTTCGCCTGGTGGCGGCAGCCGGGACTCGCCGCGGCTCGCTAGCGCTTTGCGCCCCAAGCGGACGCGGCGACCTGCGCGGAGCCGCTCCCGCTCCCGATCGAGGCGGCAGCTGGACGCGTTTGCCTAGACGCCCTTTCGCCGGAGCGCACGACGAGGGCCGGGATCACCGCTCGCGGCGTTCCGCGCCGGTACGTCCGCTGTCGCCAACCCTCCGCCGGACGAGGAGCCTCCCCATCACTTCGCCCCTCGTCTCCGCGCCGGCGTTGCGGGTGTTCGTGTGCCAGTAGCGTGACGGCGATGGCAAACCTGCTTTCCCTCGACGATATCCGCGCTGCCGCGCGGATCATCACCGGCCATGTCGAGCGCACGCCGACGGTGGCAAGCCCTGGGATGAGCGCGCTGCTCGGCGTTCCGGTCACCCTCAAGCTCGAACTGCTCCAGCGGTCGGGGTCGTTCAAGCCTCGGGGTGTCGCGATGAAGCTGCTCGCGCTGAGCCCCGTCGAGCGCGACGCGGGGGTTGTGGCTGTGAGCGGCGGCAACCACGGCATCGCCGTCGCGGACGTCGCCGGCGGGATGGACGTTCGCGCGACGGTCGTGATGGCGAAGACCGCTCCGCCGCGGTCGATCGACCGCATTCGCGCTGCGGGCGCCGAGCTGCGGCTGACCGAGGACATGGCCGCCGCGTTCGCGCTGCTCGACGAGTTGGTGGCGGACGGCATGACGCTGGTGCACCCGTTCGACGACCCGACGGTGCTCGCCGGCCAGGGAACGGTGGGCCTCGAGCTCGCCGAGGACGCGCCGGCGCTGACCGATGTCCTCGTGAGCATCGGCGGCGGCGCGCTGATCTCCGGCGTAGCTGTCGCGATCAAGGCGCTGCTGCCGGACGTGCGGATCTGGGGTGTGGAGACCGAGGGCGCCGACGCCATGGCCCGCGCGCTCGCCGCCGGCGAGCCGGTCGACATCGCGCCGTCCTCCATCGCGAGCACGCTCAGCGCGCCGCACGTCTCACAGCTCACGTTCGACCACGTCCGCGCGCTGGTCGAGGAGGTCTTCGTGGTGCCGGACGCCGAGGCCGCACGCGGAATGGTGGCCTTCGCCGAGGAGGCCAAGCTGTGGGTCGAGCCGG
>DATABZ010000075.1:0-4214 GCA_036259315.1 Gemmatimonadales bacterium | reverse complement strand
GACTTCCGGGCGGAGGGGTTCACCGGCCAGGCGCTCGCCGGCCTCGGGGGTGGCGGCATCGGGCAGAACATGGTCCGCGATGGAGTGCCGGTGCGGTCGGTCGGCGGGTGGGCTCAGCTCAACGTGCGGCCGTCGGCGGAGTGGGAGATCGGCGGCGGCGGCGGGATCGACGATCCCGACGACGAGGACCTGGGAGACGCCTCACGACTTCGCAATGTGGCGGTGGAGGGGCATGTCACCTGGCGTCGGCTGCCCGCGGTCGTCGGGGTCGATGTGCGGCACCTGAGCACCCGCTACCGCGCGCCGACCGACCGCACCGGCACTCCATCGCGGACCATGTTCTGCCCGATGCCGCCACCCCCGAGGCCGGCGAGCGCCTGGCCGGTGAACCCCTCCGCCCGGAAGTCGAGGTGAGCCCCCAGCGGCGTCCACACACTCACCGCCAGCGCCTTGGAAGGAATCCGCCTGCCGCCGCCGTTCACGAGCCAGCCGTAGTGGCCGCCGGCGCTGACCTCACCCAGCTGCTGGCCTTGTCCCCAGCGACCGCGCACGCGGCCCTGAAGGAAAGGCGTCGTCGTGGGGACGCCGCAGTACATGGCGCCGGAGCAGCTCTTCGGCGAGCCGGTGGACGGCCGGCCGATCTCTACGCGACTGGCGCCGTACTCTTCGAATGCCTCACCGGCCGTCCGGTGTTCGAGGCGCCGAGCCTCGTCGCGCTCCTCGCGCGGCACCTGGAGGACACCGCTCCGGACCCCCGCCAGTTCAACGGGGAGATCCCGGACAGCCTTGCGCGCGTGATCCTCCGCGCACTCGCCCGGAGCCCCGAGGACCGCTGGCTCACGGCGAACCACTTTCTGCACGCGCTGGAGCAGGTCTAGACCCTGCCACGGGGCTCGCAGAAAGCCCGACTGCGACTCCGCAGCACACTGCCATTTTCTTCTGCGGCAAGGGTTTGAGACCTGGCCTGCCGCTTGCCTGCCTGGCACTGCAATTCCGTTCCTCCGGCGATCTCCTCCTTCAAGCGGACCCCGCATGCTCCGACTCCAGCGAACGCTGATGGTCGCCATGTGCCTCTATGGCGCGCCGGGCACGTCCGCCGCCGCGCAGGAGCTTTCGGCGCACGAGCGTGCGGCGCTGGAGGACTGGTTTCGTCGAGCGTCGGAGCGGACTCCTGGCGGGCAGTGGGGGATCAGCATCGGGACCATGGACGGCCGGGTGCTCTGGAGCGTCAGCCCGGAGCTCGAGCTCGTCCCCGCCTCCACCACGAAGCTCTTCACCACGGGCTTCTCGCGCACGAGGATGGGTGGAGGCGCGCGGTTCACTACGCGGGTCATCGGCGACGGCCGACTGGACTCGGTGAGCGGCAAGTGGGTCGGCACCTGGGCGCTCCAGCTCGGCGGCGACCCCACGCTGGAGCGTGCCGGCAGGGAAGGGCCCACGCTGCGGGAGCTCGCGCGTCAGCTGCGGGAGCGCGGCGTCATGATCCTCGAGGGCCCCCTCGCGCTGACCAGCAAGACCGGGCCGGCCGCTTCGCGCTATCCGCCGGTGTGGTCGCCCGACTACGAGGGCAAGCTCTACGCGCCTCCCGTGGGGCCGGTGGCGCTGCACGAGAACATCGTCTCGCTGACCTTCAGGCCGGGGCATGAGCCCGGCTCGCCTCCGCTCCTGGTGAGCGCGTACCCCGACGGCGTGAGCCGCATGGTTCGTATCGCCGCCACGACCGTAGGCGGGCGCCGGCGGCGACTCTCCCTTCGCTCGGACCCGGACGGCGGCTGGACCCTGCGCGGCACCATCGGCATCGAGCGACGGAGTGCGGGGCTGAGCGCCGTGGCGCACGACCCCTCCAAGCTCCTGGTCGTGAGCTGGGCGGCCGCCCTCGAGCGCGCTGGCATCCGATGGGTCGATCCGGGCGGTCCGGTGATGCTGGCACCCCGGCCCGCGACGATCCTGGCCCAGGTCTCTTCCGCTCCGCTCGACAGCATCGCGACCGAGGTGAACCGGCGGAGCGTGAACATCGGCGCCGAGCTCATGCTCCAGTTCGCCGCGGGCGATCAGCTCACCGGCCCCGGCCTCCTGACCCAGCACGTCCGGCAGGTCGTCGGGCCCTCCGCCAGAGTGCACCTGGTGGACGGCAGCGGGCTCAGCGAGTTCAACCGGATGAGCGCCCTCACCCAGATGCTGTACCTCGCCCGCTACCCGCAGCTCCCCGGGAATCAGCGATTCCCGCTGCTGCTCCCGGCGAACGGCACCGGCACGCTGCGGCGACTCCGCGGCGGCGGCATGTCCCGAGGAGTGGTCCACGCGAAGACCGGTACGCTCGACGAAGTGGCAACCCTGGCCGGGTACCTGGCGCGTCCGGATGGCCTGCTCGTGCTCTCGCTGATGTACAACGGGCGCCGGCCCGGCGCGGCCCGCGCCGCCGAGTGGGAAGTCTTCCGGCTGCTGGGAGCCGAGGCCGTGGACCTCGGTGCCGTGCTCGACGTCCACATGGGGGGAACCAGTCCCGCCGACGAGCGCGGCGAATGACCCTCAGCCTCGCTCCCGACCGGGTCGTCCGCGAGTCGGCATTCCGGACGTCCGAGATCCTCTCGGCGCTCTCCTGCGCGCTCGACATCACCGAAGGCCAGCCGCCGGGTCACGCGGTCCGCACCTGCCTGATCGGGATGCGGATCGCGGAGCGCGTCGGCTTGCCGCACGAAGACCGCGGGCCGCTGTTCTACGCGCTCCTCCTCAAGGACCTCGGCTGCTCCAGCAACGCGGCTCGACTCTGCGCGCTGTTCGGAGCGGACGACCGCGTTCTCAAGCGCGAGCACCGGCTCATCGACTGGTCGCGCACGAGGCACACCGTGGGCTACGCGTTGCGGCACGCCATGCCACAGGCGTCCACCATGGGCCGTGCGTTGCGCGTCGCCTCGATGGCGCTGCACGAGAGGGGCAGCGGGCGCGAGATGATCGGGACCCGCTGTGAACGGGGGGCGGAGATCGCGGGGACACTCGGATTCACCCGGACCACCCGCGAGGCGATCCGGACGATCGAGGAGCACTGGGACGGCAACGGCATGCCCCACGGCCTCTCCGGAACCTCCATTCCGCTGCTAGGCCGCATTGCCGGGCTGGCGCAGACGGTGGAGGTGTTCGTCAGCAGCTTCGGCGTGGAAGCGGGGATGGCGGTGGCGCTGGAGCGGCGAGGGCGCTGGTTCGACCCGGCGCTGGTGGACGCGCTTCGCAGCCTCGAGGGGGACGACGCCTTTTGGAGCACCGTACTGGGCCGCTCGCCCGAACGGCATCTCGCCGCGCTGGAGCCGGAGGATCAGATCCTCTTCGCCGACGAGGAGCGGCTGGACGACATCGCGCAGGCCTTCGCGCGCGTGGTCGACGCCAAGTCTCCCTACACCTATCTGCACTCCGAGCGTGTGGCGGAGCTGGCCGTGACCATCGGCCGCCGCCTGCACTTCAGCGACAGGGAGCTCAGAGACCTGCGCCGCGCGGGGCTGCTGCACGACATCGGGAAGCTGGGCGTCTCCAGCCGCATCCTCGACAAGCCGGATGGGCTCACCGAGCGGGAGCGGGCCGAGATCCGGGTGCACCCGGCGTACACTCAGCGCATTCTGGAGCGGGTCGCGGCGTTCGCCGGCATCGTGGAAGTCGCGAGCGCGCACCACGAGCGACTCGACGGCAGGGGCTACCACCTCGGGCTGCCCGCCGAGCGGCTCTCGCCGATGAGCCGTGCGCTGGCGGTGGCGGACGTTTACGAGGCCACGACATCGGACCGGCCATACCGCCCTGGGCTGCCCCGGAACGAGGCGATCGCCATCCTGCGCAGACTGGCCGGGGCCGCGCTCTGCCCCTCCGCGGTCGAGGCGCTCGCGTCGGAGCTGGACTAAGTTTCCTGGGGCACCATGGCCGCGAGCGCCTGGTCCAGCGCCGCTACCGAATGCGACGTGCCCTGGGCCAGTCTCGCGTTACCGCCTCCGCGACCCCCTGCGGCTTCCAGCGCCGCCCTGAGCAGCCGGCCCGCGTCGATTCCGGAGTCCTCCGAAGCCGCCACGATCAGCGCCGGTGGGTCGTCGATCCTTCCCACGAAGAGCGCATTCGGCAGCGCGGCAACCGCCTGCGCCACGGGGCGCAGCCGCTCGATCGTTCCCTTCTCGTCCCGCACCACGACCTGCCGCAGCCCGGATCGCGCCACCGGCGCGGTCGCGTAGAGCTCACGC
>DATABZ010000074.1:0-32063 GCA_036259315.1 Gemmatimonadales bacterium | reverse complement strand
TGGCGCTGCTGCTCGCGTTCCTCGTCAACGCGGCCATCCTGATCCTGGCTGCCGCGACCTTCCACCAGACCGGCCACCAGGACGTGACCGACCTCGGGGACGCGTATCAGCTCCTCGCCCCGCTGCTCGGCACCACGGTCGCGAGCACCCTGTTCGGCGTGGCCATGCTGGCCTCGGGGCAGAGCTCGACGCTCACCGGGACCCTCGCGGGGCAGATCGTGATGGAAGGCTTCCTCGACATCCGGCTGCCGGCCTGGCTGCGCCGGCTGATCACGCGTCTGATCGCGATCGTCCCGGCCGTGATCGTCACCGCGCTCTATGGCGAGCGCGGCGCCGCCGGGCTCCTGATCCTGAGCCAGGTGATCCTGAGTCTTCAGCTCTCGTTCGCGGTCGTGCCGCTGGTCCAGTTCACCGGCGAGCGCCGCAAGATGGGCGAGTTCACCAACGGTCGCGTCCTCGCCGTCGCCGCCTGGTCGGTCGCGGCGGTGATCGTGGGCCTCAACGCCTGGCTGCTCGTCGGGACGGCCGGGGAGTGGATGGGGTAGGCAAGCACGCAGGCAGGGCTAGAGAAGGCACCCGACGTCACTCGATGTCCGATTCGCTCGACCGGAGAAAGCGGCACCTATGTCCAACCGAAAACTTTCCCGACGTGACGCGCTGCGCGCGGGTGCCCTTGGCACCGTCGGCCTGGCCGCCGGCACCGGCGGGCTCTCACTCCCGGCGCTGAGCCAGGCGCCGCAGACCCAGGCGCCGACGCACGGTACCCATCACGACATGGTGACCGTCGGCCAGTTGGCTCCCGGCTCGTTCGATCCCACCGCGTTCCTCACCCACTTCGACGGCGGGAGCGTGAGCCGCCTGCCGTCCGGCCAGGTGCTGCGCGAGTACGAGATGGTCGCGGAGGACCGGGAGATCGAGGTGGCGCCCGGCGTCTTCTATCCGGCGTGGACCTACAACGGCCAGGTGCCGGGCCCGACCATTCGCTGCACCGAGGGCGACCGGCTCCGGATCCGTTTCACCAACAAGGGCAGCCACGCGCACAGCATCCACTTTCACGGCGTTCACCCGGCCGACATGGACGGGGCGTTCGAGCCGGTGCACCCGGGCAGGAGCTACGTCTACGAGTTCGACGCCGAGCCGTTCGGACTGCACCTGTACCACTGCCACACGGTGCCCATCAAGCGGCACATCCACAAGGGACTTTATGGAGCGTTCATCGTCGACCCGCGGGAGGGCAGGCCGCCCGCGAAGGAGATGGTGATGGTGATGAACGCCTTCGACACCAACTTCGACAACGAGAACGAGGTCTACGCCGTCAACACAGTCGCGTTCCACTATCAGAAGCACCCCATCCCCATTCGGCAGCATGAGCTGGTCCGGGTGTACGTGGTGAACGTGACCGAGTTCGACCTGCTCAACTCGTTCCACATCCACGGCAACCTCTACCGGCTCTACCGCACCGGCACCGATCTCCGGCACTTCGAGTTCACCGACATGGTGTCGCTGGCCCAGGGCGAGCGGGCGATCCTCGAGTTCACCTACAAGCACACCGGTCCCTTCATGTTTCACGCGCACCAGAGCGAGTTCGCCGAGCTGGGTTGGAGCGGGGTGTTCCTGGTGCAGGAGGCGCCCCATGCCTGATCTCCGTACGCCTCCGGCAGCCGGCCGCACGCCTGCGGCGACGGTCGCCCCCGTCCAGCCCGAGCCGCCACGGCGCGCCGGCATCCCGCTCTGGTTCAAGGGGCTCGCTCCACTGGTGCTCCTGGCGGGTTTGGTGTTCGGGTTCCTCCGACTCGGTCCCGTGGGAGTGTTCCGGGCGGCCTTTCCGCCGGTCGAGGAGCTGACCTTGGAGCGCGTCCGGCTTCCGGAGCCGGGCGTGATGGAGGTGAGCGTAGTCAACGGTGGGCCGGAGGCGGTCACCATCGCGCAGGTGATGGTGGACGACGCCAACTGGGTCCACACGGTGAGCGGGACCCGCACGGTCGAGCGCCTGGAGCGCCGCACCGTCCGCATCCCGTATCCCTGGGTGGAGGGGGAGCCGCATACGGTCACGATCGTAACCAACACGGGGCTCACCTTCTCCACCGAAGTTCCCGTGGCCACCCAGTCGCCGCCGGTGGATGCACGCTATCTCGGCACCTTCGCGCTTCTGGGTGTCTACGCCGGTGTGATCCCGGTGTTCATCGGGCTGCTGTGGCTGCCCTTCGTGCGCGCGATCGATCGCAAGTGGCTCGATTTCTTCCTGAGCCTCACGATCGGCCTGCTGCTGTTTCTCGGCGTGGACGCCCTGGAGGAGGCGCTGGAGACCTCCGCCTTCGTGCCCGGCGCGTTCCAGGGCAAGGCCCTGGTGGTCCTCGGGCTGCTCGGCACCCCGCTCGTGATCGGCGCGGTCGGTGAGTGGCGGTCCGGGACCAGAGGGGAGCGCTCCCCTGTCTGGGTGGCGGCCCTGATCGCCTTCGGCATCGGGCTCCACAACCTGGGCGAGGGGCTCGCCATCGGGAGCTCCTACGCCACGGGCGAGATCGCGCTCGGCACCTTCCTCGTCATCGGCTTTCTCCTGCACAACACCACCGAGGGGCTCGGCATCGTCACGCCGCTCGCCGACGGGCGCCCGCGCCTGCTCACCCTCGTCCTGCTCGGCGCACTGGCCGGTGTGCCGACGGTGATCGGCGCCTGGATCGGCGGCTTCACCTACTCGCCGATCTGGACCACGCTTTTCTTCGCGGTGGGTGCGGGCGCCATCGTGCTGGTCGTCTACGAGCTGTGGCGGCTCTTCGCCCGGCGCTCGCCTGCCGGCCTGCTTGCCCCGCTGAATGCCGCAGGCGTGCTCGCGGGGATGCTGGTCATGTACGTGACCGGCCTGCTAGTGACGGCGTGAACGACGTGAGGAGGGGAACGTGAAGAGCAACGACAGCGCCGGAGCCTTCCTCGCTTTCGCTCTGCTCGGTCTGGTCGAACCGGCGTCCACGGCGGTCGCGCAGTCCGAGCACATCGCCGACAACAGCTTCCTCATCGAAGAGGCTTTCAATCAGGAAGCCGGCGTGGTGCAGCACGTCAACACTTTCGCCCGGGAGGAGGTGGGCGGCAGCTGGGAGTACGCCTTCACCCAGGAGTGGCCGCTCGGAGGAATGCTGCACCAACTGAGCTACACCGTTCCGGTGGTCCGGCCCGACGGCGCTGGAACCGGCCTGGGAGACGTCCTCCTCAACTATCGGTACCAGCTGCTCGGCGACGGCACCGATGCGCTCCACGTGGCGCCGCGGCTTTCCCTAGTCCTGCCCACGGGCAGCGAGGAGAGGGGCAGGGGCAGCGGCGCCCTGGGGCTCCAGGGCAACTTCCCGGTGAGCGCCGTCGTAGGCAACGCGTTCGCTGTGCATTCCAATACCGGCTTCGTCCTCGATGGCGAGTCGGGCGCGCTCGACGGCCAGCTCGGCGCCAGCGGAGTCCTGCGGGTGCGTCGCTGGATCAACTTTCTCCTGGAAACGGTCTGGAGCAGCGAAGACGAGGACGTCGTCCTGCTCAACCCCGGTGTGCGCTGGGCCTTCGACGTCAGTGACGGGTACCAGGTCGTCCCCGGCGTCGCCTATACGATCGCGCTCGGTCCGGGGGCTTCGGACGCCCTGTTCGTATACCTCAGCTTCGAGCACCCTTTCCGACGCTGATCGCCTCCCCCGCTTTCCTCGTTATCGCACTGCTCCAGCAGCCCGCCACGGCACCGCTCGAGATCGCCCTCGAGCGCGCGGCCGCGGAGCGGCTCGAGCTCGGTGTCGGCGACACCGTCCGGCTCGGCGCGGCCCCCGATTCGCTCGACCGGCTCGCCGTCGTCGTCGCGATCTACGAACCGACGCCGGATCCGGCCGAGGTCTCCCGGCAGGCGCTCCGGGTCCGGCTGCACCTGCCCGACCTGGCCGCGGTGCTCGGCGCCCCCGATCGGGTGGACCGCTTCGGCATCGGCCTCGCGCCCGGCGTCCCGCCCGACAGCGCGGCCGCCGTGCTCAACCGCTGGGCCTTCGGCTTCCAGGTGCACCCCTCCGCCACCATCGCGTCCGAGTCGTCCCAGACCTTCAAGGTGGTGAGCCGCTTCCACCGGGCGATCGGGTTCATCACCATCGTCGCGAGCGCGGTGTTTCTCCTCTGCATCATGCTCCTCAAGGTGGAGGAGCGGCGGCTGGACGCCGCCGTCATGCGGTTCGTGGGAGTCCGGAGGCGCACGATCTTCGGCGCGCTGGTGCTGGAGGCCGCGCTCGTCGCCGTTCTCGGCTCGATCGCGGGTGCGGCACTGGCGTGGCTCGCCGGCGCGGCCACCAATGCCTACTACCGGAACTTCTTCGATACCGAGCTGGTCTTCAGTCTCATCACGCCGCGCATAGTCCTCTTCAGCGTCGCGCTGTCGCTGGCCCTCGGACTCGGCGCGGGAGCTATCGCGGCCTGGCGACTGGTGCGGACCCGCCCCGTGGTCCTCTGGGGGAGGGGATGACCGGTCTCGAGTGGGGTCTGCGAAGTCTGGGGCGCCATCCGCTCCGCACCATGCTGTCGCTGGCCGGAATCGCGGTGGCCTCGGCGATGCTGCTCGATATGGTGATGCTGAGCGGCGGCATCGAAAAGTCGTTCAGCGAGCTGCTGCTGGCGCGGGGCTACCAGATCCGCGTGACGCCGAAGGGTACGCTCCCGTTCGATACCGAGGCCGCGATCCCCGGCGCCACCGGCATCGTGAGGGCCATTCGTGGCGAAGCGGGAGTGGAGGCCGCGGGTGCCGTGCTCGGCACCTCGATCTACGGCCGGGTGTCCGATTCGCTGGTCACCCTGTTCGGCTACGGCATCCAGCCCGAGGCGCAGGGTCTCTATCAGGTGGCCGCTGGTGCCGATCTCTCCCCCACCGATACCCTCGGTGTCCTCCTCAGCGAGGCCGCGGCCGGTCTGCTGCAGGCGGCACCCGGCGACACGGTGACGCTCGTCGGCGGGCTCGACCCCCAGCTCGCGGCTGCCGGCGTGGACCGCCGGCTCGTGGTGCGGGGCATGGTCCGCTGGATCTACGACTATCGGGGCCAGCCTTCGGTCGGCACCGTGTTGCCGGTGATGCAGCGGCTCGACGGGAACCCCGGCGCCGACCGGGCCTCCCTCCTACTCGTCCGGGCGGCGGACGACGAGGCGGTGGAAGCGTTGGCGGCACGGCTGCGCGCGCGCTACCCCGGGCTGGAGGTGAACAGCGTGGCCGATCTGGTCGTCCAGGCCAAGCGCCGGCTGGTGTACTTCACCCAGCTCTCCTATGTGCTCGGCGGGATGAGCCTGGTGGTCGCGGTGCTCCTGGTGGGGACGCTCCTCACCATCACCGTCAACGAGCGCCTTGGCGAGATCGCGACCCTCCGCGCGATCGGGGTGAGCCGTGGCGCCATCGTCCGACAGATATTGGCCGAGGGTGTGACGCTCACCGTGCTCGGCGGCGGCGGCGGCATCCTGCTCGGGCTGGCGACGGCGGAGTACCTGGACGGCATTCTCACCAGCTTCCCCGGGCTCCCGGAGACCTTCTCGTTCTTCGTGCCCCGGGCTGACACGCTGAGCCTCGCGGCAGCCGTGCTCCTGGTGACGGGGTCGCTCGCGGGCTTGTACCCGGCTTGGCTCGCCTCGCGTGCACCGATCGCGGCGACGCTCCGGGCGGAGGCGACGTGATCTCCACACCGCCGGTGCTCGTCGCCAGTGACCTGCGCAAGGATTACCCGATGAACGGCGAGACCGTCCACGCCTTGCGCGGGGCGTCGCTCACCGTGCACCCCGGTGAGTATGTCGCCATCGCGGGCCCCTCGGGCAGCGGCAAGTCCACCCTTCTCCAGCTGGTAGGAGGGATCGACACACCCAGCGGTGGCAGTGTCGAGCTGCTCGGCACCAGGTTGGAGACGCTGAGCGACCGCGAGCTCACCCGGCTCCGGCTCACCAGGCTCGGCTTCGTGTTCCAGCGCTTTCACCTGCTGCCCGTTCTCACCGCACGCGAGAACGTCGAGCTCCCGATGGCGGAGGCTGGGGTCAAGGCACCTCGCCGCCGTGCGCGCGCACGGGAGCTGCTGGAGTACGTGGGCCTGGGGCATCGCGAGGGCCACCGTGCCACCCAGCTCTCGGGCGGCGAGATGCAGCGCGTCGCCATCGCCCGGGCGCTGGCCAATCGACCTGCCATCCTCCTCGCCGACGAGCCGACCGGCGAGCTGGATGCCGCCACCGGACGCGAGATCCTCGATCTGTTCCGCCGGCTCAATCGGGACGGGACCACGCTGCTGGTGGTGACCCACGACGAGCGCCTCGCCGGGGAGGCCGGACGCGTGGTCCACATGCTGGACGGGCGGATCGTGTCGGACGATCGCGGAGCCTCGGCGTGATCACCACGCTCGCCTTCCGCCACCTCCTGGTGCGGAAAGTCCGCTCGCTCTTCCTGCTGCTCGGTTTCTCGATCGGTGTCGGCGTCATGATCGTCCTGTTGTCGGTCGGCGAGGCGATGCTGAACCAGTCCCGCGACGTGTCACTCGTCGGGGGCGGTGAGCTCACCGTGCTGCCGCAGGGCATCGACATCGAGGCCATGCGCACCGGCGGCCTGGGCGGAATGTTCTTTACGATCGAGCGCGCCCGTTTCCTCACCCGGCAGGCGCTCGGCGGCGAACGGCACGACGACCTCGTGCGCACCGTAGCCCCGGCGATCGAGGGAAAGCTGCTCTACCTTTGTCCCGCCGCGAGCCGCTGCGTGCCGACGGCGGTGCGGGCCGGCGGCGAGATCCCGAGCCGCGCCGCCGCGCTCGGCGCCGGCCTCGACGTACTGGAGGGCCGCTGGCGGGATTCACCGGCGGACTCGGCGTACATCGCACCGACGCCGCAGCAGTTCTACGATGAGCTGGACCGGTTCCATCTGCCGAAGCGGCGCGACTCCACCTGGGCCGAGTGGCACTATTTCAACCTGGTGGTCGGGCCGGACGAGTGGTGGTACGTCACGTACTTGATCGGTGGTGAGGTAAGCCTGTCGGAGCGGGACGACCGCTGGGGTGGAGGGATGCTGGTGACCCACCGGCGGCCCGACGGACGCCACGACCGCTACACCGCCGAGGTGAGCTCCTCTTCGGTGGTGTTCGATACCGCGAGTGCGGACGTGACGATCGGCGGGAGCCATGTCCGACAGCGCGACGGCGAGTACCGGCTGCACGTGGAGGCGCGGGGGGACCGTGGCCTCGCTCGACTAGACCTCGTCCTGCGTCCCAAGCCCAACCGCTACTTCCCGCCGGTGGAGCTGCGCGAGGACGATTTCCTCTCCGGCTACGTCGTGCCGGCGCTCGCGGCCACGGCCTCGGGCCGGCT
This sequence comes from Gemmatimonadales bacterium, assembly GCA_036259315.1. Lineage (GTDB taxonomy): Bacteria > Gemmatimonadota > Gemmatimonadetes > Gemmatimonadales > GWC2-71-9 > CAVVWJ01. Next base: position 24,734 of record DATABZ010000074.1, on the reverse strand, counting down.
CTGTGCTGGCGCCCGCTGCATCGAGGCTCGTGACATCCCGGCGTACCACGATCACAACTGGGGCGTCTGGCGCGACGTCACCTGGGAGTGGGGAGCGGCCCAGGGGGAGCGCCTGAGCTTGCTGTACGGCGGTGTGTATGGGCCGGAGGACTCAGGCAGCTCGCCCTTCTTTCTCACCATGGTGGACTCGCTCGGCGTTCGCCGCGTGCTGCGGTTCGGAGAGATCGAGTATCACGGGAGCCGCCCGGCGGACGGTTTGCGAGGCGCAAGGGCACCCGAGCGGTTCACGCTCGTCGGCACGTGGGAGGCGGACACGGTGAGGCTATCGGTACGGGTGGGCCACGCGCTCGCCAGCGAGGTCACGGCGTCCACCTATCGGCGGGTGTTTCTCCAGATGCGAGGCAGCTTCGAGCTGAGTGGGAGTGTGCTGGGGGAGCCGGTGCACGACCGGGGCGAGGGGTTCTTCGAGACGTATCTGACGCAGTAGATTCCGGCACTCCATGAGCGATACCCTCCAGCGGCTGACTGCGGCGCTCGGCGAACGGTACGCCCTCGAGCGCGAGATCGGCGCCGGTGGGATGGCCACCGTCTATCTTGCGCGCGACCTGCGCCACGGCCGCCCGGTCGCGATCAAGGTCGTCCGCCCGGAGCTCAGCGGGCCCCCGGGGATCGCGCGCTTTCTGCGCGAGATCGAGCTCGCCGCCCGGCTCCAACACCCCCACATCCTCCCGGTCTTCGACTCCGGCACCATCGACGACGGTGCAGGTGGGCAGACGCCCTACTTCGTCATGCCGTACGTCGAAGGTGAGACGCTGCGCGCACGCCTGGCTCGGGAGACACAGCTGCCGGTGGAGGACGCGATCTCGCTCGCGACCGAGGTCGCCGATGCTCTCGCCTACGCCCACGCCGCCGGCGTAGTGCATCGCGACATCAAGCCCGAGAACATCCTGCTGAGCGGCGGCCACGCCATGGTGGCCGACTTCGGTGTGGCCAAGGCGCTCGCGACCGGTCAGCGGCCCGGTGACGCCGAGCCTCGAGGCGACCGCACCACGCTCACCCAGATCGGACTCGCGATCGGCACGCCGAACTACATGGCGCCGGAGCAGGCCACCGGCCGCGACCGGGTGGACGCCAAGGCGGATCAGTACAGCCTCGGCTGCGTGCTCTACGAGATGCTCTCCGGCAGCCCGCCGTTCGCCGGCGGCTCCGCTCAGTCGGTCCTCGCCCGCAACATGACGGCGCCGCGGCCCCATGTGGGCCGGATTCGGAGCGACGTGCCCGACGCGTTGGAGGACGTGATCATCCGCGCCATGGCGATCGACCCCGCGGACCGCTATCCCGACATGGTGGCGCTCGCCACGGCGCTGCGGCAGACGCGGTCGGCCGCTCGCCCGCGCCGGAAGACCGTGATGGCCGTGGTGGTCGCGGCCGCGATTGCCGCGGGTGCGGCCGGCGCCGTGGCCTGGATCGCGACCCATCCTGACAAGCTCGCGGTGACGGAAGAGGCGGAGACGATCGCGGTTCTCCCCTTTTCCGCGTCCGGCCAGGGCGTCGAGGTGCTGGGCGAAGGCATGGTGGACCTGCTGACCACGAACCTCCAGGGCGTAGGCGGCATCGCCGCCGTGGACCCGCGGCTCGTGCTCAAGCAGTGGGGCGAGCGCGGCGGGGGCGAGCCGGAGAGCCTGAAGGAGGCGCTTGCCCTCGGCCGGGAGCTCGACGCCGGCTCGGTCGTGACCGGCAGCGCCGTGTCCGCCGGCGGGCGTGTTCGACTGGCGGCCGATCTCTATGCCGTCACCGGCGGCGAGCGGCTGGGCCGGGCACAGGTGGACGGGCCCGTCGACAGCATCCTGCCGTTGGTGGATCGGCTGAGCGTCGCGCTGCTGCGGGACGTGTGGCGCTCGCGGGAGCCGCTGCCGAGCCTGGATCTCGGGTCCCTCACCACCGACTCCATTGCCGCCCTACGGGCTTACCTCCAGGGGGAGCACTACTATCGCCGCTTCGCACTCGATTCCGCCCTTGCCCACTTCACCCGCGCGGTGGAAGTGGATTCGACCTTTGCGCTGGCCCACCTGCGTCGTGCGCTGATCTTCGGCTGGACCGGGGGATACGGCAGCCCGGCGTCGGTTCAGGCTGCCGAGGCGGGTTACCGATTCGCCGACCGGCTTCCGCCACGGAGTCGCAGGCTGCTCGATGGATACCGCAGGTTTGAGGAGGGCTCCCCGACCGCGATCGACTCGATGCGGGCGTACGTGGCCGACTACCCGGAGGATCTGGAGGGCTGGTACACCTACGCCGAAGCGCTCCACCACCTCCAGCCTATCGAGCCCCGGAGCCCCGACAGCATCATCGCGGCGTTCGACAGCGTGATCGCCGGGGACTCGGCGCTCACACCGGCCGTGGTCCACCCGCTCGAGATCTCCATGATCTATCGGGACAGCGTTCGGTTTCAACGCTACCTGCAGATCTTCTCCCGGACGGCGACCCCGCGCAGGGTGGAGGCGCACCGGGTCGGCGGCGCACTCATCTGGGGCCCTGCGCCGGAGGAGAGCGCGGTCCGCGCGGCACTCGCCGCCGTGCCGCACATCGGATTCTATGCCTTCCTTTCCTCCTACCGGGACGAGGCGGCTACCTCGGACACCATCCTCGATAGGCGAGCACGACTGCTTGCCGCCCTACCGGCCGGTTCGCCGGTCCCGCAGCACGAGGCTCTGGAGCGGGGATACATGCTCGTCGGTTTCGGCCGGCTGCGCGAGGCGAGGGATCTGGTGGACACGGTCGCCGTACGGTCCCCTGGTGCAGCCGCCGGACTCCTCGGCTGGCCGGTAGCGCTGGGACTGGCGCCGCCCTCGTACGGCGGCACGCGGGCGGACTCACTCATGGCGGTGGAGATGGAGGATCTGGCGAGTCCACAGAGACTCGCCTACGTCGACGCCGTAAAGGCTATCGCCCAGGGGCAGCCGGAGGAGGCAGTGAAGCGAGCGACTGAGGGGATGCGGGCGCCCGACGGCACGAGCGACTCGACCATTAACCGCGGCATGCTCAAGGCCGCGCTCGGGTGGGCGCACCTGGTCCAGGGAGATACAGCCGACGGCGTGGCCGAAATGCGTGATGGGTTGTCCGTGACGGCCGGGGCTGGCCGGGGCGAAGTCTCCTTCCTCCGCCTTCAGCTCGCGCTGACTCTAGCGGCACAGGACCGGACCAGAGCGGAAGGGATCACCCGTCTTCGCCATGGGTTCAACGACAATGCGGTATTCCTCATGCCGCTCGCCTACCTCGCGCTGGGCCGCACCTATGAAGCCGCGGGCAAGGCCGATTCGGCGGCAATGGCCTACGGCCGCTTCCTCCACCTGTGGGACAAGGCCGACCCCGAGCTGCAGGGCCGGGTGACCGAAGCCCGGGAGGCACTCGCCCGGCTGACAGCGGAGCCCCGCTGAAGATTGCTTAACTCCCCCCCACTGTCCTCGTCCGAACAGCGTACAGGCCCCGGAAGAGGACGACCCGGGAACGTTCTGCCACCCTAAGTGGTTATGTTTCACACAGGTAGATGGTGGCACGGGGCTCGCAGCAGGCCGCAGAGCCGGTCTAACGCAGTGCACCGCCACACTTTCAGCAAGGCAACTGTAGTCTCAGGGAGGCGCCATGTCCCTCACCCTGCTCCTTCCACTCCTCTTTGCGGGGGAGCCGAACGTAGCGGCGGCCGCCAAGACGGACGATCCGCCGATCCAGATCTGGATCGACAATGACGGGCGGTTCCTCCGCGGAGACCGCGCCCGGGTGCACGTGCGGACCGAGGACGACGGCTATCTGGTCGTGCTTCAGACCGACACCGAGGGGCACGTCCGCGTCCTGTTCCCGCTCGATCCCACCGACGACAACTTCGTCCGCGGCGGCAAGAAGTACGAGGTGGAAGGCCGCGGGGGACGCGACGCCTTCGACGTGGGCGACCGGTCCGGCCGCGGAATGGTCTACGCGGCCGTCTCCGGCACGCCGTTCCGGTTCGACGAGTTCGTCCTGAGCGATCATTGGGACTATCGGGCTCTGGCGCCACAGCGGCTGCCGGAGGATGCCGAGCCGGAGCTCACCGAGCTGGTGCGCCGCATGGCGCAGGGCAGCTTCGACTACGACGTCCTGAGCTACTACGTGGTGGACCGCGTGGTGTACGCGGACGACTACTCGTATCGCCCTTCCACCGGGTTCTACTACGACGACTTCGGGTGCGGCTACTATCGGAGCTGCGGGAGCGGGCTCTCGGTGAGCCTGTTCTTCGGCCGGCCGCTCTACCGGCGGCACTACTACGGCCCGTATCACCACGTGTACGACCCGTTCTACGATCCGTTCTTCTACGATCCCTGGTATTACCGGCCCTACTACCACCGGCCCGTGTTCTACAGCCCGGTGTACTACTATCCCCGTTACTGGGGCTATCCGTACCGCCACCGGACGGTGGTGCACCATTTCCACGGGCGCTGGGACCGCGGGCGCTGGGACCGGCCCTACTCGCCCTATCGGTTCCGCGATCGGAGCCTTGCGGTGAACGGCGACTATCGCGACCGGCGGTACACGTTCGGTCGTGCGGTGAACACGGTCTACACTCCGCCCGTCTCGCGGTTCACGGAGCCCGAGAATGCTTCGCCGGCTCGGCGTGCGGTGGACCGTGAAGGTGGCCGGTCGGAGCCCGCCGTGGCCCGGCGCGCCACCGGCGGCTCTGGAAGAAGCGACCAGGTCGAGCCTCGGCGCACGACCCAGCCTAGGGGCAACGCCGAGCCGCGGCGCGCGACCGAACGGCGGACCGAGCCCACGCGGACCGATCCCACCAGGATCGAAGCCCGCCGCGCACGCCCGGCCGAGCCGTCCCGTGCCGCAACCGAGCCGTCCCGCACCGCCGCCGAGCCGCGCGCTCGACGGGAGGCGATGCCGGTCGACGTGAGCCCCCGGCGAGCGACCTCGGAGCGCTCCCGCTCGGAGACCCCGACCGCCCGCCGCGCGGACGACGATCAGCGCCCGCGCGCGGTCCGGGCGGAGCCTAGGCCGGAGCCTCGTGCGGTGCGGGGCTCGGAGCCGCGCTCCGAGCCACGGGCCGAGCCCCGCAGCGCACCCCGTTCCGAGCCGCGTGCGGCGCCCCGCTCCTCCGGCGGCGGCGAGCGTGGCAGCTGGGGCGGTGGGGGTGGCGGCCGCAGGGACGGTGGTGGAGGCGGGGGTGGCGGTGTGTCGTCGGGTGGTGGTCGGCGGCGGTAACGGGACGGTGAGACTGATCTGACAGCCAGCGCGCCGACCCTATCACCCGGCGAGTACGAGAAGGCCTCCGGATAACTCCGGAGGCCTTCTCGTTTGGTGCGCCCCTCCACCGGTTACCCGACTAGTACGGGCGCTCGCCTCCGCGGCTGACCGGCTACTCGCCTGGAGAGGATTTTCGCCGGACGTAATCCAGGCCCCACTCCAGCAGGTCGGCGCTGCGGAGGCCCATTCGCATCGCTTGGCCGACCGCGTCCTCCTCCTCCATGCCGTGCTCGAGCATCAGGTGGGGCAGCAGCGCTCCCCCGACCCGGCTGCCGCTGCCGCAGTGCACGAAGACGGGCCGGTCGCCCGCGTTCCGCAGAATGCCGTGGATGCGCTCCAACGTCTCGTCCGTCATGGTGCCGGCGGTCACCGGCACCGCGATGTACTCGAGGCCGAGCCGCTCGGCCGTGGCCGGCTCGTCCAGCGGGCGGGGTTCCATGGGATCCCGCAAATCCACCACGATGTCGCCGCCAGACTCGCGGAAGGCCTCGAGATCGGCGGAGGACGGTTGGCCGCCCGTTACGACGTTGGGCAGGATCTGGCAAGCATTGGGGACCCGCTCGAGGGCCTGGAACGTGGTCGGCATGGCGTGGAAGGTATCATCCCCGGCGGGTGCCGACCATGACCCGCTCCGCAGCAGGGTAGAGTGCCGACGCCGGCGGGTTTACGTTGTGGGCATGGAGTGGCCCGACCGCGATATCGCATCGGTTCGCGCGATGCTGGCGCGCATGCACGATGCGGATCCCGGTGAGCTGCACCTGGACCAACGCCTTCTCCGTGGCGGCCTCGAGTCGGCCAGCGTGACGCGGCTCGCGGTCCGGTACCGTGATCCGCTGGGCAAGGCCCGGGTCCACACGATGGTGGTGAAGCGCCTCGCCGGGCAGGCGGCCCGTGAGGCGAGTGTCTACCAGAGGCTGCTCTCGACCTGCCCGGGGGTGGCGCCGCGCCTCCTCGCCGCCGAGCGTCCTGCACCCGATAGGGCGGTGCTTTACCTGGAGGCGCTCCGACCCGCCTCCCGGTGGCCCTGGCGGGATGTGACCGCAACGCGGTCCGTACTCGAGCGGGTCGCCCTGCTCCACCGGGCGGAGCCCGCGCGCGAGGCGGTGGCTTCGCTCTCTCGATGGGACTACGAGACCGAGCTCCTCGCCTCGGCCCGACGCACGCTCGAGCAGCTGGAGCGCTTCCGGCGCCCGGCGCCTCCCGCGGTGAGGAGAGGGATCCGCTGGGTTCGCCGGCTGGTGGAGGCGCTGCCCGCGCTGCGCCGTCAACTTCTGGCGTTCAGCCCGCTCCGCGCCAGCGTCATTCACGGGGACCTGCACTCCGGCAACGTGATCCTGCGCCGACGGAAAGGTCGCATCGAGCCGGTGCTGCTGGACTGGGGTCGCGCCAGGATCGGATCACCACTCGAGGACGTCAGCTCGTGGCTCCAGTCGCTCGCAGAATGGGAGCCGGAGACCCGTCGTCGCCACGACACGCTGTTCGCGGGCTACCTGGCCGCACGAGGTCTGGAGGCGCGGCTCAGCAAGGACCTCCGAGCCGCCTACTGGCTGGCGGGCGCCTCCAACGCACTCGCGGGAGCGCTGTCCTATCATCTGTGGGTCATCGCCAACGAGAGGACATCCGCGTCCAAGGCAGCGGGCGCCCTGCGCTCGGCGCAGGAGTGGCTCCGGATCCTCCGGCGGGCGGATGCGTGCTGGAGTTGAGGGCCGGGCGGCGGCTAGGCGGCGTGCGGAGTGAGGTGCCCCCGGTCGTCATGCTGGATGACGGTTCCGGAGCCGTTGTGCCACTCGATTTCCGTGATGGCGGTGTTCCCCGGGCGGAACGGCTCCCAGCGCGCCGGACTGGTCCCGGCGAGCCAGCCGAGGACTTGTCCGATCACGCCCGCGTGGGTCACCAGCGCGATGCGGCCTTGGTGACGGCTTGCTAGGCCGGTGACCGCATCGATGCAGCGGTTGCGGAACTCGCGACAGGTCTCCCCGCCGGGCCAACAGAAGTGCTCGTCGGTCTGCCGAAGGTTCGCCGCCCAGAGATCGGGGAAGCTCCGCTCCACCTCGACCAGCGGCATGCCGTCCAGGTGGCCACAGTCGATCTCCTGAAGCTCGGGCCAGAGGTACAACGGGCCCAGCCCGGCCGCGCTCAGGGCCGCGGCCGTGTCCCGGGCTCTTCGGAGCGGGCTCGAGTAGATCGCGCCGAAGCCGGGCCCGCCGCACAGTCTGCGCTGGAGCAGGCCGACCTGTCGCCAACCAAGGGGACTCAGGGGCAGATCCGTTCGGCCCTGCAGGACGGCTCGTCCCCCCGGTCCTCCATTGGCCCCGGTATGCGCGTGTCGAATGAGCACCAGCCGGACAGACAGCTTCCGTTCCTCCCGTTATGGGCGAGTGCTCCGCGGGGTGGCACCGCCGCGGCTCTGCACCCAAAGGTAAGCTGCTGCTGCGCCGGTTGAAGGGTCCCCAACTCGAGGAGGAAGACGGTGGCAGCCGTTGCACCAACGGGCCCTGAGCGGACGCTGGCCGAGCGCGCGTTCCAGCCCTTTCAGCAGTTCGCGCACAAGGCGTCGGCCGGTGGCATCGTCCTGCTCGCCTGCACCGTCCTGGCGCTGTTCTGGGCCAACTCCCCGTGGGCGGCGGGCTACGACCATCTCTGGGAGCAGCCAGTCACCATCGGCAGTCCTTCGTTCGGGCTGACACTCTCGCTTCACCACTGGATCAATGACGGGCTCATGGCGGTCTTCTTCTTCGTCGTGGGGCTGGAGATCAAGCGAGAGTTCCTGGTCGGGGAGCTGGCATCGGCGAGGCAGGCTGCGTTTCCGATGGCGGGTGCGCTCGGAGGCATGATCGGGCCGGCGCTGCTCTACGTATCCCTCAATGCCGGCGGACCCGGATCCCAGGGTTGGGGCATCCCGATGGCGACCGACATCGCCTTCGCCCTGGGTGTCCTGGCCCTGCTCGGATCCCGAGTGCCACCCGCACTCAAGGTGTTTCTCGCGGCTCTCGCCATCGTGGACGACATCGGTGCCGTGCTCGTGATCGCGCTGTTCTACACCGGGGAGCTCTCCTGGGCGGCGCTCGGTTGGGCGGGGGCCATCCTGGGCGTTCTCGCACTGGGCAACGGAGCCGGTGTGCGGCACCCGGCCCCATATGCGCTCCTCGGGCTCGGGCTCTGGGTGGCGGTGCTGCAGTCAGGCGTTCACGCCACGGTGGCCGGGGTCCTGGTCGCCCTGACCATTCCCGCGCGCACTCGCATCGACCCCGACCAGTTCCGACGCAGCGCAAGCCGAGCCCTGGAGGAGTTCGAGAAGGGCAGCCGACCGGGCGAAACGCTGCTGACGAACGCCGCGCAGCAGGCTGCCCTCCAGGACATCGAGCGTCTCTCCGAGGCTGCCCAGGCGCCCCTGCTCAAGCTGGAAGACAAGTTGCACGGCATCGTGGCGTTCGGGATCATGCCGCTCTTCGCGCTCGCCAATGCCGGCGTGCGTCTCGAGGGACCGCTCGGTGAGGTGATCACCGATCCTATCTCCCTCGGTATCATGCTCGGCCTGGTGCTCGGCAAGCCGCTCGGCATCACCCTGCTGGCGTGGCTCGCCGTCCGGCTCGGGCTGGCCGACCGACCTGCCGGCGCGTCGTGGCTGGCGGTCCACGCCGTGAGCTGGCTCGCCGGGATCGGCTTCACCATGTCGCTCTTCATCGCCGGGCTCGCGTTCGCGTCGGAGGGACCGTTGCTGGCGGCCAAGGTGGGTGTGCTGGGCGGCTCGCTGGCTGCAGGTCTGGTCGGTGCGGTCCTGCTGCGCTTGGCGATCTCGCGGCAGCGCGGCGCTCCGGCTGGGACCTGACCGCCGATCACTGCGGCCCCGGCACGCCAACGCCGGACGACATCAGGGTGGTTTCAGAGAACCACCGTGCGCCGCCTCCGGGTGATCGACTCGCTCGGCGGGCGAGAGGAAACGGACGGAGGGACTGTGCTCATCGAGCGGTTGCGGCGTCTTCGAGTCCATCATTGGCTGGCGCTGTCGATCGCCATCATGATCCTGGAGTACTACAGCGGACCCTACATCCAGTTCGCGATCCTCCTCGTCTTCCCCGTGACGCTGGCGACGGTTCTGCACGGGGTGAGGGTGGGTGCCGCGCTCGCCCTCCTCCTGCCGCTGTTTCGGCTCTCCTTCTTCCTCCGCTGGCCCCTGCCGTCCCCCTGGCCCGTGGCGGTGACCGACTCGCTGATCGACGTGGTCATCCTGGTGGGAACGGCCCTGCTCGTCGACAAGCTGGTCCGGCAGGAGCGACAACTGCGAGCGCTCCAGGGGCTGCTGCCGATCTGCAGCTTTTGCAAGAAGATTCGAGACGAGGCGGGAGATTGGCGGCAGCTGGAGCAGTACATCGCGGCGCGGTCGAGCGCCCGGTTCAGTCACACCTTCTGCCCCGAATGCGGCAGACGCCACTACCCGGAGGTGGCGGACTAGCCTGCCAGGCCCACCGCGTCCACCTCGTCCTCGGGTGGGTAGCCGTCCAGGGTAACGCGGAGGAGCTGCTGGAGCTGGTCCAGGTCGAGGGGCTTCCGGACCACCGGCACGATCTGTCCGCGGATGTGCAGGCGCTCGACCTCCGGCGGCAACATCCCCGTCATCAAAATGACACTCGGGCCTGGTGCGCGGGACAGGAGCTCGGCCGCCAGCTCGGTGCCTCCCGTTCCCGGCATCACCACGTCGCTGACCACCAGGTCGATCCGTGGTGCTCCCCGCCGTACGATGGCGAGCGCTTCCTCAGCCGAAGTCGCATCCAGCACTCGGTAGCCGAGGTGCGAGAGATACCGAGTGACCAGGCGGTTCACGGCGGCCTCGTCGTCCACGACCAGGATCACGGCAGGCGGCTGGGTGTCCATGTGTGAGCCAGAAAGACAGGGGAGGGTGCTCGTTCCGCGGGCGTCCTTCAACTTTGATGCAAGAGTTGGACCGGTCGCCTGACGGATCGCTCTCCACGAGAGAGACCTGCCGTGTCATTGCTGCGTGACAACAGCCTGTCGGGGCGTGCCCACAGCTCGAGTGCTCGTGACGTCCGGCTCCGCTCGTATACATTTCCCGACGTGCTCCGCCTGGCCATATCGCAGTTGCGACCCCACAAGGGTGCCTACGAGGAAAACCTCTGCCGTCTCGGCGCTCACTTCCGGGAGGCTGCCGGGTGGGCGGAGCCACCGCACCTCGTCGTGGCTCCCGAGACGGCGCTCACCGGCTACTTCCTCGAGGGCGGCGTGCGCGACCTCGCCGTGACCGCGGACCGGCTGTTCGCCGATCTCACCCGGCAGCACCGCGAGGCCCAGGCGCCGCCGCTGGACGTCGCCCTCGGCTTCTACGAGCTCCATCAGAACCGGCTCTACAACTCGGCGATGTACGCCTCGCTGGGCGGCCCTGAGTCGGGGATTCGGCACGTCCACCGCAAGGTGTTCCTCCCCACGTACGGTGTATTCGACGAGGAGCGGTTCGTCGAGGCCGGTCGCAGCGTGCAGGCGTTCGATACCGCCTGGGGCCGCGCGGCGATCCTCGTCTGTGAGGATGCCTGGCACTCATTCACGCCGATGCTGGCTGCGCTCGACGGGGCTCAGCTCATCATCGTGCCCAGCGCGAGCCCGGCGCGGGGACCGGTGCCGGGCGAGGACGGCGCCGGGCGGCCCGCGAGCCTCGCCCGGTGGAGCCGCATCATCCAGGACATCGCGGGCGAGCACGGGGTCTACGTGGTCCTGGCCCAACTCGTGGGCTTTGAAGGTGGTAAAGCCTTTCCCGGCGGGTCCATCGTGGCGACGCCGCGGGGCGAGCTCGCCGCGCAGGGGCCCATCTTCGAGGAGGCACTGATCCCAGCGGAGCTGAACTTCGAGGAGATCACCCGCGCCCGCACGGATCTCCCGCTGCTGGCGGACCTGGAGATGCGGCTGCCGCACCTGTTGGGATCGCTGCATGCGGCGAGGCGGGAGAAAGGCCGGACGGGCGGCCGACCGGACGGCCGACCGGGCGGATCGGGGGACCAACGGACGAGCGCCGGTGGGACATCCGAGGACGTCTCAGGGGCCGGTCCGCCGGTCCGCCGGTCCGCCCGTCCGCCCGTCCGCCCGTCCGCCGCTCCCCTCGAGATCGACCCCGAGCTTACCCGCCGCTGGCTGGTCGAGTTCCTGCGCGACGAGGTGCAGCGCCGGCGCGGGTTCGAAAAAGTGGTCATCGGGTTGTCCGGTGGGGTGGACAGCTCCGTCGTTGCCTTTCTTGCAGCGGAGGCGCTCGGCGCCGGCAACGTGACCGGGGTGCGGATGCCGTACCGAACCTCCAGCCCCGACAGTCTGGGGCACGCCGGGCTGGTGATCGATGCGCTTGGCATTCAGTCGCGGACCGTCGATATCACCGCTGCGGTGGACGGCCTGGCAGCCGCCATCGGCGGCGGGCACGAGCCCGGCCGGCTCGGCAACATCATGGCGCGGGCGCGCATGATCACCCTGTTCGACCTCTCGGCGGCCGACCGCGCGCTCCCGCTCGGGACCGGCAACAAGACCGAGCGCCTCCTCGGCTACTTCACCTGGCACGCGGACGACTCTCCTCCGGTCAATCCCATCGGCGATCTCTTCAAGACCCAGGTCTGGGCCCTGGCGAGGCACCTGAAGGTGCCGGAGGTGATCGTCTCCAAGCCGGCGAGCGCCGACCTGATTCAAGGCCAGACCGACGAGGGCGACTTCGGGATCTCCTACCCCCGCGCCGATGCCATCCTCCACTGGATCCTGGTCGGCTACCGCACCGGCGAGATCGTGCCACTGGGCTTCAGCGAGGAGGAGATCGAACTGGTGCGCCGCCGCCTCGATTCCACCCACTGGAAGCGGCGGCTGCCGACCGTCGCCATGCTGAGCGCGACCGCGATAGGCGAGTACTACCTCAGGCCGGTGGATTACTGAGCTGGGAGCGGCTCCATGAACCCGGACTCCCGCCCGATGTCCTCCGCCGTCGGGACCATCACCACCTTCGTCATGCCCCACATGCAGAACGTGCGGGGCGATCTCTTCGGCGGCGAGCTGATGGCGCTGGTCGACCAGGCGGCAGCTGTCGCGGCGATTCGGCACGCCGGTGGTCCAGCGGTGACGGCGAGCATCGACCGGGTGGACTTCAAGGAGCGGATCCCGGTCGGGGCTCTCGTCACCTGCGCCGCGACCGTGGATTACGTCGGCAACTCCTCCATGGACATCACGGTCGAGGTGTACGCCGAGCGAGTGAGCACCGGGGAGCGCAGCCACACCAACACGGCGCACGTCGTCTTCGTGGCGATCGACGCGGAGGGAAAGCCCAGGCGGGTGCCGCGCCTGGTGCCGGAGACCGACGAGGAGCGGGAGCGGTACACCCGCGCGGAGGAGCACCGCCGGCGGCAGAAGCAGCATCGCCGGACGTGAGCCCGTCCGGCGTCACTCTCGTGCTGAGCGGTGGCGGGGCCAAGACCGCCGCCCACGTCGGCGCCGCGATCGCGGTCGAGGAGGCGGGTCTCACGCCGATCCGCTACGTGGCCACCTCCATGGGTGCAGTGATCGCCGCGGCGCTCGCCGGGAGCCAGGGGCGCGACGTGCTGATCGCGAACCTGGGCCGGGTGGGAAGGGCGGGAGTGGTGAAAGAGCCCTTCGCCGTGGTCCGCGGGCTGTTCGCCCCCGGCCTCCTCCGGCCGGCGCCCTTCAGGGGCGCGGTCGAGCAGCTGGTCTCCTCACGCCGGTTCGCCGATCTTCGCGTCCCGCTCACGGTCACGGTGGTGGACCTGGACACCGGCGGGCTGCTGCTGTTCGGTGAGGGCGGCGAGGACGCGCCCCTGGTGGACGTGCTCTGCGCCAGCTGCGCGCTACCGGTGTACTACCCACCGGTGCGCCTCATGGGCCGCCGCTGCGGCGACGGTGGCCTGCGGGGGCCTCTGCCGCTGGATGTGGCCGCCACGCTGGCGCGGGAGACGGTCGTCGCCGTCGACGTCGGGCCCGGGTTCGACGTGGCGGGCGCGCCGCCCGGTGCCGCACCGCCCACGACCGCACCTCCCACGACCGCACCGCCTATAGTGCGCGCACACGACGACGCCGTCGGCGCGCTCATGGCGCACGCTACCGCCGCCCAGCTCGCCCTCTGGCGGGCCGATCCCGCGCGGCCGCCGCTGATCTACGTGCGGCCGAAGGTCGAGCGCGATGCCACGTTCCGAGTGGACCGCGTGCCGCAGTACGCCGACAGCGGCTACGCCGCCGCCCGGGAAGCACTCTCCATCGCCACTCGACCTTGACCCGCATCACGCACCGGTCAAATTGTGCAGGATGAAAGCCTCCGAAGCGATGGTTGCCGACCCGCACGTCGCGGTGGCGGGCGCGATGGCCAGCGAAGTGGCCATCATGCTCAAGACCCGCAACATCTCGGTGGTGCCGGTCGTGGACGACCACCGCACCCGCCGCTTCCTGGGAACGCTGAGCGATCGCGATCTCGTCACCCGGTGCCTCGCGGAGGGCAAGCATCCGTGGCACACCCGGGCCGACACGCTGATGCGGACCAACTCGCCCGTGGTGCAACCGGACCAGGAGCTCGACGGGTTCACCATCCGTATGGATCTCGATCCCAACGAGTCGCACCTCCGGCCCACGATCACGGTGGTGGATGGGGACCGCAGGGTGGTAGGCTTCATCAGCCACCCGGAGCAGGTGGCGGGCATTCAGATCGTCTGGGGGTGACAACGATGGCGGACTTCAAGCTGTTCAGCCTCGAGGAGGCGGAGCGCACGCTGCCGCTGGTGCGGGGAATCGTGCAGGACCTGACGCGCGAGTATCCCGCCTGGCGGGCCGCGGTGTCCCGCTTCGAGCTGCTCACCGGCGGCGCGCGGGCGGATTGGGGCGAGACCGGCGAGCTCCTCGCGGCCCGGGAGGACGTGACCCGCCATGCCGACCGGATCAACCGCTACCTCCAGGAGCTGGAGGCGGTCGGCTGCGTGTTCAAGGGGTTCGACGCCGGCCTGGTGGACTTCTACTCACTGCGCGAGGACCGGCCGATCTTCCTCTGCTGGAAGCTGGGGGAGGAGCGGATCACGCACTGGCACGAGATCGACGCGGGCTACTCGGGCCGGCAGCCGATCGACGGCGCGATTCTCTCCGCCATCAGCTCGTGATCCGCCTCTGGCTCTTCCTCCATCTGCTCGGCTTCACCATGTGGCTCGGTGGCGGGCTCGCCGCCATGGTCGCAGGCATCGCCGCCAAGCGGGAGGACCGCGGCGGCCTCGGTGCGGTGGTGCGGTCGCAGGCGGCGGTCCATAAGTCCATCGTCGCGCCGGGCGCGCTGCTCACCGTCTTGTCGGGGCTCATCCTAACCTTCTCGGTCACCGCCAGGATGGGCGAGCTGGTGGGGTTCAGCCTCCCCCTGGTGGTCATGCAGGGCGCCGGCATTCTCGGCGCCCTCGTCGTCCTGCTGGTGGGCCTCCCGACCGCCGCGAAGCTCGGACGTCTCGATCCGAGCGGCCCGGGGGCCGCTTACTTCGACGAGCTGCGCCAACGGCAGCGGGTCACGTCATCGATTGCGGGAGTACTCGGGTTGATCGCCCTGGTAGCGGGCGCGCTGGTGCGGTAGCTCCAGCCAGCGTCCGTCACAGTCCCGGCACCACCACGGGGCTGGAACGGTCCTGGGTGCCGGACCCCGGCTGGCCCTCGGTGCCCCGACCCCAGCACACGGTCGAGCCCTCGGTGGTGATGCCGCAGTAGCTGCCGGATCCTCCTGCCAGCCTGGTGAATCGCAGCCCACCGCTCACTTCCACCGGCTCGTCGAAGCGAACGGTCGAGCCCACCGGCTCGCGGCCGACCTCCCCACCGGCCAGCATCCTGAATCTGAGCCCGCCGGCCAGGGGCGTCGGCCGGGTGGCGCAGGGGAGCGCGCCGCAGCGCTCGGCCGCCTGGACGCCCAAGCCCAGCTGGCCATCGCGATCGGAGCCCCAGCAGTAGGCGACCCCCTCGTCGTCGAGGCCGCAGGTGTGGGTCGAGCCGGCCGCGAGCGAGACGAGCTCGGGCGCGTCCATCAGCAGGGTGGGCGGCGCGGTGACGGGAGCGGCACCGATGCCGAGCTGGCCGTCCTCGCCGCCTCCCCAGCAGTAGGTGCCTGCCACCGTCACCCGGCAGGCGTGCTGGCGTCCGACCGTGAGGGCCGCGACATCGGGCTCGGGACTCGGTGCGGTGGCGTCGTCGTCACCACAGGCTAGGCCGGCAGTGGCGAGGAGAAGGAGTGCAAGAGAGCGACGTCCCGGCATGTGCTCAGGGACGCGCCGATGCCCGAGGGACCTCCCGAGCTACCAGTGCCCATGGTACGCCCGTCCGCCCATGGTATGCCCGTCCGGCCATCGTGCGCCCGTCGCGCAGGCCGCTCGCACCGGGCAGCCGCCGCATCGCGCCACTCGCGCGGTGCAGACCAGCGCGCCGAGCTCCATCAGTGCCTGGTTGAAGGCCCACGCGCCTTTTCCGGAGCGGGGAAGCAGGTCGGCAGCGGTTTGCCAGAGTCGACGCCCGGTCGGCGGCTCGCGGAGCCGGGGGTGGAAGGCGCGACGCAGCACACGAGCGACGTTGGTGTCCACGGCGGCGGCCCGGCGCTCGTAGGCGAAGCAGGCGACGGCTCCCGCCGTGTAGCGGCCCACGCCGGGGAGCCGGAGCAGCGTCGCGGGATCCGCCGGCACGACGCCTCCGTGCTCGCGGACGACGGTCTGCGCCAGCCGGTGAAGATTCGCGGCGCGGCGATAGTAGCCGAGCCCTTCCCAGCTCTCCCGCACCGCCGAGGGCGGCGCCGCGGCCAGCGACTCGACCGACGGGTAAAGCTCGAGAAAGCGGCGGTAGTACGTCTCGACCCGGCACACCTGGGTCTGCTGCAGCATGAATTCCGACACCACGATGTGGTACGGATCGCGGGTGCGGCGCCAAGGGAGGTCGCGACCGTTCCGGCGGAACCAGCGGAGCAGGCGGCGGCGGAAGCGGGAGACCTGAAGCGCGCGGTCGGCCCTAGACTTACGCGGCATGGGGGGCGAAGATACGTCCGGTCGACCCAAGGCGCTATCGGACCCGGACACCATGGACGCGCAGACTCTCGATCTTCGCCGCTTCGTCGGCCGCTGGGCATTGAATGCCGCGTCTCACGTGGGCCGCGTGTCCCTGTTGATGTGGGACGCGATCAAGAGCCTGGTCGAGTGGCGCGTGTGGCTGCCGCGGACCATGACGGAGGCGTGGAACATCGGGGTCGGCAGTCTCTTCATCGTGCTGCTCATCTCCGGCTTCGCCGGTGCCGTGACGGCACTCCAGGCGCGGTACCAGTTCACCGGCACCATCCCCATCTACTTCCTCGCGGGCGTCATCGTCGAGTCCATCGTCCTCGAGCTCGGCCCGGTGCTCACCGGACTGGTCCTCGCCGGCCGGATCGGCGCGCGCTACGCCGCGGAGCTGGGCACGATGCGGGTCACCGAGCAGATCGACGCGCTCGAGAGCCTGGGCCGCTCGCCCGGGTCGCACCTCATCGTGCCGCGCGTGCTGGCCGGATTCCTCATGATTCCGGTGCTCGTCATCCTGGCCAATGTGATGGGCATCTTCGCCGGCTGGTTCTCGATGACCATGGTCCTTCCGATCAGCAACGAGGACTTCACCTACGGGGCGCGCTCCTTCTGGCGGCCGTTCGATGCCACCTACTCGGTGATCAAGGCATTCTTCTTCGCGGGCTGCATCACCATCATCGCGTGCTACATGGGCTTCACCACCCAGCAGGGCGCCGAAGGCGTCGGGCGCTCGACCACGGGAGCGGTGGTGGCGAGCTCGGTGCTGATCCTGCTGCTCGACGTCCTCCTCGCCAACCTGCTGCTTGCCTAGATGATCCTCCTCCGCAACGTCCACAAGCGCTTCGGCAGCCAGGTGGTCCTCGACGGCGTCGATCTCGACGTCCAGGAAGGCGAGACGCTCGCGCTGCTGGGCCCATCCGGCACGGGCAAGAGCGTGCTCCTCAAGCACATCATCGGTCTCATCCGCCCGGACTCGGGCACCGTAGTGGTGGACGACCAGGACGTCGGCAAGCTCAGGCGCAAGGAGCTCGCCGAGCTTCGCTCCCGCATCGGGTACGTCTTCCAGAACGGCGCGCTGTTCGACTCCATGAACGTGATGGAGAACGTGCGGCTCGGCATCACGGACGGGGAGAAGTACCGGGACGAGGAGTACGCGAGGGAGCGGGTGGCCGGCTGCCTCAAGCTGGTCAACCTCGCGCCCGAGGTGCTGACCAAGTTCCCCGCCGAGCTGTCGGGAGGGATGCGAAAGCGGGTGGGCATCGCCCGGGCCATCGCGGGCAGCCCCAAGTACCTGCTCTACGACGAGCCCACCTCCGGCCTCGACCCGGTGAACGCCGACGTGATCGACAGCCTCGTGAAGCGGCTCGACAACGAGCTGGGCGTCACCAGCGTGATGGTGACCCACGACGTACGAGGCGCCTTCCGCACCGCGGATCGGCTCGCGCTCCTGACCGGGGGGAGGATCGTCCAGCAGGGCACCCAGGAGGAGTTCCTGCAGTCCCGGAACCCGAAGGTCCAGGAATTCCTCGAGCGCGACTTCCCGGACGCCACCTTCGCCGCATGAGAGCGACATGGACGTGAGCTACAAGAGGGAGGTCACCGTCGGGGGTCTGGTGATCCTCGCCATCGTGCTGTTCATCACGGGCTCGGCCTGGCTGAGCGGCCGGTCGATCGTGGCGGACGAAGACGAGTTCTGGAAGATCCAGTTCCGGACCGCCGGCAATCTCAAGGCCAGCTCGGTCGTGCGGATCTCGGGCGTGCCGGTGGGGAAGGTGGAGCGCGTCCGCCTGGTGGACGTGGGCAAGGTGCTGGTGATGATTTCTCTGCCCGAAGGCATCGTTCCGCGAGTGGATGCCACTGCCCAGATCGTCGCGGTCGGCTTCGTGGGCGACGCGGCGATCGAGTTCAACCCGGGCGACGCCCCCCAGCAGCTCACCCGTGACCAGGTCATCATCGGAACCCAGGGAGAGGGCCTGACCGATCTGGCTCAGAGCCTGGGCGACCGGGCCGACAGCGTCCTCCTCGGCGCCCAGCAGATCGTCAACAAGCGCACCGCGGACGAGCTGTACGCCACGCTCAACGCGCTCCAAGGCACGCTGGCGGCCGCGGAGCGGACCATGCGCGTGTACGGCGATCCCAACAGGGGTCCCACGGCGCAGCTCACGAAGAGCCTCGCGAGCCTGGAGCAGCTCACCACCCGGCTCGACAGCACGCTCGCCAACCCCGCGCTCGCCCGGACGCTCAACCGGGCCGACACCCTCACCGGCAACCTGGCCGACATGACGGCCCAGCTCACCTCCACCGGCGCCACGCTCGACACCCTGCTCCTCAACCTGAACCAGGGCCGGGGATCGCTGGGAAAATTCGTGACGGACACCGGCTTCTACACCGACATTCGGCAGCTCTCCCAGTCCATGAAGGAGGTGCTGGACGAGCTGAAGAAGAACCCCGGGAAGATCCCGGTCACCGTAGAGATCTTCTAGCGACGCAGGAAGCGGATCTCCGGTCATGCTGACCGCCACCTTCCTCGGCACCGGCGCCGCCACCCCGACCGTGGACCGCAACGTCGCCGGGCTCGCCGTGCAGCGCGAGGGCGAGACCATCCTCTTCGACTGCGGCGAGGGGAACCAGCGGCAGATGATGCGGTACGGGGTGGGCTTTTCCTTCACCGAGATCTTCTTCACCCACTACCACGCCGATCACATCCTGGGCGTCACCGGCCTCCTGCGGACCATGGGGCTCCAGGACCGCTCGGCACCGGTCACGCTCTACGGACCCCGCGGTGCCCAGCGGGTGCTCGGGGCCGCGGTCGCGCTGGGCATCGAGCGCAACAAGTTCCCGGTGGAGATCCGCGAGATCCGCCCTGGCGACCGGCTCGGCCGCGAGGAGTACGACATCGTCGTCTTCGAGACCGAGCACCGGCCGGACACTGTGGGCTACTCGCTGGTCGAGCACACTCGGCTCGGCCGGTTCAACCCCGATCGCGCGCGGGAGCTGGGCATTCCCGAGGGCCCGCTCTGGGGACGGCTGCACAAGGGCGAGGCGATCGTGATGGAGGACGGCCGCAGCATCTCGCCGACGGACCTGGTGGGCTCCCCGCGCCGGGGTCGGACGCTGGTCTACTCGGGCGACACCCGGCCCAGCCTGGCCGTGATCCAGGCGGCCCGCGGCGCGGACCTCCTGATCCACGAGGCCACCTTCGGCAGCGACGAGCTCGAGCGCGCCAAGGAGACCGGCCACTCCACCGCCGCCGAAGCGGCGCGGGTCGCGGTGGAGGCGGGCGTGCGGCGGCTGGTCCTCACCCACATCAGTCCGCGCTACACCCGCGACGCGCCCGAGCTGCTCGCGGAGGCGCGGGCGATCTTCCCCGAGACGGTCGTGGCTCGGGACGGGCTCGTGGTCGACGTTCCGTTCTCCGAGTAGCCTGGCTCAGCCGTACCGCCGCGCCGGTCACCCCCAGCGACTCGAACGATGTTGCGCAGCATCCCGGCGAACACCATCTGGTGAATACCCCAGAGCGCGTACCAGTAGATCAGGCCGCGAAGTCCGACCGGATCGAAGAGCGCGGTCTGCCGGATCAGACTGCCGCCCCGCGCGGGTGTGACTTCGAACTGGAGCCAGGCGCGGCCGGGGAGCCGCATCTCGGCCGCCAGGCGGAGCAGCCGGCCGGGCTCGACCGCCTCGACGCGCCAGAAGTCGATCGCATCGCCCGGGGTCACCAGCTCCGGATCCCCGCGGCCGCGACGCAGCCCGGGCCCACCGAGCGCCAGATCGAGCAGCCCCCGCAGCCGCCACAAGCCGTTTCCGTAGTACCAGCCCGTGTCGCCACCGATCCGCATGATCGGCCGGAAGGCCTCGTCAGGCGGGGCGGCTACCCACGCGGCACGGGAATCCACCCGACGGGAGCCGAATCGCTCTCCACCCCATGTGCGCGGCCCCGGCAGTGAGGACAGGGCATCCGACCACCGCGTCGCGGCGAAGCCGAGGTCTTCGTTGACCAGCGCGCGGGCCAGCACCTCGCGGATGCCCCGCGGACGAATCCGGAAATCGTACAGGGCGCTCTTGTCTCGTACCACCGTGGCGTTGCGCACCCCATCGATCAGCTCGCGGCCCACCTGCGCGTATACCGGTGTGACCAGCGCCAGCCACAGACTCGAGACCCGGGGCGTCAACACCGGGACAGAGATCATCGTGCGTTCGAGCCCTCGCAGGCGGGCGTACTCCCGCATGAGGTCGCCGTAGGAGACCCGATCGGGTCCACCGATCTCATAGACGATGCTCTCTTCCTTAGGTATATCGAGTGCCGCGAGCAGATAGGCCACGAGATCCTCGATGCCTATCGGCTGCGTCGGTGTGTCCACCCAGCTCGGCGTCACCATCGCCGGCAGCTTTTCGACCAGTGCTCGGACCAGCTCGAAGGACAGGCTCCCCGACCCGATCACGATGGAGGCCCGGAACTCCAGGGTCGGGATGCCCGACTCGCGCAGGATTCGGCCTACCTCCTGCCGGCTGGCCAGGTGACGGGAGAGGCGCTCTCCCTCACCGAGCCCGCCGAGATAGATGATCCGGCGCACGCCGGCTCGGCGGGCGGCATGGGCGAACAGCGCGGCGCCCTCCTTGTCGTTCCGCTCGTAGTCCCGGGTGGTCCCCATGGAATGGACGAGATAGTAGGCGGTGTGCACCCCGCGCAGCGCGTCTTCGAGCGAGCCAACGTCCAGTATATCGCCCGCGACGACCTCGGTGCCCGATGCGACGCGGGTGCGCAGGTAGTCCGGTCTGCGGGCCATGCAGCGGAGCCGCCGCCCGTCCGCTTCGAGCGCACGACGCAGTCGGCCTCCCACGTAACCGGTCGCGCCGGTGAGGAGCACCAGCTCGTCGCGGCGACTCACTTGCGCTGCTCGTCGGCCAGCCGGCGGAGCACGGTCCGGAACTCCGGCAGCGAGTCGATCACCAGCGCGCCCGCCGTATCGGCGTCGCGGCGGATCGCGGGCATCGCGGCTCCTCCCACGAGAAGCGGCACACTATCCGGAAGACCGGTCCGGATGTCCCGCAGGATGGCTCTCAGGTCCGTGCCCTCCGGCTGGTGGACAGCGCTGATCGCCACCGCCTCGGCATCCGCCTGCCGCGCCGCACTCACGAGCTCGGCGACCGGGAGGTTGGGACCGAGGTAGGTGACGTTCCACCCTTCGGCGGCCGCGCTGGCCGCGACCATCAGCGCGCCCAGCTCATGCACCTGGCCCGGCGGTGTCGTTACGACGAGCCGTGGCGCGCTCCCCTTCACCTCGTACACCCTGAACAACCATCCCAGCACCCGGCGGAACACCGCCGTGGCCATGTGCTCCTGCGCCACGGACAGCGATCCCTGGGCCCACCCATGTCCGATCTGCACGAGCGCCGGTCCAACCACCTCATCGATGAAGACCGGCACGCCAAGGGTGACGGCCGCACGCTCGAGGATGGCCTGGAGGTCGATGGCATCGAGCCGGCGAGTCGCCTGCAGCGCGGACGCGATTGCCTCTTGGCCGGGCTTGGGCGCGGCCGGCCCGGCGTCTGCCGCGGCGTCGCGGCCCCTGCGCAGCTGGAGGGCCTCCTCTTCCGCGGCTTCGACGGCCTCCTCCTCGAGGCGAGCGAGCTCATCCAGTGGCAGCCCGGCAACCCTGCGGATCGCATGGCCTTGGTCGGTCAAGCGGCGAAGCCGCAGCAACCGCTCGACATCGAGATCGGAGTACAGGCGCTGGCCGCCCTCGGTTCGGGTCGGGCTCACCACGCTGTAGCGCCGCTCCCAGGCGCGAAGGACGTGGGGCGAGAGCCCGGTGCGCAGGGCGACTAGTCGCACGGGGTATCTGGGAATGTCCGAATAGCCGGAGGTAGTCACCCCAACAGAATAGGTGGCTGTCGAACTCCTGTCAATATTTGGCCTAGACCAGAGCTTGACGCACAGTGCTTTCGCCGCTAACTTGCTCGACAGTTGTTATACAACAAACTTCGACAAAGAGGATATCATGAAACAGCTGGACGTCGTCGCCGCCGTGCTTCTGGTTATCGGCGGCCTCAACTGGGGAGTAGTCGGGATCACGGGTTCGGACATCGTGGGGACCCTCTTCGGCAACCTGAGTCCGGTGAGCCGCGCGGTGTACCTCCTGGTCGGCTTGGCGGCGCTGTACCAGGTGCTGCAATGGAAGGCCATCCAGCACCGCTGGCAGCCGGCCTACGCCAAGTAATCCACAGCGACGATTCTCGAAGGGGAACGCCACCGTGACCCAGGCCGACCAGCTCGGCGACGTCGCCGACTACATCGAGGCGCCCGCCGGGGAGTACCAGGTACGGGTGACGCCAGCCGGCAGCAAGATCGCCGTGATCGACAGCGGCGAGCTCAGCCTGGCGGGCGGGCAGGTGCGCACCGCCATTGCGTTGGATGCCAAAGGCGGCGGCGCGCCGTTCGACCTGCTGGTGCTACAGGACTGAACTAGACCACCAATCGAACTTGGAGTGATACGATGATGCGCAGTATAGGAGTAACGGCTGGGCTGCTGCTGAGCGCGGCCTCGATTGCCGAGGCACAGGCGGCCAACCGGTTCACACTGGAGGGACGAGGTGGGTTCAACGTCCCCACCTTCGAGATCTCGGACGCCGTGGATGGCGGTCCCAGCATCGGAGCGGGACTCGGGTACCAGGTAGCGGAGAACATCTGGCTGCTGGGTGACGTGGACCTGGGCTTCCACTCCGGCGCGGAGTTCGGCGGAGTGGAAGGACCGGACGTGAAGGTGTACCACTACATCGCGAAGATCGGCTACGCGGTGGTGCCTGAGGGGCAGGGGCCATGGTCCGTGATCCTGAATGCCGGCGGCGGCGCCATGACCTTCGACGTCGACGGGGGGGCGTCCAACACCTATCCGGCAATCAACGTCGGGGCGAAGGTCGCCTACCGGCTGAGCCCGCGGTTGAGCTTCGTGCTGAGCCCGCAGGGCGACATCGCCTTCAGCGACGAGGACGAGGTGGGGACCACCAACTCCTGGGTATGGCCGTTCACGGCGGGTCTCCGTATCGGCCTGTAGGACTTCCATCCATCTTGGCAGCGACGCGGCCTGCGACTACCATGCAGGCCGCATGCTGTCGCCCCCCGCCATCGGTCTCGCCCTGGTAACGATCATCGGCATGGCCATAGGGTGCGGCGACTCGCCGCGCTCGCCGGCCAACCCTGCCGACCCGGCGGCCGCCGAGCCGCCTCCTCCAAAGCCGAAGGTGTGGGAGCCGCGGCCCGTCGTGGCGCCGCCGGACACCGGAGCGACGAGCTCCGCGTCCAGAGACAGCGCCTCGAATGACAGCCTCCCCGGAAACGGGCCGAACGACAGCACCGGTGCCAGGGGTCCCGCCGGGCGCTCCCGCGGCCGGCGTCCGTTCGTCCTGAGCCCGGCCGACTCGGCGAAGTGGCCGGTGCCGGGGCCCGCGCCGCTACGTGGCGCGCTGCTGCCCGAGCATCGGATCGTCGCGTACTACGGCAACCCGCGCTCGACCCGGATGGGCATCATGGGGCAGGTCCCGCCCGACTCGATGCTCCCCCGGCTGGAGCAGGTCGCGATGCGGTGGGCTCTGGCCGATCCCGGGCGGAAGGTCATGCCGGCGCTCCATCTCATCGCGACGGTCGCTCAGGCCACGCCGGGACCAGGGAAGAAGTACCGGCTTCGCATGGGTGACAGCCTCATCAATACCGTCGCGTCCTGGGCCGAGGAGCGCGGATGGATCCTCTTCCTCGATATCCAGGCCGGGCAGAGCACCGTCGAGGCGGAGCTTGCGCCGCTGGTCCCGTTCCTCCAGCGACCGTACGTCCATCTCGGCCTCGACCCCGAGTTCGCGATGAAGGGCGGCGGGGTGCCTGGCAAGCGGATCGGCACATTGGACGCCGCCGACGTGAACCAGGCGATCGAGGTGCTCGGGAACCTGGTCACCGAGCACGAGCTGCCACCCAAGGTCCTGGTGGTCCATCGGTTCAACCGGAAGATGCTGACCAACACGGACAGCATTCGGCTGGATCCGCGGGTGCAGGTCGTCATTCATATGGATGGGTTCGGCACCCCGAACCACAAGCAGGACGCCTACCGCTTCTGGATCTCGCCGTATCCGGTGCAGTACACCGGCTTCAAGCTGTTCTACAAGAACGACCGCAGCCCGAGGGCGCGGGCGCCGGGCTACGAGCCCAGCTGCGATCGGGTGACGTTCGAGCTGGTGGGCTGTGGGGACGACGGGCTGATGACGCCCGAGCAGGTGATCGAGGGGCTGTATCCGGTGCCGCTGTACATCCAGTACCAGTAGACAGGCGCTCGTTGCGCGAGCGGAGGGAGTGGGGGCTCCTCCGGGACGCTGGAGAACGCTCTGCTACGGAGCCCGGGCAAACCGCGCCAGGTCTCCTTCGCGGCGCGT
>DATABZ010000073.1:0-7989 GCA_036259315.1 Gemmatimonadales bacterium | reverse complement strand
AAGTCTTGGCAGTTCAGGTAGTTCCCCCCGAAAAAACTTCTGGTATCCGATCCCAATGACTCCGGGCATGCACTTTGCCCATTTACTCTATCGGATAAGTAGACTAGATAGGCTGGGCAGTGGCCCGTCCTCCAGCCTGCGGGCCACTGCCCAGCTATTTAGTCTACTTAGTCGATAGAGTAATGGCAAAGTACATGCCCGGGAGCATTGGGATCGGATACCAGAAGTTTTTCGGGGGGAACTACCTGAACTGCCAAGACTTAGGAAGCGCTACCGGGTTCTGCGATGACCATTGGCGGCGGCTCGAGTGTAGCGAGCAAACACGCCACGGGCGCTGCATCCATCGAGGAGGGGAGTGGGCGTAGTTCTGAAACCAGCAGGACGCCCAGGGATATGACTACCCGAGCGTCAAATGCGTCAGGTCGGGACAATGACCGTGATGGATGAGTCGGCCGGCGGTGCCTCCTCTACCTTGCGATGAAGGGAAGCGATGCTGGTGCCGTCGAGGATCTTGGCCGTGGCGTCGCGGACCTCCTTCATCGCCAGCCGCACCCCGCAGACGGCCTCATTGGTGCAGTCGGCGCACCGCACGTAGGCGGTCTGGCTGGCGCAGGGGACCGGCGCCAGTGGACCATCGAACATCCGAACGATCTGACCGAGATAGATCTCTGCCGGATCCCGGGCGAGCAGATAGCCGCCCCCCTTGCCCTTCCGGCTCTGGAGGATGCCGTTGTTTCTGAGCCCGAGGAGAATGAGCTCGAGAAACTTGGGCGGGATCTGCTCTTCGCGCGCGAGGTCCGCGATGCGCGTCGGCTCGTCGCGGCCCCGCTCGGCAAGCGCGAGCAGCGCCTTGATGGCGTACTTGGCTTTCTTCGAGAGCATGAATGCCGAATATAGTCAGTGGCCGGCGCGGCTGGCGGCGGCGAGCTGGGTGGCGCGCGTCACGCCGCGGATGCCGTAGCGGGAGTGGATGCGGTCGAGGGCATGCTGGAGAGCGGCGGACGGGCGGACAGGCGGACAGGCGGACGGTCTGCTCCCAGCCACATCCTGACTTTCCAGCGCACGGGCCACACCCAGCTGCTCCGCACTCCACTGGTCCGCCCGTCCGCCTGTCCGCCCGTCCGCCTGTCCGCCCTCGAACACGCTCCACAGCTCCAGCTGCCCGCTCACCTCCTCCACCTTCTCCATCTTCACCGTCACGCCGCGCACCGCGATCCGTTTGCTGTTCGCCAGCGCGAAGGCGCGGCGGGCGGCCTCCCAGAGGTCGGCATCCAGGGCGGAGTCCGGCAGAGGCACCGCGCGGGCCGACTCGGTGTGATCGGCGTACCCGATCTCCACCCGCAGCCGGCGGGCGACGAGATGGCCGCGGCGGAGCCGGCGACCCAGCCGCTCGGCCAGCATCCGGAGCAGCGGATGCAGCACGGCGAGATCGTTGGTGTCGGTGGCGAGGATGTGCGAAGCGGTGAGCTCCGCCAGGCGCTCGGGCGGCAGCACCGGGCGGGGATCGATGCCGAGGGCGCGCGCCCGCAGCGTGCGGCCCGCGTTACCGAAGACCGCGCAGAGCGCGCTCTCGGGGATCGCCGCGACCTCGCCGATCAGGTCGAGCTGGTAGTCGTCGAGCCGGCTGCGCACCCGGGGATGCAGATCGGGCATGACGACCAGCGGGCGGGGTGCCAGGAAGCCGGCCTCGACGCCGAAAGGCACCACCAGCGCGTCACTATCATCACTGGCGTCCGACCAGCGGTCGGCTCGCACCGCCGCCTGGCTCACCAGCTTGTTGGCGGCGACACCGACCGAGAGCGGAAACCGGAGCCGCTCGTGCACCTCGCGGCGAACCCGCAGGGCGACGTCCACCGGCGGGCCCAACAGACGGCCGGTGCCGGTGAGATCGAGAAAGGCGTGGCCGTAGCCGCGTGGCTCGATGACGGGCGCATAGGCGCGGAGAATCTCGTGCAGCGCACGCGAGGCTCTGGCATAGAGCCGCGGGTTGGGCGGGATGATGACCAGGTCGGGGCACTGCTTCAGCGCCTGGCGCACCATCATCCCCTTCGCGACCCCCGCGCGACGCGCCTCGGTCGAGAGCGCGAGCACCACGGCCCGCTCCGCGCCGGGCGGTGCCACTGCGACCGGGCGGGTCCGGAGCGCGGGAGCGACGAGGGCTTCGATGGTGGTGCAGAAGGCTGGGGGATCGACGAAGAGGATAACGCGGGGCACGAGCGCGAGGCTCCGGGTTCGGGGTTTGTTCGGCTCATCTCGAATATGGCCCCCCGCCGGAAGCCCGGTCAAGACACGGACTCCCCCAGGCGTCTGCGGCGACTCTTCTCGCGGGTGCCGCAGGTGCGCATCTGGCACCAGCGGCGAAGCCCGTTGCGGCTCCGATCCACGTACATCCAGCCGCAGTCGTCCCCGCCGCACACCCGCACCCTAGCCAGCTCCTCGGAGCGCAGCAGGCTCGCGGCCGACCAGAGCACCGGCCACAGGATGCCCTTCGGATCGGTGTCCTGCCCCCTCCACCGCCACTGGTATCCCGCACCGCTCCATCCCGGTCCAGGCGCGACCTCGAGACCGGCAAGCGCATCGCCCAACAGCCGGTTGAATCGCGAGAGGGCGGGGCCCGGGGATTCCCCACGCGCGATCGCGCCGAACAGGTCGTGCAGCGTCTCGCGCACCCGATGCGCGTACGCCAGCGCCCCTGCCGCCGCCCGCGGCCGCTCCTCGACCGCGCGCCGGAGATGCGGGGCCGCAGCGGGCCGGAGCACGCCGGCGCCTTCCGCCCAGCGGGTGAGCTGGGCAAAGGTGCCGAGCCGGTCCTGGCGCGGACCGTCGGCGGTCCAGTCGACGGTGTTCACCAGGTCGAGCGCGGGATCGCCGCCGACGTAGAGGAACTCGGGCTCCGGAAGAGGATGTGACATGGCGGAAACCTAGCACCGGTATTCGGCTCTTGACAGGTGCAGGAGCATGGCGCAGCTTGCACCGGTATAGGTTGTGATACTGGTGCAGGCAGTTTCGGGCCACGCCGACCGGAGGAACCGATGATCGCTCGCAGCTGGGCGGGGGCCACCCGCGCCGAGGACGCCGACGCGTACCTGGACTACCTCCATGCCACCGGTTTGGCCGAGTACCGGGCCACGCCGGGCAACCGCGGGGTGCTCGCGCTTCGACGCCTCGACGAGGGCAGCGCAGAGTTCCTCCTGGTCACCCTCTGGGACTCGGAGGACGCGATCCGCCGCTTCGCGGGCGACGACATCGGCCGCGCCGTCTTCTACCCCGAGGATGAGCGCTACCTTGTCGCCCGCGACGAGCGGGTTCGGCACTACGAGGTCGTCTTCAGCGGGACCGGAGGCCCCTCGTGAGCAGCGGCCTACACGTGCGGCTCGTCGCCGCCTTCGCTACCGTCTACCTGATGTGGGGCGGCACCTTCCTCGCCATCCGCTACGCGGTGGCGGAGATCCCGCCACTGATGACGATGGTGCTGCGCTGCGCCGCGGGCGCCGCGCTCTTGCTCGTCTGGCTCGCGTGGCGCGGCTCCCTCGAACGCCCCACGCGCGCCCAGTGGCTCACCGCCGCGGCCGCCGGCACCTTTCTCTTCCTGGGCTGCCATGGACTCCTCGCCTGGGCCGAGCGGCGGGTGACGTCCGGCGAGGCGGCGCTCCTCATGACCGCGATTCCGCTCTGGCTCGTCGTGCTGGAGTCGCTGCTCCTGCGGCGCGCGCCGTCGCGCCGCGTAGTGCTCGGCCTGTTGCTGGGGGTGAGCGGCGTGGCCGTGCTCACCGCGGGCGAGCGCTGGTCCGGCGCCCTGCTGGACCGCGGCGTGCTGGTGGTCAGCGCGCTCTTCTGGGCTGTCGGGACGCTGATCGTGCGGCGCGGAGCGACACCTCGCTCGGCGGGGCAGTCCACGGCCATGCAGCTCGGCGCGGGTTCGTTCGCGCTCCTCGCAGTCAGTTTGGCCGTGGGCGAGCCCTCGGACTGGAGCGCCGCCGAACTCACCGAGCGCGCCTGGTTGTCTCTCGCCTTCCTCGTCCTCGGCGGAACCGTGCTCGGCTTCGGGGCGTACACCTGGCTGCTGCGGGTGACGTCCGCGGCGGCGGCGAGCACCTATGCGTTCGTGAATCCCGTGATCGCGCTGCTGCTGGCGTGGATGGTGGGCGACGGCGACCTGTCGGCGCGAACCGGCCTGGCGGCGGTGCTGGTCGTGGGTGCGGTGGTGCTCAGCCGGGAAGGCCAAGAGCGCGCTTCGACCGGGCCAGCCAAGGCTCGCGCTTCTGGAGCTAGAGGAAGGCCGGCTGCTCCACCCGGCGGGTGGCGGCTGCTCGGCGGCCCTCGAGCTGCTCCCGCCGGTGGTGCTCTGCCTCCAAGGGGAACCCGAGCTCCCGCTGGAGCCCCTCGAGGCGGCGGGTGAGCGCCTCCTGGTACTCCCGGCTCACTCCTTCGCGATCTCCGTAGTGGCGTCGATAGCGGTCCGCCAGGTCCGGGAACTCGCCCGCGAGATGAGGAAGGAAGCGGTGCCGCGCCGCGGGACCGAGCCGGAGCGCCGACCCGATCACATAGCGGGCACCCGCTTCCTTCGCCGCCGCCATCAGCGTCCTGAGGCCCTCGCGCCCGTCGGTCACGCCGGGCACGATCGGCGCAATGAGCAGCCCCGCGTGGATGCCGGCCTCGCTGAGGCGAGCCAGCGCGCGGATCCGCGCGGAGGGTACCGGTGAGCGGAGCTCGAGCCGGCGGGCAAGCCGGGCATCGAGGGTGGCGAGGGAGACGTTCACGGTGACGTCGTTGTGCTCCGAGAGCCGCTGCAGGAGATCCAGGTCGCGCGTGACCAGGGGCGACTTGGAGATGATCCCGATGCGAAGCCCGCGGAAGCGCGTCAGCACCTCCAGGATGCTTCGGGTCAGCCCGTAGAGTCGCTCGGCGGGTTGATAGGGGTCGGTGGCGGTGCCGATCACCAGCGAGTCGTGCCCCAGCTTCGATGGATCGAGAGTACGGAGAAGCCGGTCGGCGATGTCGGTCTTCACCAGAATGCGCTTCTCGAAGTCGAGCCACGCCGGCAGCGCTCCTGCGGAGGCAGGCCCCTCCGCAGGGGCCTTCCCCACGGCGTGGCCGACCGGGCCACCGTACCTCCGCTCCGCCCGCTCCACGGCATAGCGGTGCGTGTCCCGCGCATAGCAGTACGTGCAGCCGAACTCGCAGCCGACATAGGGATTGATGGACCAGAAGCCCATCCCCGTGCTGGCGGGCGAGTTGAGGACGGAGCGCGCCTCCAGAGAAAGGAACCGCGTGCCCCGCCGGCGCTGGTCCAGCACTTTGAGCTCGCGGGAGCGCCCGCCCGCCGCATCGACCGGCAGCGAGAGCTGCGCCGGTTCCTTCACCCGCACTTGCCCCAGCCACAGTACAGGCAGTTGACGCAGCCGGACGCCCGGGTGAGCGGCCCCGCGCACTCCGGACACAGGGGACCCCTGCTCACGGCGGGGACGGCGCTCACCACCGGCACGTAGTACGTGGTAGGCTTGAGCGCCGGAGTGAAGCGACGCGGCCTGAGCTTGCGAAGATGGTCGAGGAAGATCATGAGAGGCCCCACGGGTTTCGGTATTTGTTCGGTACCCACCCGAATATGCTCCCAGGTGTCGAGGCGGTCAAGAAGCCGCCGGCCTCTGGTTGTCGATCCAGCCCCGCCGCGTTCGACGCCACTGTGAGAGCCGGTCCGGGCGCCCGAGCGGTGCGTGGACCGCGCCCCGAATCCACTAGCCTGATGTTACGGGGCTTTCACTAAGAGGAGAGCTACGATGCGGTTCATGATTTTGGTCAAGGCCGACCAGAACAGCGAGGCGGGCGTTCTCCCCAGCCGGGAGCTTCTGACCGAGATGGGCAAGTTCAACGAGGAGTTGGTGAAGGCCGGCGTCCTGCTCGCGGGTGAGGGGCTGCAGCCGAGCTCCAAGGGTGCCCGCGTGCGGTTCTCGGGCAAGAAGCGGACGGTGATCGATGGTCCCTTCGCCGAGACGAAGGAGCTGGTCGCGGGCTTCTGGCTGATTCAGGTGAAGTCGCTGGACGAGGCGATCGAGTGGGTGAAGCGGGTCCCCTTCCCGGACGACTCGGAGGCGGAGATCGAGATCCGCCAGGTCTTCGAGGCCGAAGACTTCGGTCCCGCATTCACGCCCGAGCTCCGGGAGCAGGAGGAACGGATCCGGGCGCAGGAGGAGCGGATCCGCGCGCAGGCCCCGGCCCGGAAGTAGCGCCGGATCGGCTCAGAGCTGGAGGCGCAACAGGCCGGCGAGCCGCTCGACTGCCCGCTCCTTGAGCGGCCGCCGGCGCCATTCCTCCAGCGTGATCCGCCGCGCGCGGCCTTTGTCCTCCTCGAAGATGCGCGCCTGCGCCCCGGCGAACTCGGCGTCGAGGATGTTCAGGTTGGCCTCGTCGTTGAGCCGGAAGGAGCGGTTGTCGAAGTTGGTGGACCCCACGGTGGTCCAGGCCTCGTCTACCACCATGACCTTCACGTGGTACATGGTGGGCTGGTACTCGTAGATCGCGATGCCGGCTTCGAGCAGGGCACCCCAGAGGGAGCGCGACGCGCGGCGCACGACCTTCTGGTCGATGTGACGCCCGGGGACGATTATCTCCACCTGGGCGCCGCGGCGCTGGGCCGCCACCAGCATCCGGGTCACCAGCGCGTCGGGCACGAAGTAGGAGTTGGCGATGCGTACGCTCCGTGCCGCGCAGGCGATCGAGAGCAGGTACATCAGCCGGACGCTCTCGCTGCCGTCGTCGGCCGAGCTCCGGAAGACCTGCGCGGCGTGGGGCCCGACGGGCTCGAGCCGGGGGAAGTATTCCTCGCCATGGAGGACCTGGGCGCAGGTCTCGATCCAGTTGTCCATGAACGCCGCCTGCATCTGCGCGACGGCGGGGCCATCCAGCCGGAAGTGCGAGTCGCGCCAGTGGTCGGGGTCCTGCGCATGGCCCAGCCACTCGTCGGCGATGCCCACCCCGCCGGTGAAGCCCACCCGGCCGTCCACGATCAGCAGCTTGCGATGGGTGCGATTGTTCAGCCGGCCGACGTTGTACCAGCGGAGGGGATGGTATCGCACGACTTTCGCGCCCGCGTCGGTCATCATCTCCACCAACGACTCGTCGATCCGGTCCGAGCCCAGCCAGTCCAGCACCACGTGGACCTTCACTCCCGCGCGGGCCCGTTCGCTCAGCGCCTCGGCGAACTCCCGGCCGATCGAGCCGGACCAGTAGATGAACGTTTCGAAGCAGATGGTGCGCTCCGCTTGGCGGATGGCCTCCAGCATCGAGGGGAAGATCTCGTCGCCGTTGCAGAGCGCGCGGATCCGGTTTCCGGGCGTGAGCGGTGGGCCGAGCAGCGACCCCATCGCGCGGACGAACTGCGGGTCCGCCACTGGATACAGGTGATCGATCTCGCGCTCGATCTTCTTGGAGCTGGACGAGAGATTGGCGACGACGAGCACGAGGAGTGCGCCGGCTGCGAAGGCGAGCAGGATCCACATGGGCGTCCGTCCGAGGTCGGGAGTGGACTACACGGACCGGTGTCGGCGCGCCGCTTCGTGCGGAACGACGAAGTCCTCCTCCGTCGGGGGGCGCACCCAGAGATCGAACGCGAGAAAGAGCGTCTTGGAATGCCGAAAGAACGCGAACGGCGACACGGCCATCAAGACAATGGTGCCGATCTGGAACAGCGTCCAGGGCGGTGAGGGCC
The DNA here is from genome assembly GCA_036259315.1 of Gemmatimonadales bacterium. Classification (GTDB taxonomy): domain Bacteria; phylum Gemmatimonadota; class Gemmatimonadetes; order Gemmatimonadales; family GWC2-71-9; genus CAVVWJ01. The sequence continues at coordinate 284 of DATABZ010000073.1, read as the reverse complement.
AGGTCGACCAGAGCAGCCCCACGACCCACACGCTGAAGAGCGTCTCCATCAGCATCAGATTGAAGAAGTACGCACCGAGCCAGTAGCCATGCTCGCCGCGCTCGAGACCGAGGCCGCAGACGGGACAGTTGGGCACCAGCCGCGACCAGCTCACGAAGATCGGACCGCCTCCGCAGTGAGGGCAGCGCAGCCGCAGGGCGCGCCAGAGCAGGGTCAAAGGCGCGCCACGATCCATCGCTCGACATCCGCCAGCACGCGCTCGCGTTCCAGATCCGCGAAGAGGA
>DATABZ010000072.1:0-5741 GCA_036259315.1 Gemmatimonadales bacterium | reverse complement strand
CGTCAGGCGGTGAAGAAGGTGATCATGGACCAGCGACACCTGGCGGGCGTGGGAAACATCTACGCCAACGAGGCGCTCTTCGCTGCGGGGATCGACCCCTCGAAGCCGGCGCGCAAGCTGACGCCGGACGATCACCGGCGGCTGCACGCGGAGATCCGCCGAATCCTTCTGGCCGCGATACGCTCCAACGGCACGACCCTGCGCGACTACCGCACCGGGACCGGGGAGGAAGGCAGCTTCCAGCTCGAGCTGCTGGTGTACGGGCGTGAGGGGGAGCCCTGCCGCCGTTGCGGTACGAGGCTCACGGGCACCCACGCGATCGACGCGCGCACCACCGTGTTCTGCCACCGCTGTCAATCGTGAGCCCCCGAAGGCTTCGGCCTCCGCCGCCGACACCCGTCGCCGATCTCCAGGCGCTCAGAGGCCGAATCCGTGAGCGCGCGGAGAACCGTCCCGCGGTCTACCGCATGCTCGACGCCGAAGGGCGCATCATCTACGTCGGCAAGGCGAAGCGGCTCCGCACCCGGCTGCTCACCTACTTCCGCGCCGAGTACCCGGACGACAAGGCAGCCCGGATCCTCTACGCCTCGCGCGACATCGCGTGGGACTACACGGCGAGCGAATTTTCGGCCTACCTGGGCGAGCTGCGGCAGATCAAGCGGTACCGGCCCCACTTCAATCATCGCGGCAACCTGACGCGACGGGCGGTGTTCATCAAAGTCTCCCGCGGACCCGCGCCTCGCGTGCTCGCCGGCGAGACGATCGGGCGCGAGGACGCCCGCTGCTACGGTCCGTTCCGCTCGCTCGCGCGGACCGCCGAGGCGGTGAGGACCCTCAACGACCTGCTCGGCCTCCGGGACTGCGCGCCCGCCATGCCGATGGTCTTCGGCGGCCAGGGCGATCTCTTCGGATCCACGCGCCAGGCCGCGTGCATGCGCTACGAGTTCGGCTTCTGCACCGGCCCCTGCGCGGGGTTCGTCGCGGAGCGCGAGTACCGCCGGCGGCTGGAGACGGCGATCGCGTTCCTGGAAGGCCGCACGATCCAGCCGATGGACCGCGTGGTCGGCGCGATGCAGGAGGCCGCGAACTCCGATCGGTTCGAGGTCGCCGCGCGCTGGCGGGAGAAGTTCGAGCACCTCGAGTGGCTGCTCGCGGCGACGAGTCGGGCACGTACCGCGGTCGACATGCTCACCTTCGTGTATCGCGATCCGGGCACGTACGGGGATGACAGGATCTACCTGATCCGGCAGGGCGTGGTCCGCGCGTCGTTCCCCGATCCGAGCACGCCCATCGAGACCGAAGCCTTCCGCGCGGCCGTCGCGACCGAGTGCGCGCGGCCGGATCCTCCGCCGGGGCCGCTGCCGCTCGAGTCGGTGGACGAGATTCTTCTGCTCATGTCGTGGTTCCGTGCCCACCCGGAGGCACTCCGCCGCACCACTCCGCTCACGGACTGGCTTCCCAACTGACGAGATCCGCCCCGTCAGATGTCCTCGTCACAGGACACTTCGACGGGCCCAGATCGGGTGGAGATGCCGCAAGACCAACTATTGCAAGAACCTGAAGAACTGCAGGTCCTGGCACTCAGCGTGCCTGTCTCCCCAGGTCCGCCGGCGCCCCTTTGGCGCCGATCGGAAGCGCCTGATCAAGGAGGCAAGTCATGGTTCGGATGCTCTGTGCCGGCGCCGTCGCCGGTCTCTTGTTCGCCGCGCCGCTGCAGGCCCAGAGCGCGCGCTCGGGATTCGGCATCACCCCCTACGCGGGATACATGAAGTTCGGCAGCATCGTCGACGGGCCCCTGGGTACCCGCGTGCGCGGCGCGGCCGGCCCGGTGCTCGGCGCCGAGGCGACCCTCGGGCTCACCCGGGGGCTGGCGCTCGTGGGGAACGTGGCGTACGCCAGCTCCGATCTCGAGGTCGGCGTGCCGGTCGTGGGCGGGCTCTCGGTCGGCAGGAGCTCGGCTCTGCTCTACGACGCCGCGCTGCGGCTCAGCGTGCCGCTTGGTGACCGCGGTGGCCCGGCGATCACCCCGTTCGTCCAGGCGGGTGCGGGCGCCATGCGGCAGGAGTTCGAGGTCGCGCCCGTCGCCACGCGGTCCACGAATTTCGCCTATAATCTGGGCGCCGGGGTGGACGTGCCGCTCGGTCCGCGGCTCGGCCTGCAGGTCATGGCCAAGGACTACATCGGGAAATTCGACGTCCGGGAGGCGACCGCAGTGGACGTGGACGCCGAGACCGCGCACAACTGGACGGTGAGTGCGGGGGTTCGGCTCGGGCTCTAACGCTACTCGGTCACTTACTTGTCGGCTGATTTTGGCTCCCCGCTGATCGTCGGTGGTGTACGGCCGAGGAGCCTAATCTCCGCATTCGCCAGCCAGGATCCCTCAGTTCTCGAATGACGTCATGCCGGATCGAACGGCGCAAGCGGGACCAGCCGCCCTCGGGGCGGGATTCCCGGCTCCAACTCGAGGATCCCTACCGAGGGCGGCAGCTTGAAGCGCCGCGGGCCGGCGCCACCCGGATTCATCACGGTTACGACCGTGTCGACCAGGGTGAGGACGGGCCGATGGGTGTGTCCGAAGACGATGATCTCGGCCCGTGGAAACGCCGCCTGCACCCGCTCGGGCGTGGGCGTTCCGAACTGGTCGCCGTGGGTGACGACGATCTCGAAGCCCTCGAGCTCCACGGTGGCCACCTGGGGGAGCTGCGAGCGGATGTCCCACCCGTCGGTATTCCCGTAGACTGCGGTCACCGGTGCGATCGCGCCCAACTCGGTGAGGATCTCCGGCGGACCCACGTCACCGCCGTGCAGGATGTGATCGACCTCCTGAAAGGCCTCGAAGACCTCGGGACGAAGCAGGCCGTGCGTGTCGGAGATGACGCCGAGTCGCATGGACGGTGCTACCGGGGCAGCGCCCCGAACGCGCCCAGGAGCTCGGCGGATGTGAAGGCGCAGTGCCCGAACCGCGCCACGTCGGTTCGCTCGATCAGCCCGCCTGCCCCACGGATCTCCACCTTCTCGGCGTAGCGCTGCTGATGGAAGAACGGCACGATCGGATCGCCGGTCGTGTGCAGGATGGAGATCGGGGCCGAGGGGTCGCCGCCGGTCTCGAAGCGCTCGAGCTCGGCACGCGCGGCGGGATCCGCGGAGAAGCGCGCGACCCCCGCGTTCAGGGCGGCGGCGTCGGACGAGCCCTGGTAGGCTCTCTCCGCGTTGTCATAGGCCTGACCTCCCAGGCGCTCCTGCGCGTCCCACGTGCCCAGGACGTTGTACCAGAGGATGTCGGCCACGGCAGCAGCCAGTGTCGCGGGGTCGAGCCCTTCGGCAGGGATGCCGGTGACCGCAGCTACCTCGTGCCCTCGCTCGGGATCGGCTTGGACCGCCGCTACGACCGCCGGTGCGTAAGTCCCGTCCCATCCCTCCCGCACCTCGACCGGCGGATCGATCGCGCTGCCGGGCACCACGCCCGGGAAGTAGTAGTCGAAGACCACCCGCACGTCGTTCAGGTAATCGATCTGCCGGGCGAAGTCGCCGATTGGGCCGCAAGCCGCGAGCGCGCCGGTGTAGCGCCCGCGCTCCCGCTCCACCGCCAGCGTGGCCACCAGGGCGCCCTCGGAGACACCGACCAGGTAGACTCGCGAGGGATCGGGACGGACCGTGCGCCGCACCATCTCCTCCAGCGCCACCATGTCGTCCACCGCCTGGTCGGCCACCAGGCCGTTGGCACGGTAGCTGGTAGTGGCATAGGCGTAGCCCAGGGCGTTGATCAGGTCCTCGACCGGCGTTGCGCCCGCGACGTTCTCCGGAACCGCGAGCGGCGCATCGGGCCGGACGTACCCGTGGGCGTAGAGGATGAGGTCGCCGTTCCAATCCGCGGGGAAGCATACACGCGTGAGAGAGCCCTCGGTGGAGCCGTCGGTGCAGCCGACGACCGGCGGCGCCCCCTCGTCTTCGGGGCCCTGGCCGCCGTCGCCGTCACGGCACGCCGCCAGGACCGCGGCAGCGATCAGGGCCCAGCCGGCACGCGCCGTCATCCGGGCACCTCGCCGCTCCAACGTCGCGCGATCTGGATGTCCACGTCCAGCTGATCGAGCACCCGCTGCACGATGAAATCCACCAGCTCCTCGACCCTCGAAGGCCGGTGATAGAAACCGGGCGCGGCCGGAATCACCGTCGCCCCCGCTTCGGCCACGGCGACGAGATTCCGGAGGTGCACCAGCGACAGCGGCGTCTCGCGGGGCACGAGGATCAGCTTGCGCCGCTCCTTCAAGGTGACGTCTGCTGCCCGCTCGACCAGCGACCGGGAGGTGCCGCCGGCGATGGCCGCGACGGTGCCCATGGAGCAGGGACACACCACCATGCCGCTCGTCGGCTGCGAGCCCGAGGCGGGAAGTGCGCCGCGATCGCCATCGGGAAACGCTGCCACCGACGACCAGTCACCGCCGGTGGCGGTGCACAGGGCGTCCAGCGACTCGATCCCGCACTCGGCCTCGAGGAGTCGCATGCCGTGGGACGACACGATCAGCCAGACGGGCACCCGGTGCCGCGCCAGCACGTCCAGCAGCCGGACGCCGTAGGGCGCGCCCGATGCGCCGGTGAGCGCGAGCACGACGGGGCGCCGGGCCGCCACGGCGGTCACCCGGCCAGCCGGTCGAGCAGCGCGAAGGCGAGCACGGTGACGCTCATGATGCCGTTCATCGTGAAGAACGCGGCGTCCAGCCGGGAGAGATCGCCGGGGCGCACCAAGCTGTGCTCGTAGGCCAGGATCACGGCCGCCAGCAGCAGGCCGGCGTAGTACCAGAGCCCGAAGCCCATGCCAAAGCCGAAGAGCGCGAGCGCGGGGATGGTGACGCCGTGCAGCAGCTTCGCCAGCAGGATCGCCCGGGACTCGCCCAGGCGGACGACGGCGCTGCGCAGGCCCTCGCGGCGATCGAAGGCTTCATCCGGGAGCGCGTAGAAGATGTCGAAGCCGGCCACCCACGTAGCCACCGCTACCGCGACGGCGAGCAACGGCCAGGCGGGATCGCTCCAGCGACCGGTCACCGCCAGGTACCCGCCGACCGGCGCGATGGCGAGGCTGAGCCCCAGCCACAGGTGGGGCCACCAGGTGAACCGCTTCGCCAGGCTGTACGTCGTGATCCACGCGAGCGCCAGAGGGCTCAGCAACAGGCACAGCGGGTTGAGTGCGCCCGCCGCCAGCATGAAGATTGCCGCCGCAACCAGGACGGATGCCCAGGCCTGAGAGAGCGTGAGGGCGCCGCGGGGCAGTTCCCGCCCCATGGTCCTCGGGTTCTTCGCGTCCCAGAACCGGTCGGCGATGCGGTTGAACCCCATCGCCACCCATCGGGCGGCGGAAAAGGCGATCACCACCAGCAGCACGGTGCGGAGCGTGACCGGCGCGATGGTCGAGGCCGCGAGCACTCCCAGCAACGCGAAGGGCAGCGCGAAGAGCGTGTGCGGCAGCTTGACGAAGTTGACGTAGCGGACGAGCAGGGACTCGCCGGCGAAGGTCTGGCCCTCGGCGGGGCGGACTGGCGGACGGGCGGACGGGCGGACGGTCACGAACCGCCGGCCTCGTGTGCGTGTCGTCCTCCCCTGCGTCCGTCCGCCTGTCCGCCAACCTGATCCCGAGCTGCGGCCACATCTCATCGACTTTCCGCCGGGTCTCCTCGTCCATGGTGATGCGCTCGGGCCACTCGCGGTCGAAGCCCTCTTCCTTCCACTTCCGGGTGCCGTCGATTCCC
>DATABZ010000071.1:0-8033 GCA_036259315.1 Gemmatimonadales bacterium | reverse complement strand
AACCCATTGTGCTGCATTACGTTTGCTGTCCTTCGGCGCCGTAGCCAAGTGGTAAGGCAGAGGTCTGCAAAACCTCGATTCGTCGGTTCGATTCCGACCGGCGCCTCTGCTGGCGCAACGACTTAGGGTCCGCTGACCGAGAGCGGGCCCTTTGTCTTGAACGGGTCCTGGCGATGCAAGGCGGGGAACCTCCTCATGCACGACTTCCTCCCTGAGATCTGGTGACGAGCGTCTCCGAGGCGCCGGGTGCCCCGCGGCGCCGCACCCTCGCTCGGCCGAGGCTCGCGGCCTTCCGCGAGTTCCTGGAGACCGAAGCCGGCGGCGCCGTCGCCCTGCTCACCGCGACACTGGTCGCCCTGGTCTGGGTCAACAGCCCCTGGTCCGACAGCTACCACCGACTCTGGTCCACACCGCTGTCGGTCGCCCTCGGCAGCCTCCGCCTGAGCCTCGATCTCGCGCATTGGGTGAACGACGGGCTGATGACGCTGTTCTTCCTGGTCATCGGCCTAGAAGTCCGGCGCGAGTTCGATCGCGGCGAGCTGCGGGAGCGCCGGCGCGCCGCGCTGCCCCTGATCGCCGGCCTCGGCGGCATGGCGGTGCCGGTCCTGCTCTTTCTGACGCTCAATCCCGGCGGCGAGGCCGCGCGCGGGTGGGCCATGGTGATGGCGACCGATACCGCCTTCGCCCTCGGCGTGCTCGCCCTCGCTGGCCATCGCTTCCCGCTCCGGCTCCGCATCTTTCTGCTGACGCTCGTGGTGGTGGACGACGTCGGCGCGATCGGCATCATCGCGATCGCATACAGCGACGCGTTGCAGCCGGTCTGGCTGCTGCTCGCCGCGGGTGCGCTGGCCGCGATGGCGCTGCTCCGCCGCAGGGGCGTCGAGAGCGCCGCCCCGTACTGGATGCTCGGCCTGGCCGCGTGGCTCTGCACGCTGCAGGGCGGTGTGCATCCCACGGTGGCCGGCGTCGCCGTTGGGCTCTCGACCAGCGCCTATCCTCCCCGTCGCGCCGACCTCCAGCGGGCCTCCGGCATGGCCCGCGCCTTCCGGGAGCAGCCCAGCGCCGCGCTGGCCAGCGAGGCGGCCCGCCGGATCACCCGCTCCCTCTCGCCGAACGAGCGCCTGCAGCACGCGCTGCACCCGTGGACCAGCTACGTGGTGGTGCCGCTCTTCGCCCTCGCCAATGCCGGCATCGAGCTGAGCGACGACGTACTGGCCCGCGCGGCCTCCTCGCCGCTCGCGCTCGGTGTGCTAGTCGCACTGGTCCTCGGCAAGCCGGTCGGCATCACGGTCGGGACCTGGCTGGCGACGCGCCGGGTCTTCGGCGGGCTTCCGCTCGCGGTGTCCTGGCCCTCGCTGATCGCCACGTCCTCGGTGGCGGGCATCGGGTTCACCGTCTCGCTCCTCATCGCCGAGCTGAGCTACACGGGACCGATGCTGGAGGAGGCCAAGATCGGGATTCTGGGCGCGTCACTCTGCGCGTCGCTCGTCGGCAGTCTTCTGCTGCGGGGGCTCGCGCTGGTTCCGCGCGAGTGGTTGCGGCGGGCCCAGCGCCGCGTCGCCCCGCCGATCGCCGACCTCGCCGTCCCGGTGGACCCCGAGCGGGACCATCTGCTCGGGCCCGCCGATGCCCCCGTGACGCTGGTCGAGTATGGCGACTACGAGTGTCCCTACTGCCGGAGTGCCGCCGCCATCATCCCGGGTCTGCTCGAGCGGCTCGAGGGGCAAGCTCGCTTCGTGCCCAGGCACTTCCCGCTGCCCGACGTCCATCCGAACGCGGCGCTCGCCGCCGAGGCGGTCGAGGCCGCGGGGGCGCAGGGAAAGTTCTGGGAGATGCACGAGCGCCTCTACGCGGGCCAGGACCGGCTGCAGCTCGGGGATCTGCTCCGCTATGCTCGTGAGCTCGGGCTCGATACCGATGCGTTCGAGGCCGACCTGACCGGCGCCAGGTTCGCGGACCGGATCGCGGCCGACGTGGAAAGCGGGGAGGCGGCGGGCGTCGCCGGGACTCCGACGTTCTTCATCAACGACCGACGGTATGTCGGTGCGTACGACGCGGAGTCGCTCGAGCGCGCGTTGCGCGAGGCGTATCGGGAGGTCGAGCTCAGGCGGCCGCTCGTCGAAGACTGAAGCAGGCGCGTACCCTCGCCCAGGAGAACCGGTTCGCTTACCATGCGCTGTAGTCGCCATCCCAGGAGGCAGACGTGGCCCGGTTCGACTACCTGATCGTCGGCGGGGGCATGACGGCCGACGCCGCGGCCCGCGGGATTCGGAAGGAGGACGGCAGCGGCACGATCGCGGTCGTCGGTGCCGAAGCGCACGCGCCCTACAGCCGGCCGCCGCTCACCAAGGCCCTGTGGAAGGGCGATCCGCTCGAAAGTATCTGGCGAAAGACCGAGGACACAGGCGCCGAGCTGATCGGCGGCCGTCGCATCGTGCAGCTCGACCCCGGGGGCAAGCGGGCGACCGACGACCGGGGTGCGGTCTACGAGTACGGCACCCTCCTGCTCGCCACCGGAGGGCGGCCGCGGCGGCTCCGCGAGGCGCCGGACGACGTCATCTACTTCCGCACGTTCGACGACTACCGGAGAGTACGCGAGCGCGCCGACCAGGGCGCGAGCTTCGTCGTCGTGGGGGGAGGGTTCATCGGCTCCGAGCTGGCCGCCGCGCTGCGGATGCAGGGCCGGGAGGTCACCCTCCTGATGAAGGAGGAAGGCATCGGAGCGCGGGTATACCCGGCCGACCTGTCGCGCCGGCTGGTGGAGTACTACCGGGAGAAAGGCGTGGAGGTGCGCCATGGCCGGACGGTGAACCGGGTCGAGTGGCGGGACGGCAAGCTCCAGGTATCGGGAGGACAAGACGAGCCGGTGAGGGCAGACGTCGTGGTGGCGGGGCTCGGCATCGAGCCCAACGTCGATCTCGCGCGCGACATCGGACTCGAGGTCGGCGACGGGATCGTGGTGGACGAATACCTGCGGACAGGGCGCGAGGGGGTCTACGCGGCCGGCGACGTGGCGAGCTTCCACAACCGGGCGCTCGACATGCGGATGCGGGTCGAGCACGAGGACAACGCCAACACCATGGGCGAGATCGCCGGCCGCAACATGGCGGGGGCTCGCCGACGCTACGAGCACCTGCCGTTCTTCTACTCGGATCTCTTCGACCTTGGGTACGAGGCGGTGGGCGACGTGAGCGTGCGGCACCAGATGGTCGCCGACTGGAAGGAGGAGTTCCGCGAGGGCGTGATCTACTATCTGTCCGGCGGACGCGTCCGCGGCGTGCTGCTCTGGAACACGTGGGGCCAGGTGGACGCCGCGAGAGCGCTCATCGCGGAGCCTGGGCCGTTCCGTCCCGAGCAGCTTCGCGGGAGGCTGCCGGCGGAGGGGTGAGGCGGAAGCGCAGGGCCGCGCGGAAGCGAGGCTACTCCGAGAAGTAAGCCCAGATCGCCAGGACCCCGAGCACGAGCAGGGCGCTCAGTGCCAGGTCCAGGCCGCGCCCCGCGGGAGTCTCTTCCTTGCCCGGAGCGCGTGCACTGCCGATCGTGATGCCCTCCACCTGTTCCGGCCGCGGCGGCGGGGCCGTCAGGCTCCCGGCGACCAGCACCGCGACGCAGATCACGAACAGCATCGCCGCGAAGTGGAGAAAGTTGATGTCCGCGTACGTGCGGAGCGCGCCGCTCAGCGAGTCCTTGTTGAGCTCCGCCACCAGTCTGCCCATCCCGAGCAGGAAGCCGAGCACCAGGGCGGCCATGGCGCCGCGGGCGTTCGCCCGGCGCCAGAGAACGCCCAGGAGGAACGCCGCGGCGACCGGCGGCGCGATGTAGGCCTGGACGCTCTGGATGTACTGGTAGAGCTGGGTCGAGATCAGCTCCATGAGCGGAATCCAGAGCAGCCCGAAGACCACCAGCACGGCCGTCGAGATCTGGCCCACCCAGACGAGCTGCCGCTCGGAGGCGGCGGGTCTGAGCTTCCGGTAGACGTCCCAGGTGATGAGGGTGGAGCAGGAATTGAAGACGCCGGACAGCGAGCTCATCAGTGCGGCGAGCAGCCCGGCCACCACCAGGCCGCGGAAGCCGGCCGGCAGCAGGGCACCCACCAGAGCGGGCAGCGCTTCGTCGGCCCGCTCGAGCTCGAGCCGGCCCTGCGCAGCGAGCTGCGCGGCGATCATGCCGGGTATCACGAAGAGGAAGACCGGCAGCAGCTTCAGGAAGCCGGCGAAGATGGTGCCACGCCGCGCCTCCGTGAGGTTCTTGGCGGCGAGCGTTCGCTGCACGATGAACTGGTCCGTGCACCAGTACCACACGCCGAGGATCGGGGCCCCGAAGGCGATACCGGTCCAGGGAAAATCGGGGTCGGTGACCGGCTTCCACATGTCGAGAAAGCCCGGGCCGGCGCCTGCCACCATCGCGTCCCAGCCGCCGAGCGCACGCAGGCCCATCAGCGACACGACGACCGATCCGCCGATCAGCACGAAGGTCTGCAGGAGATCGGTATAGAGCACCGCGCGGAGGCCGCCGATCACCGTGTACAGGCCGGTCGCGATCACCACGACCAGGGCGCCGGTCCAGAAGTCCACGCCCATCAAGGCCTCGAACACGACGCCGCCGGCGGCGATGGTGACCGAGATCTTGGTGAGCACGTAGGCGATGATCGAGACGATGGCGAGGTACCAGCGCGCCTCCTCCGAGTAGCGGCGCTCCAGTAACTCGGGCATGGTGAAGACGCCGCTCCGGAGATAGAACGGCACGAACACCCAGCCGAGGAGCAGGAGGATGAGCGCGGCGAGCACCTCGAACTGGCCTACGGCCACGCCGCTCGCCGCACCGGTGCCTGCCAGGCCGACCAGGTGCTCGGATCCGATGTTGGAGGCGAACAGGGAGGCCCCGACCACCAGCCATCCCGTGTGCCGGCTGGCCAGGAAGTACTCGCTGGAGTCGCGGCCCTCGCGCCGGGTGCGAAGGCCCGGCAGCAGTGCGGCCGCCAGCACCAGGGCGAAGTACAGCGCGACCACGAACCAGTCGATGCCGGTCATCGAAGCCTCGGTGGTGGGGAAGGCCCCCCAATCTAGCTGAAACCGGCGGCGGGGTTCGAGCGTCTCCTGAACGGCGCGGCATCCGCGGGGGCGCGGTCCGCGGTTCCCTCACTTCTCTCTACGGAACGTCCATGCCGGCACGACTCTGGTTCGCGACACTGATACTGCTGCTCGGGCTCGCGGAAGCCCCGGTTGCGCAGCACTCGCCGCTCGGCTATGCCATCGACCTGAACGACCGGGCCGATGACAGGTTCAAGGTCACCGCCTGGGTGAGCGGCCTCGGCGAGGCGAACGCCATCTACCAGTTCGCCGCCACCGCGCCGGGCACCTACCAGGTCATGGACATCGGCCGGTTCGTGCGGAGCTTCGAGGCGTTCGACGCGGCCGGTCGGTCGTTGCCGGTGGAGCGGGTGTCGGTGAACCAGTGGAGGCTCAACGATCCCGCGCGGGTGCGGATGCTGCGCTACTCCATCGCCGAGACCTGGGACACGCCGGTGAAGCGGAACGAGGTATACCTGATGTGCGGCACGTCGATAGAGCAGGACCACGTGCTCATCAACCCGCACGCGGTGATCGGGTATCCCACGGGCATGCAGGGTCGGCCGATCCGGCTCAGGATCGCGTACCCGGCCACGTGGAAAGTGGGTACGGCGCTCGAGCGCGATTCCAGCGGCGCGTACCTGGCCGAGGACTTCGACCACCTGGTGGACTCGCCGGTCCTGCTGGGACGCCTGACCGAGGCCCGGACGAGGGTGACCGGTGTCCCGGTGGAGATCTTCACCTACTCCAGGACCGGTAAGATCCATTCGTCGCAGCTCCTCAGCGCCATGGACGAGATGCTGCAGGCGGCAGGCCGCTTCCTCGGCAAGCTGCCGGTGGATCGGTACACGTTTCTCTACCACTTCGACCAACGATCGGCCGGCGCCTGGGAGCACTCGCTCAGCTCGGAGTACGTGCTCCAGGAGAGCGAGTTCACCGATTCCCTGGGAGAGTCCATCACCGACATCGCGGCCCACGAGTTCCTGCACATCGTGACACCGCTCAACATCCACAGCGAGGTCATCGAGAACTTCAACTTCGTGACGCCGGTGCCTTCCCAGCACCTCTGGCTGTACGAGGGCACCACCGAGTGGGCCTCGCATGCCATGCAGCTCCGCGCGGGCCTGAAAAGCCTGGAGGACTACCTGGACGAGGTCCTCCTCAAAGTCCGGATCGATCGCGCCAAATTCGATTCGACGTACAGCCTGCGCGAGCTGGCACTCACGTCCTACAGCGACTCCGGCCACGCGCAGTTTCCGAACATCTACATGCGAGGCGCGGTGACCGCGGGGCTGCTGGACATCCGGCTCCTGGAGCTGTCGGGCGGCAGGCGGGGTCTGCGGGACCTCATCGTGGAGCTCACTCAACGCTACGGCAAGCAGCACGCGTTCCCCGAGACCTCGTTCGTGGATACCCTGGTGGCGATGACGCATCCGGAGATCCAGGACTTCTTCGACCGGTACGTCTGGGATTCGGAGGAGCTGCCCGTCGCCGAGTACTACGGCAAGCTGGGAATCCGGCTGGTGGAAGGCCCGGATGGCACACCGGTGCGGTTCGAGGTGGACCCGGCCCCCCCGCCGGCCCAGAAGACGCTGCGGGAGGCATGGATGGGGAGGGGGCCGCGGCCGGCCGGCTGACGGGCGAACCCCGAAAATCGGGTGTATTGTATCCCTAGGTCCCAGACCGAGGAGAAATGCCATGCTCACCCGCTTCTTCCCGATCCCCGTCGCGCTCGCCATCGCCATTCCCGGCAGCGCCCCCCTCGCCGCCCAGGACGCCGCGCCCGCCGTGCTCGCGGCCTGCGACTCCGACGCCCTCTGCAGTCGGGTGCCGCGGCCCGTAGGGCTGTACATCAGTGCCGTGGAGGAGGACGGCCGGTATCTGGCCCTGGAGGACGGCTCCCTCTGGGAGGTCGAGATCTCCGACCGGGCAACCACGGCCTCCTGGGCCCCGGACGACTTCCTGAACCTGAGCTTGATCGCCGCACCGCGGGAGGATTTCGAGTACCTCCTGCGCCGGGCCGGGGACCTGGAGCAGAAGGCCGCCGCTCGGCTCGCCGGACGCAGGCCGGGACCCGCGGGGCAGGACCCCGCTCCGGAGGATCCAACGCTGGAGCCTTCGGTTCCTGAGTATCCCGATCCGGATGCGGATCCGGGCTACCCGGAACCGGAGTACCCGGCGCCGGAGGACCCGGCCGAAGCGAACCCGGCCGTTCAGGAGTAGTAGCGCCGCAGGTAGGCCGCCAGGCCGTCCAGGTCGGGAAAAAGCCGCCGCTCGTCCACGCTCACCAGGTCGAGCTGGTCGCGCAGGCGGCTCACTTCCCGCGCGGGAATGACGAACCGGGTCAGCGCCGAGCTGAGCCCGTTCTCCTCCAGGAACGCATCGAACGACTGCCGGTTCTCGGAGCAGAGCGTGAAGGTCGCCGCCTGCGTGGCGATGCGCGCGTCCAGCGACGGCGGCTCGATCATGCAGGCGAAGCGCCGCTCGCGCGTCCTGGGGTCGAACAGCGCCCACGGGGTGAAGGGCCGATCCTGGCCGAAGATGCCCTCCAGATCCTGGATCAGGAGCGCCCGCTCCGGCAGCCGAAAGTGCCGGTGCACCGCCTTCCAGTCGAGCCGCCACACCGCGCGGTCGCCCCCATGCTCGGTGCTCACCGTCGCGAAGTGCGCCGCCACCATCGGGGAGTAGGTCCAGTCCAGCAGCCGGGTGGGCAACCCGTGGTGCTGCGCGGCGATCAGCACCTCCCACTCGTTCACCGGCGTCACCGAGAAGAAGGGCCGCGAGTACCGGATGAAGTTGCGGAGGATGTGCTCCTCGAGGTCGGCCTTGGTGTGCGGGGGCCGCACCCCGCCCAGCGTGTCCAGGCTGGTCAACAGGGGCCAGGAGGCGTCCGCCGCGCCGCGATACACCCCGCTGTCGCGGTGCCGTCCGGTCTCGGGGTCGGGGCTTGGCGGGGTAACCTTC
>DATABZ010000070.1:0-23009 GCA_036259315.1 Gemmatimonadales bacterium | reverse complement strand
AAGGGGGAGCACTAGGCGCTACGGCGTGCCGTAGACTCTTGCTTTGCCCCGACTTCTCTCCTATCCTGCGTCTCGTGCTGATCAACCTCCTTCCCGATTTCCTCGCGGTGCTCGAGGCGCACGATCGGACCGCCGCCTATCGCCGGTATCGCGAAGCCCACCGCCCCATCCTCGACGCCTACTGGCGGAACTACGTACTCGATCCCGACAGTCCCCACGCCGACGAGATCGTCGCCTCCGCGCTGAAAGCGGATCGTAGCGATCTGCTCGCGCTCGCGGGCTCGACCGACGTGGTGCAGCTCGCCGAGGAGGCCATCGGCCGGGCGGAGGCGGTGCTGCAGCTCGACCGGCCCACGGACGTCTACCTTATGGTGGGCCTGGGTGGGGCGAACGCGGGAGAGCTGGTGGTGGGCGGCCGCGGTGTGGCCTTCATCTGCCTGGAGCACTTCACCGGGCGGGTGAACCCGGAGACCTACGGGATGGGGCTCCCCCCGGACCTGATTCCGCTCTGGATCGGGCACGAGCTGGCGCACACCGTGCGCTACACCTCGCCCCGCAGCGCCAGCGACATGCGGCGCCTGGTGTTCGACAACGGCGGCTACTACGACTACTGGTCCACGGGCAGCAGGGCCACGCTGCGCGAGCTGTTGGTGAACGAGGGGCTGGCGGTGCACGCGGCCCAGGCCGTGGCGCCCGGCTTCGCCGCGGCCGAGTACTTCGGCTACGCGCGGCGGCAGTATCATCGCCTGCGCGAGATGGAGGCCTTCCTCCGCCGCATCGTCGAGCCGGAGCTGGAGCAGAGCGGGCTCGGTCTCCGGCTCCGGTATCTCTCCGGCGGGATGAGCCCGTCCTCGCGGCTGGTGGGCGGCCGGGTCCTCCCCGAGCGGTCGGGCTACTATCTCGGGTATCGCATGGCCGAAGCGCTGGTGGCCCAGCGCGGGATCGGCGAAGCCGTGCGCGCCGCGGCGCACGAGTTCCAGCAGGCGGAGGACCTGTCGAGGGGCATTCAGTCCGCGTAACGCCCCGTCATTTCCCGACGCAGAACCCCGCGAACACCTTCCCGAGCACCTCCTCCACGTCCATGGCCCCGAGCAGCTCGTCGAGCGCGAGCGTGGCTTCGCGCACGTGGTGGGAGACCAGCACCGGATCGCCACCGGGCGCGAGATGGTCGGACGCCTCCGCCAGCGCGGCCTCCGCGCGGACCAGCGCCGTGCGGTGCCGCTCGCTCCCGAGTCCCGGCTCGAGATCACCGAGCGCGATGCGGTCGCCGAAGACCCGGCCGGCCGCGGCCTTCCTCAGCCCCTCGACTCCTTCGCCGGTGAGCGCCGAGACGGCCGGCTCCTCCACGGCCCCGTTCGCCAGGTCGCGCTTGGTGCGCACCACGAGCGCGGTCCGCTCCGCGGCGAGCGCCACCTCCTCCGGCCCCGGCTCGCGCCCGGCCTCCACGCAGAGCAGCACCAGGTCGGCCGCCGAGAGATAGCGCCGGCTGACCTCGATCCCCATCCGCTCCAGACGGTCGTCCGAATCCGCCAGTCCCGCGGTGTCCACCAGCCGCACCGGCCAGCCCAGGAAGTCGGTGTGCGCCTCGATCGCGTCGCGGGTGGTGCCGGGGATCTCGGTGACCAGCGCGCGCTCGGTCCCGAGCAGCGCGTTGAAGAGCGAGGACTTTCCGGCGTTCGGTCGCCCCGCCAGTACCAGCAGCGCTCCCTGGCGCATCCGGTCGGTCGACGGGGCGGTGGCCAGGAGCCGGTCGATCCGCCCGTGTACGTCCTCCAGTGCGCCCGCGATCCGTTCCGGCGGCACCGGACCGTCGTCCTCACCCGGAAAGTCGATCTCGTAGCTGAGGAGCGCCTGGAGCTCGAGCAGCGACGCGCGCAGTTCGCCGAGGCGGCGCGAGAGTCCGCCCTCCAGCCGCTGCAGGGCGGCGCGGGCCTGGGCCGGGGCCACCGCGTCGATCAGGTCGCCCACGGCCTCCGCCTGCACCAGGTCGAGCTTGCCGTTGAGCACTGCGCGTCGGGTGAACTCGCCCGGCGCCGCGGGGCGCGCACCGGCAGCGTGCAGCGCGGCGAGGAGCCGCGCCGGCGCCATCTGCCCGCCGTGGCAGGAGAGCTCGACGAGATCCTCGCCGGTGTAGCTGCTGGGTGCGGGGAAGACGGTGTAGAGCCCCCGGTCGATCGGCTCGCCGTCGCGGTGGAAGGTGGCGAGGGTCGCCACCCGCGGACGGTCGCCCCGGAACCCCGCCACCACCCGGGCCGCGACGTCGAGCGCGCCGCGACCGCTCACCCGGACGACGGCCAGGGCCGAGCGCCCCGGCGGGGTGGCGAGCGCTGCGATGGGATCGGAGAGCATGGCGGAAGTTACCCCCGCCGAGCGGCTAGGCCTTCTTGCGCTTCTTCGCCGGTGTGGACCGGGCCGGCCCTGGTCGTTCCGCCGGCCGCTCGGTCTTCACGTCCACGATCGCCCTGGCGGTGCGCTTCATCCGCTCGCGGCCGAGCAGCCATTGCTGCGGGATGCTCGCGATGTTGCTGACCGTGTAATAGAGGTTGAGCCCCGAGGGGAAGAAGAGGAACATGCCGGTCATCATCAGCGGCATCATGTACAGCATCATCTTCATCTGGGGGTTCGGCTCCATGCCCATCTGCCCGACCTTGGTCAGGACGTACATCGAGGCCCCCATCAGAATGGGGATGACGTACAGGGGGTCGGGCCGGGCCAGGTCCGGGATCCAGAGGAAGGACGTGCCGCGGAGCTCGATGGCGTTCTGGAAGACGAAGAACAGCGCGAACAGCACCGGCATCGGCAGCATCATCGGCCAGCAGCCGCCCAGCGGGTTCACCTTGTGCTCCCGGTAGAGCTTGAACATCTCCTGCTGCATCCGCTGGGGGTCGCTCTTGTACCGGTCCTGGATGTCCTTCATGAGCGGCTGCACTTCCTGCAGCTTCATGTTGGCGCGCATGGCCTTCTGGTTCAGCGGCCAGAGCACGATGCGCACCAGGATGCCGAACGCCACCAGGACGAGCCCGTAGGTCAGGTGCAGGTTCTCGTGCATCCACACCAGGAGCCAGCGGACCGGCACCGCGAAGATCCGGATGATGGTGCGGAACCCGGGCCATCCGTAGGGGTTCACGTCGTCGAACTCGTACCCCACGCGCGCCAGGCGCTCGTACTCCATGGGTCCGGCGTACAGCAGATACCCGAATACGCCGCTGGGCTGCAGCGGCATGGCGGCCCGGATCTCCGCCGACGTCGGGTCGTCGGAGCCCGGCGGGGCGGCGAGCGTGGCCCCGCTGATCCGGCCTCCGCTGGAGTCGGCGGCGATCACACCGGTCACGAAGTACTTCGACTTGAGCGCGGCCCAGGCGAAGGGCCCGCTCAGCGCGCGGCGTTCCCCCGCCTCCAGGCTGCCGAAGTTGGTGCGCTCGGTATCGTTGCCCATGGTGACCAGGGCGAGCTCCCGCTGATTCTCCTCGACGTTGGCCTCGGTGTTGGCCATGGTAGGGCCCATGCCCACCAGCAGCGTCCCGCCGTTGGGTCCGATGTCCGAGGCTCGGCCCGAGACAGCGATCCTGTAGTCCGCAGGTTCGAAGGTGTAGGTGAGCTCGAGCCGCACCCCGCTCGCTTCGGCCTCCAGCCGCAGCGAGGTCTCGCCGTCCACGGTGAGGCTGTCGGCGGAGGGGGTGAAGGTCGCGTTCCGGAAGTCCACCGTGTCCCTTCCGCGCACCACCGTGAGCGCGAGCAGATCGCTGTCCTCGGGCACGATCTGGGCGCGCTCCCGCTCCTCGCCCGGCGCCATCGAGGCGTAGCGGTGCAGCTCCGCCTGCACCAGCCTGGCACCCCTGGTGCTGATGCCGTAGGTGTAGAGCGGCGACGTGATCCGGACGGTGTCGCTCTCGGCGCGCGGCGCTGCCGAGGGTGGGGTGGCCGCCGCCGCATCACCCGCGGTCGCGGCACCCACAGCCGAATCGCCGGCTGCCGCATCGCGCAGCGTGTCGGCAGTGGCGCGCCGCGCGGCCGTGTCGAGCGTGGCACCGCCCGTGGGCGCGGCGCCAGCCTGGGGCACCGAGTCGCCGACGCCGGGCTCTACCGGCGACGGGGCCGGCCGTTTCAGGAAGAGCGCTGGGGCGACGGCGATCGCCATCATCAGGAGGATCGCCCAGACGGTACGACGGTCCATGGACTCAGGTCACGGGGTCAGGGGACGGGATCGTACCCGCCCGGATGGAACGGATGACAACGGGCCAGCCGTCGCGCGGCCAGCCAGCTCCCCCGCATCGCGCCGTGGCGGGTCACCGCCTCGAGCGCGTACTGGGAGCACGACGGATGAAAGCGACAGCTCGGGGGCAGGAGCGGGGAGATCGCCACCTGGTAGCCGCGGATCAACGCGGCGAGCGCTCGGCGGGGCAACGAGCGGATCGCCACGGCTCACCCGGCCTCCAGCACTGCGCGCCGCCACGCGAGCAGATCGTCCCGGAGCGCGGCGAAGGCGGCGCCGTAGGCCTCGCGCCTGGCGCGGATCACGAGGTCCCACGCGGGCTGGTGCTGCTGGACCTCGCGCCGCCAGATCTCGCGGAGCCGCCGGCGCAAACGATTGCGGGCCACCGCGGACGACTGGTATCTCGGAACGATCAGTCCCATCCGCGGGTGGCCCGTCATGTTGTCCGTCCAGATCATCTCCAGATGCCCGAAGCGGCGGCGCCGGCCCTTGGTGAGGCAGCGGCGGATGTCGGTGGCGCGCGCGAGCCGGTGAGCCCGCGGAAGTCGCGCCGTCGCCGTCAGGAGCCTCCGTGCTTCGACGGCAGCGAAACGGTGAGCCGCTTCCGTCCCTTCTTGCGCCTGCGCGAGAGCACCGCGCGTCCCCACCGCGTGGCCATCCGGGCGCGGAATCCGTGCTTGTTGATGCGGCGCTTGTTGCGCGGCCGATAGGATGGCTTCATCGCGTGACCCCCACAAAGTGAGCCGGGGAAACTAGTTGGCCGCGCGGGCAGGGTCAAGCAGGCGGACAGGCGGACAGGCGGACAGGCGGACAGGCGGACAGGCGGACAGGCGGACAGGCGGACAGGCGGACAGGCGGACAAAAAAATGAAGGGGAGCATTTGTCCGCGAGCGCCTCGCGGAGCTCGACAACCCTGCCTGTCAAGACCGTTCGCCTGTCCGCCAGTTCGCCCGTCCGCGTTGGTTGACTTTTCCACAACCGGCCCGTAACATCTCCTGCCCTTGAAAAATTCCCCACCGTTTTCGAGTACCGATGCAGCTGTCCGCAAAAGACGCATGGAAGCGCATCCTCGACGAGGCGCATCGCGAACTTCCCGATCACACGATCCGGACTTGGCTCGAGCCTACGGAGGCGATCGCCCTCGATGAAGGACGTCTGATCGTCGGAGCCCCCGATCAGTTCGCGGTGGAGTGGAACGAGACGAAGCACGCGGCCCTGCTCTCCAAGCTGGCGGAGCCGGTCGTCGGTCAGCCGACGTCCATCGTGTTTAGAGTTCATAAGGACCGTCACAAGCGTCCCCAGATGGACTTTTTCGTCGCGCCCCCAACTCCCAACAGCGGCCGCACGGCGGGCGACCCCGTCGAGGGCCGTGCCCCGGCCGGCAATCCGAGCAGTCAGGCGCTCAACGAGCGGTACACCTTCGACACCTTCGTCATCGGCAAGTCGAACGAGCTCGCGGCCGCCGCCGCCCACGCCGCGGCGGAATCCCCGGGGAAGACCTACAACCCGCTCTTCATCTACGGCGCCACCGGGCTGGGTAAGACCCACCTGATGCAGGCGATCGCCCACCAGGTGATCCAGCGCCAGCCGGAGACCAAGGTCCTCTACGTCGGCGCCGAGCAGTTCATCAACGAAGTCATCGAGAGCATCCACAGCCGCACGATGCCGGAGTTCCGGCGCCGCTACCGCAGCGACGTGGACCTCTTCCTGGTGGACGACGTGCATTTCCTGGAAGGCAAGGAGATGACCCAGGAGGAGTTCTTTCACACGTTCAACGCCCTGTACGAGGGCAACAAGCAGATCGTCCTGACCTCCGACCGGCCCCCGAAGGAGATCCCGGGCCTCGAGGCCCGGCTGGTGAGCCGGTTCGAATGGGGCATGGTGGCCGACATCGGCCAGCCCGACCTGGAGCACCGGATCGCCATCCTCCGGAAGAAGCAGGAGCAGGATCACCTGGAGATGACGATCCCGGACGACGTGCTGCGGTTCATCGCGGAGCACGTCCGCTCGAACGTCCGCGAGCTGGAGGGCTGCATCATCAAGCTGCTGCTCTTCGCCTCGCTCAAGCACAAGGAAGTCTCCATCGAGCTGGCCCGGGAGGCGCTGTCGGACAAGATCCGTCCCGGTGAGGACGGCCCGGCGCCCCGGGCCCGCCCCTCGATCAACAAGGTCCAGGAGGTCGTGGCCCGGCGCTGGGGTGTCACGCCCGAGGGGCTCCGGTCCAAGGCGCGCATCAAAACGCTCACCGTGCCGCGTCAGATCGCGATGTATCTCGCGCGCGAGTTGCTGGAGATGCAACTGGTGGAGATCGGGCAGGCGTTCGGTGGGCGGGACCACTCGACCGTCATCCACAGCGTGGATAAGGTGAGCCGGCAGATGACGCGCGACCGGAGCTTCCGTGAGCGCGTCGAGCATGCTCGGCAGGAGTTGTCCGCAGAATAATCCCCGCGTGTGCGCGGGGGCTGTGGGAACTCTGGAATGCGGTGAAGAACCGGGGGGCGGCGTCCCCATGGCACACAGGGTCTCGACACGATCGCGGAGTCGTAACTGTACGTCGCCGGAAGCGTTGCGGCGGCAGCCCACATTTCCAGAGTCTCTACTACTGCTGCTAGTTCTATATATATGGTAAAGCAGTATTGCTTATAGCCTCTGAAGGAGCGGCATGAAGCTCACGATCACGCGGGAGCAGTTGCAGGAGGGACTCGTGGCGGTGGCGGCGAGCGTGCCCGCCAAGACCACGCTGCCCATCCTGTCGAACATCCTCCTCGAGGCCACCAGGGACGGCATCCGTCTCTCCGGTACCGACCTCGACATTTCGGTGAGCACCACGGTGCCCGCCCAGGTGGACCAGGAGGGCGCGATCACCTTGCCCGCACGCAAGCTGGTCGAAATCGTGCGCGAGCTGCCGAGCGCGGCGATTCGACTCACTGGCGCGGGGGAGCAGCGCGTCACCATCGAGTGCGGCCGCTCCAGGTTCCGGCTGCTCGGCCTGCCGCGCGAGGAATTTCCCGCCTTTCCGGCAGTCAAGTTCGACGGAGGATGGCGCGCGCCCGCGAAGGATCTCCAGAAGCTCATCGCCCACGTGGCCTTTGCGGCCAGTACCGAAGAGAGTCGGCCGATCCTGAACGGTGTGCTCTGGGAGCTCCGGCCCGAGCGGATGCGGATGGTGGCCACCAATGGCCACCGATTGGCACGGATGGACGTGCCGACGCCGCCCTCCGGCAGCTCGGCGCAGGCGGACCTCATCGTGCCGCCCAAGGCGCTGGAGCAGATCCGCCGGCTGTTCGAGGCCGACGACGTAGTCGAGATCGCGCGGAGCGAGAACCACCTCGGCTTCCGCTCCACGGGCACCCAGGTCTTCACCCGCCTGATCGAGGGGCCGTACCCCAACTACGAGCAGGTGATCCCCAGGGAGAATGACAAGTCCGCCACCGCGGACAAGGCGGCCTTCACCTCCGCGCTGCGGCGCATGAGCATCGTGGCCAGCGACCAGACCCATCGCATCCGCATGGCCTTCGCCAACGGCTCCTGCAAGCTCTCCGTCCAGACGCCCGACCTGGGCGAGGCCCAGGAGGAGCTGACGGTGAGCTACGAGGGCGATCCGCTCGAGATCGGGTTCAACGCGTCGTACCTGCTGGAGATCCTCAAGTTCATCCCGACGGACGAGATCCGGATGACGTTCAAGGCCCCCGAGCGCGCGGCGACCTGCGAGCCGGTGGGGTGGGACGATCCGGCGAGCTACCTGACGCTCGTGATGCCGCTGAGGCTGGTGGACTGAGCCGCGGGGGTCTGGTCCTGGCGCTCGTGGCGGGATCGTTGGGTGGGCTGGTGCGATGCTCCGCGGTGCGATTAACGACCGCCCACGTTCCTCGTCTCCTCGCCCCGCACCGACAACGGATCCCCGGTCGCTCGGAGCTGCCGAACGGACCCGGTCGCCCGGGCCCGTCGGCTGAGCGCGTGCTAGTTGAGCGGGCAGAGCCGCTCGTTGAGACCCGCGAACCGATCCTTCAGCGCGTTGTACTGATCCTTGGTGCCGGGGAAGACGCCGTTGAAGGCGCTGATGACGTCCGCCGGCGACAGCTCGAAGCTCACCCCGCCGCTCGCCGAGTTGAGCAGCGCCGCCACCGTGTGGCGGCCCAGCGCGTTCAGCCCGCCGCCGCCGTTCCCCAGCACGTCCACGAGGGTCATGCCCGGGAACGCGTCCTCGAAGTGCTCCGAGAAGAGGTCGGTCGGATCGTAGGGGGCGGGCCAGGAGTCGAAGTGATGCGGCTGCTTCCAGTAGCCAGGAGTGCAGCCGTCCCCACCCTCCTCGTCCTTGGGCTCGCGGCAAACCTTGATGTCGTCCACACCGCCGGAGCCGCTGAACACCACGCCGAGCGAGCTGGTGAAGGTGTTGCTCGTGGTCTGGACCGTCTCCACACTCCCGTCGCCCAAGCCGCTGGAGGCGCCGACCTGGACGCCGTCCGCGAACAGGGTGATCGCGGTCTCCTCCGGCGGAGCCTCCTGGTCGATGGCCTTGTAGGAGAGAACGCTGAAGGTGCCGTTGCCGGAGAATCCGGTGATCTCGATGGTCCCGCCGCCGTCGCTGTCCCCGTGCCCGCCGAAGCCACGGCTGTCCAGGATCACCGCGATCCGACCGAGGCCGGCGCAGGCACTGCAAGTGGCACCAGTGCCCGAGTGGCGCAGGTCGAAGTCGTTGTGCGTCGTGTTGTTGGTGTTGAAGGCCACCGCCTGGTCGGCGCTGGGCGGATTGGCCCCGGTCGTGGTGACCGTGAGATTCAGGCCGAACAGACTCAGCGAGTTGATCGGGTCCTTGTGGCCGAACTCATTGAACGTGATCGTTTCACAGACGGGCGCCGTCACCACCGCCGACGAGATCGATGCCGGGTCGGGACCGACGGATTCACTGTCGCACGCGGTGCTGAGGACGGCCAGCAGTCCCAGCGCGCGAACACGAGCTGCCTGCGCGGACATGCATTTCCTCCTACTGGTGTGGTTGAAGGGTTCCCTGCCCAACTGACGCGAGACCTGCGGTCCCGAATCATCGTCCCGCCTGGCACCGTGCAGGCGTTCATGCGGCCCTTCCCGAGCGCGCGCTCGGGTCCTTCCCCCGCACAGCTAAACCGCCAGGGTGCAAAGAATTACGCGGGTGAGACGGTGGAGCTGAGGCATTGAGCCAGGACCGTGCCGCCGGACCGAGCCGGCTAAGTCCGTGTGGTAGGCCATCGGAGCGGAGTGGCAGGCGATTCGGCGCGCAGGATTGTAGCGAGCCACCGACAGCGTGATGCGACGGCCGCGTGCCTCGGCGAGCGCCGCGGCGCATCAGCGGGGAGGGAGTGTCTCCACCGGCGCCCGGAGCGAGTCCATCAGCGAATCGATTCCCGGCGTCCAGGCGATGCTGTCGCCCGACTCGGGAATCGGCTCCTCGGGAAGCTGCGGGACGACGATCCGCTCGCCCCGCATGCGCCGGAGGATGAGGCTCTGGCGCTTCCGCATCCGCACCGGACGATACGCCGGGTTGGAGCTGAGCGGGAACGGCAGGGTGGCGGCGAGGGCGGCGGCCTGGGTATGGGTGAGGCGCCGCGCGGAGGTGCGATAGTAGCGCCGGCTTGCCGCCTCCACTCCCCACACGCCGTCCCCCAGCTCGGCGACATTGAGGTAGAGCTCGAGGATCCGTCGCTTGGGTAGCGCCAGCTCGAGCCGATACGCGGTCACCGCCTCCTTGAGCTTCCGGAGCGGGTTCCGGGAAGGGGAGAGATACAGATTCTTAGCCAGCTGCTGGGTGATGGTGCTCGCACCGCGGAGATCTTCCCTTCGCCGGTACACACTCCCCAGCGCCCCCCAGAGCTCGAGCAGGTCACCCACGGAGGCCCACTCGAACCCGCCGCGCCGATAGCCCAGTGCGTGGCGCACCTCGTACCAGTCGATCCCACCGTGGCTCCAGAACCGCGCATCCTCCGCAGTCACCACCGCCTCGATCATGGAAGGCGCGATCGAGTCCAGCGGCACCGGCCGATAGCGCCGCGGCCGAGCCGCTGTGCCGTCGGCGTCGGCAGCCAGCCGCATGAACTCCGTCTCCGCCGGCCAGTGGGTGCGATACCACACCGGCGGCGGCCAGACGGCGAGGAGCCAGAGGAGGAAGAGGCCGAGTGGAGCCAGGATCAGGCCCAGCCGGCCGCGGAGGCGGCTACGAGCCCGGCGTGAGCGACGCGATCGCGTAGGTGCTGGAGCGGGTGATGGGAACGGTCTGCCCCACGGCAGGCACGGAGATCGTCATCTCCCCGCCGTCGGTGCCCTGTGCCGACACCAGGACGCCCTGGAGCGAGAGCCGATGGACGCCGGTC
Source organism: Gemmatimonadales bacterium (assembly GCA_036259315.1). GTDB lineage: Bacteria > Gemmatimonadota > Gemmatimonadetes > Gemmatimonadales > GWC2-71-9 > CAVVWJ01. The sequence continues at coordinate 12,452 of DATABZ010000070.1, read as the reverse complement.
CGGGTACCCGACGCGGTCATCTCCAGCTCCTGTTCGCCCTGAACCCGCTTCCCGGAGCGGCTGTACTTGCTGCTCGTCTCCAGCGCGATGACGTCGCGGCCGGCGACCTCCTCCTTCTCGGCGGCGCGGTACACCGTCACCGACTGCTCGCTGCCAGTGAAGGCGTCGGAGACGAGAGGATAGCTGGCGGAATCGGTCCACTGCATCCCCTCCCGGACGCCGCCCTGCGGCAGTGCGGGGAACAGGAGTCGCAGGTGCCCCGCCAGCTCCGCGGTGAGCGTGCCGGCACGGTCGGGTTTGAGCTCGGAGAGCGTCCCGACGCTCGAGAGCGTGCCGCTCCACGTGGCTCCCAGCGCGGCCGCGACAGAATCGGGTGGCACCGGGTTGCCGCTCTCGAGCGCTTGCAGCGAGTCCAGGGTGACCGTGACCCGGTAGGTCCCCGGCGCCGGCGCCTCCGCGATCGTCAGGTGTACGTAAGCGACCCGGTCCCGCGTCTGCGTCTGGCTGGCGCCCCCCTGATACTGGAGCACGAGGCTGTCGCGGTGCTCCAGCCGGTACGACGCTCCACTCACCGGCCGATACGTCACGGCGGGCCCCTTCCCCTCTTCAGGAGGAGGAGGCGCGCTGGGGTCGATCGGCTCGGGCGCGGGGGTGCCGGGCTGCCCTTCGGTGGAGACCGTCGCGGAGCCGCAGCCGCCCAGCACCAGCGCGGCCGCGCACAGCATCAGGAGATGTGGACTCCTTCTCATCGGACCGCCGTGACCTTCGTCGTCTGGGTGACCATGATCGGAATCGGTTGGGGCGAGAACGCGCCGGAGAGATTGATGGAGGACTGAAGCTTCCACTCTCCACCGAGGTACCGGCCGTCGGGGCTGACGAAATAGGTGCCGTTCCCTCGGGCCTTGCCCTCGATCTTCGCGGGCCCCTGGGGAGTCGGCTGCGTGCCGGCCACGTCCGATGTCTGATCGGTGGTGATCCGCATCGCCTTGATCCGGCCCCGGGGCTCGCTCGCCGCCGCGCGGTAGCTGGTGACCCGGCGAACCGTGACCGTGTCGCTGCCCGCGCCCGTGGTGTTGACCGACGTGTCGGCCCACGCTTCACCGACCTTGAGCCCGGCTCGAACCCAGGGAAAGAAGTCGGCGAGCAGACCCTGCACCTGAGCCGCTGCTGGAGAGGTGCCGGTCGGCGTGAGCGGTGACGGCTTGCCCGAATGCTCGACGAATGCACGGAACTCACCGCCCTTGGCGCTGTCCATCACCTCGACCGGGATCGGCGTGGTGCTGTCTCCTTTCATCGAGTCGATCACGACCCGCATGGTTCGTCCATCGGCGCTGTCGTTCAGGGTGACAGTGACGAAGGTGCTCGTGGCGAACCGGAGCACCTGCTTCCCCGCCCCGCCGGCGGTGGCGTCCACCTCCTGCGTCAGGCTCTGATCCACGCGGTACTTCATGGTGACCGGCGCGAGCCGGATGCCCGGCAGGGCCAGGGTCGCGGCGGCAAAGATGCTCAGGCCGCCGAGGTATGTCGGCATCGCGTCCTCCCGTTGGGTGCGCGCTGGAACGCGCTGGAAAAGGTAAACCCCTGGCCTGGCTTCCGGGACGCCGAACGCGAGACGGCCCCCCGGTCGAAATTGCTCCGGGGGGCCGCCGCTGGTCGAGCCGTAAGCCGAGTTCTGTTTCTCCCTCCGCCGCGCCGACTGCGGCGTCGGGGAGATGGTCATCTGTCTGGGATGGCCGTTGCCGACCACCTCTAGCAGCCTACCCGCGGCTGTCCCCTCGTCCTCGCGGACTCGGGCTCGGTGCGGGCCGCACCTCGCCGCCTATTTGGCCTTGCTCCGACTGGGGGTTGCCGTGCCGTCGCTGTTGCCAGCGACGCGGTGGGCTCTTACCCCACCGTTTCACCCTTACCCACTTTCCCCTTTCAGGGACTGCGGGCGGTCTGTTCTCTGTGGCCCTATCCGTCGCCTTTCGGCGCCCAGGCGTTACCTGGCAGTCTGCCCTGTGGAGCTCGGACTTTCCTCGCTGCGGCCTTGCGACCGCCCCGCGACCATCACGCTCGGCCAGCGTGCACAAATCTAATGGGGAAAACGGCTTGCGGCCACCCCGCGTCGGGGCGCCGGCCTGGCTCATGCTGGCCTGCCCAGCGCCCAGCTGCCAGGAGCCCGACGGGGCTCAGGCCTCCCCCAGACGGGCCAGACCCTGCTCCGCCTGCCGGATGAAGGGCTTGAGCGCCGAATCGGCCGCCTTCCACTGGGCCAGGACGTCCCGGTACTCCTGCCGCGCCTCCGCCCGGCGGCCAAGCTGCTCGTAGGCCGCGGCCCGGAGCAGCCGAACCCGGCCTAGCATGCCCCAGCGGGAATCGAAGCCGCCGGTCTTGAGCGAGGCGGGCTCGAAGTCGCGGAGCGTGCTCAGCGTACGGTCGTAGTCGCCCAGGAGGAACCAGGCCTGGGCGGCCAGCGGGCGGGTGTAGAGGCTCGCCGTCCACTTCGGCATGCCCTGCGCCATCGTGTCGGGGTCCGCGAGCATCTGACGCGCCCCGGTGGAATCGCCGCGGCTCAGCGCCAGCAGCGCCCGTACCTCCGGCGAGAGCGACTCGCCGGTCATCGAGCGGTACTCGACCAGCGCGGAGCTGTCGGCGCTGGGTCCGGTGAAGAGTCCGATAGCGGCGGAGGCCCCGCTGTGCACCAGATGCTTCCGCGACTCCGGCGCGGCCATCCGGCCGGCCTCCGCGGCGCTCTGCCACACCTGTCGCAGCGAGGAGGCCGGCACTCCCACGCCCGCGTACAGCTCGCCGAGCACCGCCCGGCGCCAGCTCTCGCCCCAGTGGCCTTCGGACTTGGCGGGCGGGTGCTTCACCACCTCGCGCCGGACCTGGTCGGCCAGGTCGAGCGCCTTCGCCGCGTTGGTGAGGTCGCCCTGATAGGCGAAGACGTTCGCCGCGGCCGCGATGTCCATGACCACGGTCGGCGTGCCCTGGTAGGGCCGGAAGTCCTGGGGCGCCACGCTGTCGAGCGCGCTCCGGAGCTGGGCCGCGGCGCGGTCCACGTCGCCGGACGCGAAGCGGATGCGCGCCTCCACGAACGGCAGCTCGGGATGTACCGGCGTGGTGTTGCGGAACCGGGCGACCTCGCCCAGGGCTGCGTTGTAGTTCCCCGATGCCAGGTACGCGTCCACCATCGCCCCGTGCGCGCGCAGCGTGGCCGGCTGACTCGCGACCCAGCTCCGGGCCGTCGAAAGACCGGCGGAGCGGGCGCGGCGAATCGCGCTCTGGAGCGTAGCGCTGTCTACCAGGGCCTGGCCGTTCCGCCCGAAGGCGAGGACGAACGAGTCCTGCGCCACCAGCGCGTAGCCCGGCTTCACCTCCGCGGCCATGCCGAGCATGTGCTGCACGTGGTCGTAGGCGAGCGCGTAGTTCGGATCGAGGTCGAGGGTGCGCCGGAAGGCGCGGATGGCGTTGGTGAAGGCCGGGGCCTGGTCTGGCCCCGCGGTGTCGTGGAACCAGGCCTCGCCCAGTCCGTACCAGGCGTCGGCGTCGCGCCCGTCGCGGTCGATGAGCCGCTGATAGAGCCCGCGGGCCTCGGCGAATTCACCTTCGATGAAGGCGCGGTAGGCGTTGATGACCGTGCGGTCGTGTTCGGGCAGGTTGGCCGAGTGCGCGGTCGCGCGGATGATGGCGCGGTCGGCGACCGAGTCCTCGGTGCCCACGAGCCACCCCCGGGTGAGGGCGAGCTTGTAGTAGGCCAGTCCGAAGGTGGTGTCGATCGCCACGGCGCGGCGCAGGTCGCGCTCCGCCCCCGTGAGGTCCCAGCGGTTCAGGCGGTCCACACCCGCGAGATAGCTGCGGTACGCCGCGAGGGACTGCGTCGTCGAGCGCGCCAGCCCGACCGGCAGATCGGTCGGCGCGCCCGAGAGGTCGAGCAGCTTGGCCGCGAGTGCGTCGAAGAGCGGCCGGGCGTCCTCGCCGGTCCGGTCGTCCACTCGCGCGACGCTGATCCGCGCGCCGCTGGCCACGTCGTAGACTCGCGCGGCCAGATGGAGCGAGTCCCCCACTTTCGCGAAGTCGCCCAGCACGACGGTCCACACGCCGGCCTCGCGGGCCAGCCGGCGGGCCATGTCGAGGCCGATGTCCTCGGCCGGCTCGACGTCGTGCTGGCCGAGCAGGTCGTGGAGCCGCTCCTGGTCCACGACCGTGAGATCGTTCCATTGCGAGAGGTTGAGCCCCAGCATGCTCACGCTGCCCTCGCGCATCCAGTCCACCGCGGCGTCGTTGCGCACGTTGTCGAACGGCAGCACCAGGATCGAGTGGCGCGGGTTCACGCCCTCCGGCGGGCCGTCGCTTCGTCCGGCGAGGCCGATCGTGGTGCCGACCGCGGCGAGCGCCACCGCCAGGGCGAGGAGCGCCGGCCGGCGGGCCGAGCGTCCGACCGGGATGGTCCGCTCGCCCGCGATCGCCTGGCGCAGCTCCTCGCCTGTCTGCCAGCGTTCCCCCGGGTGCTTCTCCAGGGCGCGCATGACGGCGCCGGCCAGGGCCCTGGGGCACTCGGGGCGCACCCGCTCGATGGGGACAGGTCGCTCGGCGATGTGCTTGGAGACCACGACCCGGTTGGTGCCCTGGAAGGGCGGGTGACCGGCCAGCATCTCGTAGGCGACCACGCCCAGGCCGTAGAGATCGCTTCGGCTGTCCACCTCCTCGCCGGCCGCCTGCTCGGGGCTCATGTAGCTCGGCGTCCCGACGGCCACGCCCTGGCCCGTGCCGGTCACTCCCTCGGCCGCCACGGCCCGGGCGATGCCGAAGTCGGCCAGGAGGGCGCGCCCGCTCCCGCGCTCGAGCAGGACGTTCTCGGGCTTCACGTCGCGGTGCACCACGCCCGCTCGGGCGGCGGCGTCGAGCGCGGAGGCCAGGTCCGCCACGATCCGCACGACGTCGGCGACCGACAGCCTGCCCTCCCGATCGAGTCGCTCCCGCAGGGTCTCGCCCTCGACCTCGTCCATGACGTAGTAGAGGAGCCCCTGTGCGGTGCCGGCGGCGTGGACCGCGACGATGCCGGGATGGCGGAGACGGGCGATGGTGCGCGCCTCGGAGAGGAAGCGGCGCACGATCGAGGGGTGGGCGGCCAGCTCGGGGTGCACGACCTTGATGGCGACCGGGCGGTCGAGCGTGGTGTCGGTCGCGCGGAAGACGACACCCATGCCGCCACGGCCCAGCTCCCGCTCCAGCCGGTATTGCGGCTCGAGCGCTGCCTGGAGGGCCGCGAACGGCTCGATTGTCGGATGGCTCATGCGAGGACCGCTCGGCGATGGACGGTCAGGAAATATACCGAGTCCGGCGTCACCGTAGGATGCGTTGCCGCTCGAAAAGGTTGCGCCGCGCGCTGATTCCTGGTGTTTCGGGTTGAACCCGGTTTGACGTCTCAGACCCATCCTCTTGCACCGTCACCTGGAGGATGCCGTGTCCGCCGCCGCTCTCCCCTCCGCCACCGTCGCCGCGGTACTCCTGCCTGGAGAGCGCCTCCGGGTGGACGCCGCCGGCAGCGGCTGCTTCGCGGTGGTGCACCGGGACTCGGTGCCCGATGCGGTCCGGGTGGTCCGGGAGCGTCCGGTGGACGCGGTGCTGGTGTCGGTACACCGCTGTCCCCCGGAGCAGGTCGAGGCGGTGCGCCACCTGGTGCACGAGTTCCCCGGCATCCCCACCGTGGCGCTGGTCTCGCAGCACGATTCGTCCGCCACCGAGATGCTCCTCCGGCTCGGCGCCTCCGGGGTGCAGCAGGTGGTGGACGTCACGTCACCCACCGGATGGAACCGGCTCCGCCAGGTCGTGGGCCAGCCGGCCACGCGGGCAGTGTCCCGCATCCAGGGTCCGATCCTCACGGCGCTGTCCCACGCCCCGCCCGACGCGCGGCTCTTCGTGGAGGCCATGATCCGCCTCGCCCCCGACACGCCGACCGTCACGGCGCTCGCCGAGCGACTCTATGTCCGGCCGAGCACCCTGATGTCGCGGTTCGCCCGCGCGGGGCTGCCGTCGCCCAAGAACTATCTCTCCGCGATCCGTTTGCTCCACGCGGCGTACCTCTTCGAGTCCGCCGGCCTCTCGGTGTCCGACGTCGCGTACCGGCTGGAGTACTCCTCCCCCCAGAGCTTCGGCCGCCATCTTCGCGCCATGCTCGGCGTGACCGCGCTGGAGTACCGGCGGCGGTACCCGTTCCCGGTGGCGCTCGAGCGGTTCATCGAGCTGATGGTGGACCCGTACCGCGACGTCTGGCGTGACTTTCATCCGGTCGCAGGGGTGCAGCTTGGATGACGCCTGCAACTCTCGCCGGCCCGCCACGAGCCTACGGCGCGAGCCGACCATACTTCCGCAGCACCTGCCTGAGCCGATCGTGCGGCAGCGCCGGCACCACGTACCCGTTCGCCCCCCGCATGGTCCGCGCGGCCAGCATCGCGTTGATGATCGCCTCCTCGGTCGCCTGCACCGTCGCCTCGTACACGGGATCGATCCGCTCGTCGCCCAGCATCTCCACCGTACGTACCCCGCGCCCGCCGGGTTCCCCGACCCCGGCGGTGGAGAAGGCGATGAACAGGTCGCCCGACCCCGCGCTCGCGATTCCACCCATGCGCCCGATGCCGAGCGCCGCGCGGCGGGCCACGCGCCGGAGCTGATGCGGCAGCAGCGGCGCGTCGGTGGCGACCACGACGATGATCGAGTTCTGGTCCCGCTCACGGGGGGCCACGCCGACCGGGCAGCGCTCCTTGGCGGGCACCGAATCCAGGCCGGGGCCCTCGTAGCAATCCCGCGGCTCGGTGATCTCCTGGCCGACCGGCACCCCGGCGATCCGGAGCTGCCGCCGGCCCCCGAAGTTGCACTGCACCAGCACGCCGACGGTGAATCCGCCCTGACGCTCGGTGAGCTTCCGGCTGGCCGTGCCGATCCCGCCCTTGAAGCCGAGGCAGATCATGCCCGTTCCGCCGCCGACATTCCCCTCGGCCACGGGGCCGGGTGCCGCGCGCCCGAAGGCTCGAAAGGCATGCTCCTTCGTCACATGGAACCCGTAGATGTCGCTCAGGTCGCCGTCCCAGGTCTCCGCCACGACCGGCAGGCAGCAGTTGAAGGCGTCGGAGAGCCGGGTGCGCCCCCACTCGATCACCGCGTCGCGCACGGTGCCGACGCTGTTGGTGTTGGTCAGGGCGATGGGGTACACGAGGAGGCCGTAGTCCTCGATCCAGGCGGTGCCGGTCATCTCCCCATTGCCGTTCAGGTTGAACCAGCCCGCGAACACGGGCGTGAGGTCGTCGCGGCCTCGGGGGAAAATCGCCGTGACGCCGGTGCGCACCGGGCCCCTTCCCACCTCGAGCTTCCCGGCGCCGCGCACGATCGTCTCGTGCCCCACGGCGACGCCCGCAACGTCGGTGATCGCGTTCAGCTTGCCCGGCGTTCCTTCGAGCGGGATACCGAGATCGCGGGCCCGCTCGGGTGCGGCCTGCGCCGCGACGCTCGCCACGCCGGCTCCGCTCAGGGTCGCGACGGTCACCACGATGGTGAACCCCCTCATGAAGCTCCTCGAAACACGAAGTACACCGCACCCACCAGGCAGAGCGCGGCCCAGAGATAGTCGAGCTTGATCGGCTCGCGCATGTACACCACGGCGAATGGAACGAACACGGCCAGTGTAATCACCTCCTGGAGGATCTTGAGCTGCGCCAGCGAGAGCACGGTGTAGCCGATGCGATTCGCGGGAACCTGGAGCAGGTATTCGAACAGCGCGATCCCCCAGCTCAACACCGCGGCGATCCACCAGGGTCGATCCGCGAGGTTCCGCAGGTGCGCGTACCACGCGAACGTCATGAAGATGTTGGAGCAGACCAGCAGGAGTCCCGCCCGGTAGACGATCTCCGATCTCGCGCCCGGATCCTGAATCAACGGATGGCTCCCCGTAGGGTAGGTGTCAGGTCCAGCCCATGCGCTCGCGCAGTCGGGTGATGTGCGCGGTGTGGTGCTCGCCGTGCCAGGCGTACATCGCCAGCGCCTCGTCGAGGGTCCACTCGCGGCCGTGCTCGGGGTGCAGATAGCGGCGCTCCCAGTCCGGGGGATCGAGGCTCCGGAGCAGGAGCACCCAGCGGCGGTGCAGTGATTCCAGCAGTTCCAGCGAGAGCTCGACCGGCGCCCTCCGTGCGTCCGGCAGCTCGGCCCAGCGGTCCTCGAAATAGGGACGGATCGTGGGCACGGGCTCGGTGAGCGCCAGCCTGAAGCGGGTGTAGGCGTTGAGGTGGCTGTCGGGTACGTGGTGGATTACCTGCCGCACCGTCCAGCCACCCTCACGGTAGGCGGTGTCCAGCTGGGCCTCGCTCAGCCCCGCGGCGGCCCGCCGGATCGCCGCAGGCGCGGCGGCAATGCGCTCGATGCGCTCGCGCCGCTGCTCCGCGGTCTGCGGCCCCCGATAAGTGAAGGGGCCAATGGGGTAGCGCGGGTCGTCCATCGCTCAGCTGCCCCCATCGTTCAGGTCCCTGTCTTCGACTCGGCGGCGCGGGTTCATTCGCGGCGGCTCCTGCGCCCCGCCGCGGAACTCGAAGTGCGATTCCTGGAGCGCGCGCTCCGCCGGATCGGAGCCCATCTGCTGGAGGAGGTAGCGCGCCAGCACGACCTCGGCGATGCGCGCTGCGGGCTCCCACTGGCCGGGCGTCAACTCAGGGTAGAGATGGGCAAATTCGGGGCGGAGACGGGCTTCCCGCATGCCTGCAATCTAGCGAACGCGAACGGGGCGCAACCTTCTCCCGGCGTCCGGCATCTCACGCCCGCCGCTCACCCGCGCTCACCGCTTCGACCCTCCCGCGCCGACCGCCCTGGAGTTCACGCCTTCCTGCCGAATGAGGGCGTAGAGCGGCTCGATCTCCGCCGGCACTGCCGCCGTCAGGTTCTCCGGACCCTTGTCCGTCAGCACGATGGTGTCCTCCAGGCGGATGTGGATCTTCCGGTCCGGGAACTGGAGGATCGGCTCCACGTTGAACACCACGCCCGGGACGAACGGCTTTTCCGCCCAGGCGCCGCCGATTCCTCCCACGTCGTGCACCGAGATCCCGACGAAGTGTCCGATGTAGCGCCCGGTGCCGAGGAACTCGTCCCGGTAGCCGTGCCGCTGGTAGACCTGTTCCGCCGCGTTCTTCAGCGCATTCAGGGTGGCCCCGGGTTTCATGGCGGCGATGATCGCGTTCCGCGCCTCCAGCACGCAGCGGTACATCTTCTCCTGCTCGGCCGTGAACCGGCCGGACACCGGCCATGTCCGGGTGATGTCCGACGTGTAGTACTCCCAGTCCGAGCCGTAATCGATGTAGACGATCTCGCCGGCCCGCATCTGCCGCCGGTTCTCCATGTAGTGCACGATCGGCGTGAGCGGGCCCGAAGGCACGATCGGCGGGAAGGCGTCGCCGTCCGCGCCCAGGCGGGTGCTCACGTACTGTGCGGCAGCCGCAACCTCGTACTCGTACATGCCCGGTCGCGTCGCGCGGATCGCTTCGGCCGTGGCCTCCGCCCCCATTCGGCCGCTCCGCCGCAGCCGCTCGACCTCGTAGGGCGACTTCACCCATCGGAGCTCGTCCAGCAGGGGGCTTACGTCCGCCGTCTCCAGACCCGGCTCCGCCTGACGGATTCGCTCCACCGCCACCGCGTGCGGTTGCGGCTGTCCGAAGAGCGGGTGGTCGAGCGCCTGGGCGGCGAAGATCTGCGCCTCGAAGCGCGCGTGAAGCTGCGCGTCGGGCGGGGTGAGCTGGAGGTAGAGCTTCTTCACGGCCGCGTTCCCGCCGGCAAGGCTCAGGAACGTGTAGAAGCTCTCCATCGGCAGCACCGCGATGCCGTAGCGCTCTTGCGCGTCCTCCAGGTCGCGAAGCCGCGGCGTGGCGGTGGGGCCGCCGAGCTCGGGTCGCTTGAGCGCGAAGACGGCCGCGTTCTTGGTGACACCGTTCAGGACCAGCACGGCGCCCGGCTCCTCCAGCCCGGTCAGGTAGTAGAAGTCGGGCGACTGGCGGAACCGCACGGGGTACGGGTGCTCGACTCCGCCGAGGACGACAGCGATGCCGTCCGGTATCTGCGCGAGCAGCTTGGCACGGCGCGCCGCGAACTCGGCCTTGTCGAACTCCTGGGCGGCGGCGGCATCGGGGAGAAGAATGAGAAGGAGCAGTGCCAGCCTGCGCATGGGTGGGCCTCGCTGGGGATGTCTATGCCATGGCCTGAACGACGGCGGCGGACCTCCATACGACGCCGTCGCCCCGTCCAGGGTTTCCCCGGCGCGAGTCCTCGAGCATGCGTACGGGGGAGCGCTGCTGCGCCTGCTGCTGCGCCTGCTGCTGCGCCTTATGCCCGCCGGTCGTTGCAGCGCACGTCGTGCACGCCGCCGGGCTGGAGGCTGAGCTGGGTGAACACCTGCGTCATCGTGACGAGGCGGTAGGCGCACACCAGCGGCATCCGGCGCACTCGAAAGAAGACGACGCACTGGCGCATGCTGCACTGGACCGTGGCCGCCTTGCGGTCGAGCATGCCTTCCCTGGAGGCGAGCACCCGCGGCCAGCGCTCTCCATCCTCGGCCTCGCGCACCCAGCGGGTGGAGTCCTCGGCGGCGGGGAGATCGGTGTAGCCGTTCTGCTGCACGAAGCGCTCCGCGCACCGGCGTGCCATCGCCTCCATGTTTTCACTGAGGTCGCGGGCCAGCAGGCAGCGCTGGGGATCCTCGCGAAGCCACGGCGCGATGCCCGCGGGCTCTTGGCGCGCGGGCATGCCACAGGCTGAAACGACGAGCAGCAGGGGGAGGAGAAGGCCGCGGCTACGCGCGGCCCCGGATCTTGGCGAGCCACCACCGGAGGCCCACCAGCAAAAAGCGCCAATCATGGAAGAACTCGGGCGGCTTGCCCTCGTAGTAATGGCCGACGAACTGCAGGGTCCATCCCACCACGAACAGGGCCACCGGCAGCGGCCACAGTCCGTCGATGAAGATCGCCGCGAGGAAGAGCGGGATGGACACCGCGATCATGGGGATGCCGAAGGTGTGGCAGCGCCGGTTGACGGGATGCTGGTGGCTCTGCGCCCAGCGCCCGATCCACGCGCTCATCGGCCGATCGCCGAGCATCATGCTGCCTCCGCGGTGTCTCCTAAGATTCATCGAAGGCTGCGCGAGCGCCAGCGTCAGTTTCGCCCCGCCAGCGACGGCCAAAGCTGCTGCAGCGTCGTTCGGGCGCCCTCCGCCACATTGATGGTGACGCGCCGCTCTTCCTCCACCGCCCAGGGGTGGCCGATGGTGGCGACGGTCTCGACCGAGTCGAAGAGCGGTCGCAGGCTATCGGCGGGGATCCCGAGCGTGATGATCACGTCGCCGGGCTTCTCGCCCGGGCCGAAGAACCAGTAACTCCCGGCCGGGCTCACCACCTCGGGAAGCCCGTGCCGGGGGCCGTAGAAGTCGAGGGCGCCCGCCTCCCCGTAGTTGCCGGCCACGAGCACCGCGCGGGCCTGCTGGTCCTCCGGCAGTGCTCGATAGACCTTGGCGACCGCCGAGGCCTGCTCGGGCCAGCCCAGCATGTCCGCGAAGTCCTGCGGCAGCGTGCCCAGCTGGCCGGTGTTGGTCCTGACCGTGGCCGTCACTCCGAGCGAGCGGGCGTATTCCGCCATCATGGGCGGCGGCAGAAAGGGCACGCCCAGGGGCAGGATGATCAGGCCGAACACCAGGAGCATCACGACGGCTGCGGCCCGCAGGAACCTGCCGGCGGGGGCCAGCGGAACGCGCGCCAGCAGCACGCTGCCGCCCGCATACAGGGTCGGGTACAGCGGACCGGCGTAGTAGGGCTTTCCCCGGAGCAGGAGCAGGAGGAGGAATGCCACGGCACAGCTCCACCCCGCTGCGCGGTATGGCCGCAGCGACGGACTGGCGAGCAGTGCGTAGAGCCCCGCCACAGCGAGCAGCACCGCTGGTCCCCACAGGAGCTGACCCACCAGGAAGTCGAGCGGCGTGAGGCGCTCGAGCTGGCTCTCGCGCAGGTCGGTCATCTGTGCCAGGACCGGGAAGCCGAGCCGGATCTGGCCCACGAGGCTCGGTGCGCCGACCGCCAGGGCGGTGGCGGCGCCGATCCAGGGCCAGGGAGCGCGCAGCGCGGCGCGGAGCGGCGAGAGCAGCACGCCCGCGGCGATGCCGAGACCGATGAAGGCGACGGTGAACTTCGTCAGCAGGCCGAGGCCGAGGATCAGGCCGAGCAGGATCCACTGTCCGGGGCCTGGTCCCCGGCACAGGCGCAGGAGGACGTACAGCGCCGCGGTCCAGACGAGCTGATCGATCACGACCGGCTGCAGCAGGTTGGCCGAGCGCAGAAAGAGCGGGCTGGTGAGCACACAGAAGGCGGCCAGCCCTTGGGCGAACCGCCCGCCCCCGAGCTCCCTCGCAATGAGCGCCGCGAGCACCAGGATCGCGGCGCCCGAGGTCGCCG
>DATABZ010000069.1:0-6353 GCA_036259315.1 Gemmatimonadales bacterium | reverse complement strand
CCGACGGTGACGTCCTCGCGCCCGGAGCATGCGTCCCGTGCGGCGGCGATGGACACGGCCGGCGGGAAGAACCAGAGGTGCCGCCCGGGGACCGGAGAGGTGACCTGGAGGAACCGCGCGAGAAACTCCCGCGCAGCCGCTGGTCCGTGATTCATCTTCCAGTTGGCCGCGTAGATCAGCGAGCGCTTTGCCATGTGGGTCCGTGTCCTCAGGCGTCGTCCAACGCCGCGACACCGGGCAGCGTCTTGCCCTCCAGGAACTCGAGCGACGCTCCGCCGCCGGTGGAGACGTGGGTCATGCGGTCCTCGAGACCGGCCTGTGCCACCGCGGCCGCCGAGTCGCCCCCGCCGACCACGGTCACTGCACCCTTGACCGTGGCGGCGGCCATCGCGTGCGCGACGGCCAGCGTGCCGTGATCGAACGGCGGCGTCTCGAAGACCCCCATGGGTCCGTTCCAGACCACCGTTCCCGCCGATTCGATCTTCGAGGCGAACTCGGCCTCGGTTCGCGGATCGATGTCGTAGACCGCCCATCCGTCGGGTATGCCGTCGCGCGGCACGTTACGGGTCTCCGCCCCGGACTCGAGCTCGCGTGCGACCACCGCCCCGCGCGGCACGACGAGCTTCTCGCCGGCATCCGCCAGCAGCCGGCGGGCGAGCTCGACCCGGTCGGGCTCGACCAGCGAGTTCCCCGTTTCCAACCCCATGGCCGCGAAGAAGGTGCATGCCATGGCCCCGCCGAGAAGAATACGGTCCACCTTCGGCAGGAGCGCCGAGATCAGGTCGATCTTGCCGCTGATCTTGGCGCCACCGAGCACCGCGACGAACGGCCGCTTCGGCTGGTGCAGCGCGTCGCCCAGGTACTGGAGCTCACGCTGCATCAGGAAGCCTGAGACCGCTGGCTTGAGCACGCGCGCCACGGCCTCGGTGCTCGCGTGGGCCCGATGCGCCGAGCCGAACGCGTCGTTCACGTAGAAGTCGCCCAGCGCCGCGAAGCGTGCGGCGAGCTCCGGGTCGTTGCGCTCCTCTCCGGGAAAGAACCGCGTGTTTTCCGCCAAGGCGATACCGCCGCGCGGCATCCGCCGTGTCTCGGTGACCGCCTGCTCGGCGAGGGGGTCCCGGAGGAAGAGCACCGGCGCGCCCAGCAGGCGCTCGAGCTCGCGCACCACCGGCTCCATGGAGTACTTGGGGTCCGGTCCACCCTTGGGTCGGCCCAGATGAGAAAACAGCACCAGCCGGGCACCGCGACTCCGGAGAAACTCGATGGTGGGGAGCGCGGCCCGGATCCGGGTGTTGTCGGTGACCCTGCCGTCCTTCACCGGGCAGTTGAAGTCCACCCGGACCAGCGCGCGCTTGCCGTCGATGGCACCCGCGTCGAGCGACTCCAGGGTGCGCTTCACAGCCGCTCACCGACATAGCACAGCAGGTCGACGCACCGGGCGGAGTAACCCATCTCGTTGTCGTACCACGAGGTCACGTTCACCAGTGTGCCGTTCACCACGTTGGTGGAGAGCGCATCCACGGTGCTGGACTGGAGGGATCCGATGTAGTCCACGGAGACCAGCGGCTCGTCGCTCACCGTGAGCACGCCCTTGAGGGGTCCGTCCGCCGCTGCGGCGCGGAAGGCGCCGTTGACCTCCTCCGCGGTCGTGGCCTTCTCCACCACGCAGGTGAGAGCGACTACCGAGACGTCCGGCGTCGGTACCCGCAGCGACACGCCGTCCATCTTGCCCTTGAGCTCCGGAAGGACCAGCGAGGTCGCTTTCGCGGCACCCGTCGTGGTGGGGATGATGGACATCGCCGCGGCCCGTGCCCGGCGGAGGTCCTTGTGCGGCAGGTCGAGGATCTGCTGGTCGTTGGTATACGAGTGCACCGTCGTCATGAACCCGCTGACGAATCCGAAGTTGTCGAGCACCACCTTGACGACGGGGACCAGGCAGTTGGTCGTGCAGCTCGCGTTGGAGATGATGTGGTGCTTGGCGGGATCGTAGGCCTCGTGGTTCACCCCGTAGACGATGGTCACGTCCTCCTTCTTGGCCGGCGCCGAAATGATCACCTTCTTCGCGCCACCGGCCAGGTGCAGCGCGGCCTGGTCACGGTCGGTGAAACGGCCGGTGGACTCCAGCACCACGTCCACGCCCAGATCCTTCCACGGCAGCTTCGAAGGATCCTTCTCGGTCAGGACCCGCACCGAGTCGCCGTCCACGACCAGAGCGTCCTTCTCCGCCCGCACGTCGCCGGGAAAACGGCCGTGCACCGAGTCGTACTTGAGAAGGTGGGCGAGGGTCCTTGTGTCGGTGAGGTCGTTCACGGCCACGAAATCGAGCTCCGTGAGTCCGAGCTTCTTGGCCGCGCGTAACGTGTTGCGACCGATTCGGCCGAAGCCGTTGATGCCGATGCGAATTGCCACGCTGTCTCTCCCGTGTCGTTGCTGTCGGTTGCCCGGCTCCGCTGCCCGACGGGCTCGGCTCCCCTATGGAGTCAGCTGGCGCCCCGTCAGACCACGGGCTCCAGCGCTCGGGCGAAGGTGACGCCGTCCACGCTCGCCGCTCCTCCGGCGGCCAGGGCCGCGGCGGCAGAGGCGAGCGTCGCCCCGGTGGTGAACACGTCGTCCACCAGCACGGCCGTCAGCCCACCGGCGTCTCCGCAGGCAAACGCGCCGGCGAGGTTGGCCCGTCGCGCCTCGGGCGTGAGCGCCGTCTGGGTCCGCGTCTCGCGCGTGCGGCGAAGCAGGTCGGTCCGGACCGGCGCGCCGACCAGGCGGCCCAGCGCCGCGGCGATGCACTCGCTCTGATTGTAGCCGCGCTCCCGCTCGCGCTTCGCCCCCAGTGGAACAGGTATCAAGGATACCCGCCCGGTCAATGGCTCCAGGTCCCGCATCGCCTCGGCGAGCGCCTCGGCCACGCGCCACCAGCCATCGTACTTGAGCCGGTGCACGGCGAGACGCGCGGATTCCTCGAGCCACACGGCGCTGCGGACTCGGCGTAGCCCCGGGGCCCAGTCCGCGCAGATGCGGCACTCGAGGTCGCCGATGGCGGGCTGACCGCAGCGGTCGCAGACCGGTCCGGGCACGGGTCGCCAGCGCGAACGGCAGAGCGCGCAGACCAGTGCGTCCCGTTCGCGCGGCGAGACCGGCGCGTCGCAGAGCAGGCAGGCCGACGGGAGCAGCCACCGCTCCAGCTCGGCCAGCGACGCACCCAGCCCGGCCAGGTGCCCGGAGACTCGATCAGCGAAGCGCGGCATCGACCGCGGCGCGCATGATCTCGGTGGGTGCCGAGACGCCGGGGAACCAGCGCTGAAGTGCGCCTGCCCCCTGGGCGACCAGCATCCCGCGACCGTCGCCCGCGCGGCGCCCTGCCGCGCGCATGGCTCGCACCCAGGGCGTCTCGCCGGTGCGGTACACCATGTCGAAGGCCACCTCGGCGGTCGGCACGGCCGCGGGATCGAGCGGGAGCGGATCGTCGGCGCGAAGCCCGAGCGGCGTCGCGTTCACGATCACGCGGCACTCCTCCGCCGCCGCGCACTTCGCGCCGGACGCGGCGATCCACCGCTCGAATGCCCCCGCCCGATCCGGCGACCGGGAGGAGATCGCGATGGGAGCCCCGCAGCGGAGCGCGGCAACGGCCGCAGCCCGGGCGCCACCGCCGGTGCCCAGGATCAGCCAGGGTCCGGCGGGAGGCTCGAGCGGCTCGAGGGCGCGCAGGAGGCCCTCGACGTCAGTGTTGCCGCCGACCACCGCGCCGTCCTCGCTCCAGAAGACGTTGCAGGCGCCGACCACCGCGGCATCGTCCACCTCGCGGTCGATGGCGAGCGCGGCGGCTTCCTTGTGGGGAATGGTGACGTTGCCCCCGCCGCCTGCGCGGGCCAGGGCCTGAATGAGCGGGGCGACATCGGAAGGGGCACAGCGGAGGGCCACGTACACCGCGCGCAGTCCCAGCGCGCGAAAGGCGGCGTTCTGCATGGCCGGCGACAGCGAATGGGCCACCGGGTCGCCGAGCAGGGCGAAGACCCGGGTGCTGCCGTCGATCACCGCACCATGCCCGCGACGCGGCTCACCACCGCGCCGATCAGCTCCTGCAGCTCGCTGTACGTGGTGCGATAGCTGGCCAGATCGGACCCGAACGGGTCGGTGACTTCGGCGTTGGCCGCGTCACGGCCGGCGTAGGAGCCGAGCATGTGGACCTTGTGCTCGCCGCCCAGCTCGGCCACCCGGGCGAGGTGATGGCCCGACATCGTGAGCACCAGATCGGCTTCGCGCACGAGGTCCCTGGTGAGCAGCCGGGCGCGGTGCTCGCTCAGGTCCAGACCGTGCTCCAGCCCGACCAGGTACGCCCCCTCCGACACCGGCGCGCCCTCCCAGGCCCCGGTGCCCGCCGAGGCAACCGTCACCGAGTCGATGCCGCGCGCGGCCAGCGCCTGGCGCAGGAGCGCTTCGGCCATCGGGCTGCGGCAGGTATTGCCGGTGCAGACGAAGATGATGTGCATGTCAGAACATAAGCGGAATTGGTTGACCGTGTCTCGCCGCCGCCACGGAGCGTCGCTCGCGCCGGGTCACGGTGCCAGCCGACCGGCGGCGCGCCGGAGCTCGCGCCGGGGGATCGCGCCCTCGCGCACCAGCCTCGGCACCGGGGTGGTGCAGTCCACCAGGGTCGAGGGAGGTACGTTGCCGAGCACCCCGCCGTCCAGCACGAGCAGCTCCCCGCGGGCCAGCTCCTCCGCGAACATCTCACGGATCCGGTCGGCTCCGGGAGCCGGCGGCTCTCCCGGGCGGTTGGCCGATGTGGAAGTGAGCGGCTGCCCAGCGGCGGCGACGAGGCGCGCGATGCCCGCGTGCGACGTGTGGCGGACGGCGATGCCGCCCTCCTTCCCGCGGAGCTGATCCGGCAGCTTCCCCTCGCCGCCCGGCAGCACCAGGGTCAACGGCCCGGGCCAGAATGCGGCGGAAAGCGCCCGCGCGGACGGCGACAGCACCAGCCCCCACTCCTCTGCCATGGCCAGACTCGACACCAGCAGGAGGAAGGGCTTCTCCGGTGACCTGCCCTTGAGCCGAGCCAGGGCCTCGAGTGCCGGCACCAGCGGACTGGATCCGAGGCCGTACACCGTTTCGGTGGGGTAGGCCAGGAGCCCTCCCCGGTCGAGATGCGACTTCACGACCGGTATGGCCGCCTCGACTTCGGCCGTGCTGCGAAAGGGCAGCGTCATCGCTCTGCCCCGGCCAGGGCCTCCGCCACGGCGAGGTCCTCGCGGGTCGTGATCTTGAGGTTGCGCGGCGTGTCGGGCACCAGGCGGACGGCGGCGCCACAGGCCTCGACCAGCGAGGCGTCGTCGGTCGCGCCCGCGGCACCCGCGGCCGCTCGTGCATAGGCCTGCTCGAGGACTCGTCGCGGGAAGCCCTGAGGTGTCTGGGCTCGCCAGAGCCGCTCCCGCGCGACGGTGCGCCCGACCCTGGTGGGGTCGTCCGGCGCTTCCTCCTTGATGGTATCGCTCACGGGTACGGCGGCGACCGCGCCGTCCCCGGCGCGCGCATGGGCGATCACCGCGTCGATGACCCCGCGATCCACGAAGGGCCGCGCGCCGTCGTGCACCAGGACGATCTCGCAGGCCCCGGCGAGTGCCGCGAGCCCCGCCGCGACCGAGTCCGCGCGCTCGCGCCCCCCGGCGACGATGGTCAGCGCCGGTCCGGCGAGTGGTGCGAGAAAGCCGGGCGGGCGCTCCACTTCGGCGGGTGCGAGGACCACGACGACCTGCGCCACCTCGGGGTGACCGGCGAACGGGCGGACCGCCCGGAGAAGGACCGGCACGCCGCCGATCTCCAAGTACTGCTTCGGCACCTCGCCGCCGAGCCGGGTGCCCCGCCCTGCCGCCACGACCACCACGCCCACGTCACGCGGCAAGCGCGCGCACCAGCTGCTCGACGTGGTCGAGCCCGACCATGGAGACGCCGGGCACCTGCGAGGCGCTGCGGGAGGAGCCGAACACCCGACGGAAGCCGAGGCGGGCCGCCTCCGCGATGCGGCGCTCGATGGCCCCGCTGGGCCGGATCTCCCCCCCGAGTCCGATCTCGCCGAGGAAGATGACGTCCGCGGGCGCCGGACGGTTGTAGAGGCTGCTGAGCAGGGCCGCCGCCACCGCGAGGTCGGCCCCGGGCTCGGTCAGGCGGACACCCGCGGTGACCTGGACGAATACATCCAGGTCCGCGAACGAGGTCTCCGCCCGCCGCTCCAGCACCGCGAGGAGCACGGCCAGGCGCCGCGGGTCCAGCCCCGTGGCCACTCGCTGCGGGGTACCGTAGCCGGATTTCGAGGCGAGGGCCTGGACCTCGACCAGCACCGGCCGGGTGCCCTCCATGAGCGC
>DATABZ010000068.1:0-1739 GCA_036259315.1 Gemmatimonadales bacterium | reverse complement strand
CTCGGGTCCGGGGCGGTGGCGCTGCGGTATGAGGCGAGAAGGTAGCCGCAGCCACGCAGATCCCATTTCCATGGCTCAATCATGAAGATCGCCGTTTCGGGAACACACTGCTCCGGTAAGACCAGCCTCATCGAGGAGCTGTCGCGCGAGCTCGTGACCTACGAGGTCGTAGATGAGCCCTACTATCTCCTCGAGGACGAGGGGCACCGCTTCGCGGAGACGCCGTGCCTCGAAGATTTCGAGCTGCAGCTCGACCGCATGATCCAGTGCATCGCAGACACTCGCGGAGACGGCCTGTTCGAGCGCTGCCCGGTCGATTTCCTGGCCTATCTGCTCGCGGATCGCGATGTCGTGGGTTTCGATGTAGCCGCCTGGCTGCCCCGCGTGCGGCCCGCCATGGAGGAGCTCGACCTGCTAGTGTTTGTGCCGGTAGAGAGTCCCGATCGGATCCAGGTGCCTGCCTCGGAGGCCGGCCTGCGCCGGCGTGTGGATCGGCAGCTCCGCCGGCTCTATACGGACAACCCCTGGGAGTTCGACGTGCCGATCCTCGAGGTGACAGGCACCACGAGCGAGCGGGCGCGGACTGTTCTGGCCCGTCTTCGGTGATGGATAGCGCGAATCGGGAGCCCGGAGTGCGCGATCGAGAAGCTTTGCGGGTCGGCGGTATCGCCACGCTCCTTGGCGGCGTCGGAGCGATCGTCGTCAACATTCTTCACCCTCGGCCGCCGGAGCGGACCGACGAGCTGCTGACGCTCGTCGCCTCCATGCCGCACTGGACCATCATTCACTACGGCGCGGTCTGGGCTACGGTGCTGGTCGTGTCGGGATTCGCACTGCTGGTGCCGACCCTGCAGGATGCCAGGGCGCGAGCGCTCGGCGAGCTCGGGAAGTACACGGCGGCGCTCGGCGCCGCCGTATTCCTGGTCGCCATCATGGTCGATGGCCACGGCTACCCCGCGTTCGCGAGTCGCTGGATGGGGGCGAGCGGCGACGAGAAAGCGGTGATCCTGTGGGCGGCCAGTGCGGTGCACACCGTCGATGCCGCACTCTTTCCCGTATGGTCCGGGCTGTTCCTCGGGCTCGGCGTTCTGCTGGTCGCGGTCGCGCTGTGGCGCAGCGCCGAGTACCCGCGCGTCTTCGCCGCACTCGGGGTCGCCGGTGGAGCGATGTGCGTGACCTTTGCGCTATCGACCGTCGGCGGTTTTGCCGTGCCGCTGCCGCTCTGGCCTCTGGGACCGGCGGTCGACGCGATCTGGATAACGGTGCTCGGAGGAATGATGGTGCGGAGATCGTTCTCCGCCCCTGGCCTGATCACCGAAAGCTGACTACCGGATCGCCGCCCCCAGCTCCTCGTAGGCCGATGGATCGATCTCCCGGAACGGCACCGCCCGGTAGCTGATCCTGCCGTCCGGCCCCACCACGAACAGGTTGCGATTGGTCAGCCCGGGGTCCTCGGCCAGCGCCCCGTACTGCCGCGCGACCACTGTCCCGCTGTCGCTCGCGAACAGGAACGGGTACTCCGAGTCCCGCGCCCACGAGGCGAGGGCGGTATCGGGGTCGGCGCTGATGGCGATGAGCACCACGCCTCGGCCGTTCTTGAAGAGCGTCGCGTACTGATCACGGTACGCGTCCATCTGCACCGTTCAGCCCTTGGTCCGTGCCTGGTAGAAGAACGCCAGGACCACCGTCTTCCCCTTGAAGTCGGAGAGACGCACCGGGTTCGCCAGCACGCCGTAGCG
>DATABZ010000067.1:0-12316 GCA_036259315.1 Gemmatimonadales bacterium | reverse complement strand
ATCACGACCGCGACGAAAGGTGAGACTCAGCGATCGAGCGCGATCTCGTCGGTCGCCACCGCGGCATGATCGATGACCAGGGCCACTCGGCGGTTCTCGACCCCCTCCTCACCCGGACCCGCGGCGCCCGGCACCACCTGCCGATTCCGGGCCTCACCGTAGCTCACTGCCTTCAGCTTGTCGGCCGTCAGCCCGCCTGAAGTCGCGAGATATTCCTGGACCGCTTCCGCGCGGCGCCTGCCGAGCTGCATGTTGTAGGCGGCGCTGCCCGAGGGGTCGGTGAAGCCTTCGACCGTGACGAGCGCGCCCGGGTAGTACTCGGTGACGACCGAAGCGAACCGGTCGAGCACCGGACGATCGGCCTCGCGCAGCTCGCTGCTGTCGTACTCGAAATGGACCGGCACGTTGAACTTCAACATCCCGCGCACCTTCTCGATGCTGACGGTGTACTCGCTGCGGAACGCCTGCAGCTCCTGCTCGAGCGCGTCGAGCCGGGCGGACTGCTCCGCCACGGCCTGGTTGGTCGAGTCCAGTCGCGCGGCGACCGCCTGGTCACCCGCCTGCATCTCCTGGCGAAGCTTCGCCACCTCGCTGTCGAAGTCCTCCTGCTTCACCTTCGCGGCGCACCCTGCCATTCCGACGACCATCGCGAGCGCACCGACGGCCATCACTGTCCGGCGGCCGTGACGAGTAAACATCGGTATCCCCCTTTGGCTGATGGTCCTCACAGACGTAGCCGGGCCGGGCCCCGTCCAGGGCCTCCCGTCTGAGCTTCGTCTGCGGCTGGTGAACGGAGAAGTGGCCTCTGAATATGGGCCGTGCGTCTCACCCGGACTGTGATCTACCTCACTTTACCTCGAGCAGCTCCACGTCGAACACGAGGGTGGCATTGGGCGGAATGACCGGGGGGCTGCCCATCGGGCCGTACCCCAAGTCCGGCGGTATCACCAACTTGCGCCGGCCGCCCACCTTCATGCCGGCTACCCCCTGGTCCCAGCCGGCGATCACCTGGCCCGCACCGAGAGGGAACGAGAAGGGCTCTCCCCGATCCCGGCTGCTGTCGAACTTGGTGCCGTCGGTCAGCCATCCCGTGTAGTGGACCACCGCGACCTGACCGGAGGTGGCTTCGGCGCCGGTGCCCTCCTCGACGTCCTGGTACTGGAGGCCCGACGCGGTCCTGGTGAGGGCGGCCGAGTCGATCTCGAACCCGCCGGCGCCTCCGGCAGCGGCACCGCCGATGTCGCCGGCAGCGCCACCGCCGGCGTCATCCGAACCGCCGCAGGCTGAGAGAAAGACCGCGAAGAGAGCCAGCGCCGAGCTACGCATGGAGAACCTCGAACTGGGTGGGAAGAGAGAAAGAAGGCCACTGTACGACAAAGCCGACCTGGTTCGGTCGGCTCTGTGCCCATCGGGACGGCGGGATTTGAACCCGCGACCCCTGCAACCCCATTGCAGTGCGCTACCGGACTGCGCCACGTCCCGTCGATGCGGGACGGAATTGTAGTGGAGCCACCTGCACCGCGGTAGGGTCTCTCGCGCGACGAACGTCGCTCGTCCGAGACAGCATTGTCTCTCCGAGGCCGGACGAAGCCCTGTGACGGCTCCCACGCCGCTCTTTCACGCAGCATCCCGATACTGCTAAGTGTCTCCGGCCCGAGGTGTCGGGGCTCGGCTCCCTCTGAGGGGGAGCCGAACGGGTCCGGCCCGGCATTTGCTCGTCGAGGTGTCGCCCCGGAGTCCAGAGACCAACCGAGGAGCGGGTCATGAGCCTACACGATGGGCGTCCCTGGGAGGAAGAAGGAGATCTGCCCTGGGACACGCCGGATGCGGAATGGGAGCCGGCCGAGAACGAGGCGTGGCGGGGAGATCTCCATCTGGACGATTGGCCGGAAAATCTGGCGGGCCCGGAGTACTGGCTGTTCAAGAACCAGAGCGATGATGAATAACCGGCCCGCCGCCGGATGCACCCCCTGAGAGGGGCTGGCAGCACGCCGGCCCCTCTCCTGGTTTTTCCCTCCCGAAACAATCCCGAAGCTCCACTCGTCTAACTGTATAGCGGGGGCGGAGTTAGCCGCTGTTGACATCGGCTAAGCCATTGCTAAATTTGGTGTTACGCATCCGAGGCCGGTGGGAAGAAGCTCCGGGCCCGATGCGACATCCAGGGCGCTCGGACGGGCCCGTATACATAGAGCAGGAGTCGGACATGTCGGAAGTAATGCCCGTTCCCGGCGAGGCCCCCGCGGTACCGGCGGCCCCCCAATGGGACCCCTTTCAGTTGATGGACCGGTTGGACGAAGAGGCGCTCCGGCGAGAGATGGACGGTGTCGCCGCCACCGATCTGGTGTACGTGGTGAAGGAGGGCGGACAGGAGGTCGTGGGCCTGAGCAAGACCGGTGTGGACGAGTGCTGCATGGCGCTGGTCTCGCAGGGACAGGTGATCCGCGAGGAGAACCTGCAGTACGAGCTGATCGGCGAGGGTGATGATCGCGAGGCGCTCTTCAAGGTCAAGGCCGCGCGCTTTGCCGTCTCACCCACGGGGCAGGAGGTCCGCCTCGATCAGGTGATCGGCGTCAAGCGGCAGCCGCTGTACTACGAGCCGGCGCAGTTGGATCTCGACTCGCGTGTGCCCAGCAAGAAGTACCGCGGCAAGACGTACCGCGAGCTTCTCGCCACCGCTGAAGGCCGGGACTACCTGGCCTGGATGGCCGACAACTTCGGTGAGGCCGAGATTCGCGACTTCGTGCGCCGCATCCTGGCGGGGGAAGAGGTGGTGGCGCGGCGCGGGAGGCAGCTCAACCCGCACTGGTACGAGGCCGGCGCGATGAAGGCGGCGAGGAACGCTCGCTTCCGGCTCATCCCCGGCAGCATCCGGGCGCAGGTGATCGCCTCAGCGCGGCAGAGTGGCCTGGCGCGGGTCGTCGAAGCCGGAACCGCCAAGGTCGCGGCTGTGGCGAACGTCACCGCGTCCGCGCCGAGCGCGCCGGCGGCAGCGGCCTCCGCACCGGCAGCCGGCCAGGCCGCGGCCGTGGAGCGCACCGAGTCGGTGAGCCGGGTCGGCCCCTACGCGCCGACCGAGAAGCAGGTCGCGTTCTATCAGCGGCTCGCCGAGTCGCCGGTGTTCTCAGAAGAGGAGCGGCACCGCGCGCTCGAGTGGCTCGCCACCAAGGCCACCCGCCAGACGATCAAGGATCAGATCGACTGGCTCAAGCGACAGGTCGAAACGCGCCGCGCCAACCGGGCGAGCGAGTCGGCCGCGTAGAGCGGAAAGGGTTCGGGGGACGTCAACGGCGTCCCCCGTTCCACACCACCAGGCCCACCCCACCCAGAATCGCTCCGCCTCCCAGCGCTGTTCCCCACCCCACACGTTCATCGAGGAACAGGGTTCCCAGCACCACCGCCACCAGAGGGGTGATGAGCGGGATGAGCAGCACCCGGGTCACCTGCACGCGCCGGATGAGCCAGTAGTACACCAGGAACGCGACCACCGAGCCGACCACGGTCAGGTACGCGAGCGACAGCACGGCCGTGGGCGTCCACGCGAACCGCAGCGGATTCCCTTCCAGCAGCGCTCCGCCCAGCAGGAGCGGCACCGATCCGAACGCCATCTGCACTCCCGCGAGCACCGCGGGAGGCAGATGGGTGCCCCTCGACTTCACCATCACCCCGGCCTGCGCGCCGGCGAGCGACGCGACCAGCACGCCCGCGCTGGCCCACGCCGACAGCGGCGTGGGCCCACCCAGCTCGGCGCCGAACACGATCGCCACCCCGAGCACGCCGACCACGACACCCGCGACCTTGTGCGGAGTCATCGGCTCCGCCGCAAGCGCTCGGTGGGCCAGCGGCAGGCCGAAGAGCGGGATGGTGGCGTTCAGCACCGCGGCGAGACCCGACGTGATGTGCAGCTCTGCCCAGAACACGAGTGCGTAGTTGATCGTGATCGAGAGGAGACCGGTCCAGAGCAGGAGCCGCCAGTCCGGCCGGGTCGAAGGCAGTCGAAGTCCCTTCGCGATGACGATCGCGTACAGGATCAGCGCGGCGAGCGCGAAGCGGATCCCGGCGAAGCTGATCGGCGGGAGGTCTCGCAGACCGACCTTGATGGCGAGCCACGTCGAGCCCCAGATGGCGCAGAGCGCGACGAACGCCGCCACTGCAACGGGCCCGTTGGAGCGCAGGCGAGCCGGCTGCGCTGGGGGCGGAGCGGCAGCGGGTGGGGTGCCGGACGTCATGGGCAAGGCCCGGTGGTCGATCCGACGATCTCCAGCGCCCCGGACCGGACCGCTCGCCGGCGCGAGACTACAGATCCCTTCCGATTCCCAGGTAGACGGCGGTCCGCTCCGAGCTCCTCGCCACCGACAGCCTGACCATGTAGGAGCGGTCCAGGAACGACGCCCACACGCCGCCCCCTCCCGCGGCGTGCCAGCGATCCGAATCCTCACCGTCGAGAAACACCCGCCCCACGTCGGCCAGGCCCAACACGCCGAAGTCCACCGGGGCCAGGAAGTAGAAGCTGGTCAGGAACAGCCGCAGCTCGCTTTGGGCGAAGAGCGATGCCTCGCCGGCGTACCGGTTCTGCCGGCCGAGCCGAACGGTGGAGGCGTCGCCGATGAAGGCGGCCTCCTGGAAGGGGAACCGGCCCCACACACGCTTACCCCCGAGATGCAGGGCCAGGGTCGGCTGGAGCGGCAGCGTGGGCCCGGCCACGAACCCGTTGAGGTCGGCATGCAGCTCGCCGAACTGGTCTTCCACGTCGAGAGCGGACGGGAAGTAGCTCCCGCCCACCGCGAGTCCCAGTCCCCGAGTCGCGCCCAGGGGCTGGTCGAGGATGCCGAGACGCAGTGCCGCGGTCGCGCCGAGCATTCCGAACTCCCCCGCACCATACGTGTCGGGCGACAGCAAACGGCTCTCGTCGAAGTCGGTGTCCGAGTAGCGGAGCAAGGGCCCCGCGCTGAGCTCCGCCCGCCCCAGGGGAACCGTCAGCGAGGGAGCCAGCGTCAGGGTGACCTGCTCCACCCGGAAGAACTCGTCGTCTTCCTCCGCCGCGGGGACCTCGTTGCCGAAGCCGTGAAATCGCAGGACGTCGATGCCCGACGCCCGGGCGAGAAGGTCGGCCCTGAGCCGCGAGTTCGGCGGGATCCAGGTGGCGTTGAAGTCGGCCCGCCCGGTGTTCGCTCCAGTGGACCATCCCGCACGGAGGCGGTAGCGCTCGGCGAAAGGATCGCGCCGGAAGCCGTATCGGGTGAGCTGGATGCCGGTGCCGCCGAAGATGCCGATATCGGGACCCGCCGCGAGCCAGGTGACGGAGAGCCAACGGTCGCCCCAATCGCGCACCGCCGTGTCGGGTGGGGCGTACGGCTTGCGGTCCACGTCGACGCTGCGGCCGGGGAGCACCGAGTCGGCCGCCTCCTCGGTGTACATGGTCACCCGACCGCCGCGCGAGGAGTCCACCACCTGGTCGGCGCCCTTCCCCGGGAGCACCCGAATCCGGACCCCGCCCCGACCCTCGCCCTCGACCCGCACCCGATCGGCCCCATTGTGCAGGATCAGCCGGACCTCGTCCGTTTCGCCGTGTTCGAACCGTCGCCGGAAATACGGCTCCTCGGTGCCGCCGTCCTTGCCCTGGGCCGCGAGCGTCACCTCGGTGATCTCGCCATTCACCCTGTGGACGGTGGCGAGGTCGTCGCGGTCGGTGCCGTGCACCTCCACCTCGCCCGCGAGGTGTCGATAGAACTCACGGGCGGCCTCCGGCAGCTTGTCCCGGCGTGCCTTGAGGGCGCGGACCAGGCGGGCGGAGTCGATCGGGATGTAGCTCGGCGGCAGTCGGGCCGCCGCGGACTCGATCACCTCGTCGGTGAGCCGGGACTGCAGCGCCGTAGCCACCGAATCCCAGACTGACCGCTCCAGCGGAACCAGGAGCCGGCGATCGAGATCGCGGCCGTTCCAGGTCTGCCCGAGCATCCCGGCGTAGTCCGGGCCGAAGTCGACCAGTTGGGGGGCGCTCGCCCGCGCGACGGTCAGGAGAATTCCGTCGTAGCGCGCGAACGCCTGGTCACGATCGCGGGGGATCGGCTTCCATCGGTATGGCCGCTCGTCGTCGAACCGGGCCCAACGCCATTGGTCGGCATGCCGGTCCCAGTCCCCGATGAACACGTCCACCAGCCGGGCCGTGAGGAACGCCGTCGCGTCCACCCGGTCGTTGGGGCCGTCTTCGAGCTCCTTGAGCAGCTTCTCCGTGCCGATGACCTCCACCGCTCCCTCGAAGGAGGCGCCCGCCTCTTCGTTCGGCCGCTCCTCGATGGTGCCGAGCAGGCCGCCGTACTCCGCCGCGAACTCGCCGAGCCTCGGGTGGTCCGTCGGGAGCACGAAGACGCTGGGCGGGGCGTGGAGCACGCCGGCCGCCTGCAGAATCGGCGGTGCGATCACCGAGCCTACCGGGTGCCCGGCGCTGGTCTGGTCGCGGACGATCGACGCCGCCGCCGTGGTGCGCAGCGCGGGCGGCAGGGCCTGCACCGGGTCCTTGTCGATCGAGCGGAACTGATACTCTTTCCCGTCTGCGCCCTCGAGGCGGAGCGACTTGGTCTGCTGGCCCCCGCCCCGGCGAGTGGCCTTCAAGCCACCGGCGAACGCATCGAGGTCGAGGACGGGCGCCTCGATCGGCGTGGTCCACAGATCCCGATAGTGGTCGCCGAAGAAGAGCCGATGGAGCCAGCCGGCGTCGTACTGCGGCCCGGGGACGATCGCGAGCGTCTCGCCCGGCTCGGCGCCGCGCACGAGGGACTGCGCGCCCGAGCCGGTCGGCAGCACCACGAGCAGCAGAGCCACCAGCGCGGCGCCGCGCGCCTGGAGATGAGCGAAGCTCGCCATGTGACACACCTCCGTCGCCATGCGTACTTGCGGTAGAACCTTCATCCGGGAGCCCACTGTGCAAAGCGAGTGCTGCCACGAGGCCCGCGGTTCCAGCCGCGTTATACTCCGTAGCTCAATGTACGTCGTCCTCGCCCTTCTGTTCTGCGTCGGCGCCGCCGGCTGCGCCGATGCCCAATCTGCTCCGTCCGGAGCGCTCGGACACTACGATCTCGCCGGGGCGGCATCCGGCCGCGTGCAGCTGCCCGCCGAGCTCGCCGAGGTGTCGGGACTCGCGTATACGGCCGATGGCCGGCTCCTCGCCCACGGCGACGAGCGCGCGGTCGTGTTCGAGATCGACCCGGCCTCGGGCAAGCCGGTCAAGCGATTCGGAATCGGCGGCGCCGGGGGCCCGCTGGCCGGCGACTTCGAGGATATCCAGGTCGTGGGCGAGCGCCTCTACCTGGTGACCAGCGCGGGCGAGATCGTCGAGGCGAGGGAAGGCGGGGACGGCGAGACCGTCCCGGTCGTGCGGCGAACCCGGGGGTTGGGCGGCGCCTGCGAGGTGGAGGGCATGAGCTGGGATGAGCGCTCCGGCTCCATGCTCCTCCTGTGCAAGCAGGTGAAGGGAAAGCGCTGGAAGGACCAGGTCGTCATCCTCTCGGTGTCGCCCGAGACCGGCGAGTTCGAGCCCGAGCCCCGGCTGCTGGTGGCGGAATCGGAGCTTCGGCGGGTGACCGGCGCCAAGAGCTTCGAGGGGTCGGCGCTCGTGCGGCATCCGCGCATCGGGACCTACCTCATGGTCGCCGGGCCGCAGCATGCCTACGCGGAGATCGACAGCTCGGGCAAGGTGCTGGGCGGGGGCACGCTGGTGGAGCGGCGCCACCCACAGCCCGAGGGCCTGGCGATCGCGCCCGACCTCACCCTCCATATCAGCGACGAAGCGGCGAAAGGCACGGCGACGATCACGAGCTATGCGTATCGCCCGTAGAACGGTCGGTCCGCTCGCGGTGGCGCTCGCCGCCACCGCGTGCGGCTCCGCGCTCGAGCCTGCGACGCCGGTTCCGGCGCCGCTCCCCCCGAAGGACAGCATCGAGATCGCGATCTTCCTCATCGGCGACGCCGGCAGCTCCGCCTACGACGGCGAGCCGGTGCTCAAGGAGCTGGCGCTCCAGTCCGATTCCCTCCGGCCGGTCCGCCAGTTCGTCGTGTTCCTCGGCGACAACGTCTATCCCCGCGGCGTGCCGCCCGTTGGTCATCCCAACCGCGAGGACGCGGAGAAGAAGGTCGCCGCGCAGGTGCTCGCGATCCGGAAGGGGAGCGCCCAGGGGCTCCTCATCCCGGGGAACCACGACTGGGACCGGCAGGGTCGCGACGGGTGGAACGCCATCCGCCGGCAGGACACGCTGGTGCGGCAGTATGGCGGGACCGACGTAAGGCTCGCGCCCGCAGGTGGGTGCCCCGGCCCCGACGTGGTGGACCTCGGCACCCACGTCCGGCTCATCGCCATGGACACCGAGTGGTGGCTGCACAATGACGTGAAGCCTTACGGGCCCTCGTCACCCTGCCCCACCAGGACCTACGACGAGGTGGCCGACTCGCTCGCCGGCGCGCTGCGCGACAAGGGGGACCGGCATGCCATCGTCCTCACGCACCATCCGATGCGCTCCGGCGGCATCCACGGCGGCTCGTTCACGCTGGGAGATCACATCTTTCCCCTGCGCAACCTCGAGCCCTGGCTCTGGGTACCCCTGCCGCTCATCGGCTCGCTGTATCCCTTCGCGCGGCAGATGGGCATCTCCAATCAGGACGCGTCCGGCAGGAGATACCGTGACATGCGGCGCGCGTTCGAGCGGGCCTTCTACGCGAACCCACCGCTGGTAGTCGCCTCCGGGCACGACCACGACCTCCAGGTCATCCGCGGCGGCCGGTCCGGTGTCACCTGGGCCGGCTACCAGTTGGTGAGCGGCGCGGGCATCCTCGGCCACGCCAGCGTGGTCCGCAACGTGGACGGCACGCTGTTCAAGCGCGAAGCGTCGGGCTTCATGCGACTCGACGTCACCCGCGACGGGCGGGTACGGCTCTCGGTGACTACGGTGGTACCTGACGGCACGGGGCCCGAGGGGCAGCACGCCGAGGTCTACTCCCTGTGGCTCACGCAGGAAGGAGGCGTCTAGAGGGCGAATTGCCGGAGCCTTTTTCTTTTTGCCTGAGCCGTTCGCGGGACCGAGCGGAAATCCCACCGTAACCATCACTCACCCAACAACTTAGCTACGTGCTGCAGACGGCCCGGTTTGTGCTTCCGAGTGACCCGGACAAGCCCCTACCTCGCAACTCTCTCTACGGCCGGCATGCAGCGACTGTTGACCCTCTCCCTCGGAGTCGTCGTCCTCGGTGCGTGCGCGCCGGGCCTGCCGCCCGCGCCGACTGTCGCACCGGTCGCCGCTCCGGTGCCCGACAGCCTCTCGCCTCGGCTCGCGGGGGCCGCCGATGCACCTGCCGCCGAGGACGTCCCCTCGCTCGCCGCCCACGACGCGACCTGGGACCTGGACGTCCACACCTACGCCTCCCATCCGCGAGTTCGCCACTACCTCGGCTACTTCCGGGCGATGCCGCCGAGCCTGCTCGCGACGGTGCTGGAGCGGGGCGCGCGATACGAGCCCATGATCCGGGAGCGGCTCGCCGCCGAGGGACTGCCGGGTGACCTCTACTATCTCGCGCTGATCGAGAGCGGCTATTCCAGCGAGGCCGTGAGCCGAGCTTACGCGGTCGGCATGTGGCAGTTCATGCGAGGCACCGGGCGCGGATACGGCCTACGGGTCGACACCTGGGTGGACGAGCGTCGCGATCCGGTGAAGTCTACCGACGCCGCCGCCCGCCACCTCCGGGACCTGCGGGAGCGCTTCGGCTCGCTCTACCTGGCGGCGGCCGCCTACAACGCGGGCGCGGGAAAGGTCTCGCGCAGCCTCGGCCGTCTGGAACCGTCGGCGGACCTGGAGGCGAAGGAGGACACCGGCAACGCCGCCTTCTTCCGCCTCGCCGAAGCCGATCTGCTCGCCCGGGAGACCCGCGATTACGTCCCCAAGCTGATCGCGGCTGCCATCATCGCCAAGCAGCCGGCCCGCTACGGGATCTCCACCGCGCCGGTCCAGCCGTTCGGCTATGACTCGCTGGTGGTGACCGACGCCACCGGCCTCGACGTCGTGGCCGAGCTCGCCGGGGTGACACTGGGCGAGATCCGCGACCTCAATCCCCAATACCTCCGGCTCGCGACTCCGCCGGCCACGCGGTCGGTGATCCGGCTGCCGATCGGAACCGGCGATGCCACCGCGGAAGGCTACGCGAGGCTCGCCCCGGACGAACGCGTGCAGTACCTGACGCACGTGGTCCGCAAGGGCGAGCGGTTGAGCACCATCGCCGCCAACTACAGGGTCCCCGTCGCCGACCTCCGCGCCGCCAATCCGAAGCTCGGCTCGCATCCCAAGGCCGGCACGCGACTGGTCATCCCCGCCGTGGCGATCCCGTCCGCGATCGCGGTGCGGGCAGCCGGCGACCGCCGGCCGCATCACTCCGCGGCCAGGACGCACCGGGTGCGGCGCGGCGAGACGTTGACCGGCATCGCCCGTCGCTATCGGGTGTCGCTGACCGCGCTGAAGCGCGCGAACGCGATCCGCAACGAGCACGCGCTGCGGGCGGGCGCGCGGCTCCGCATCCCCGGCTGATCCACCACCCCAACCCCTGACCGGACTCGGCCCAGTGTCCACCGACTCGAGCGCCTCTCCGACCGCCACGATCGCCCCCGTCCCCGAGCGGGCCGCCGCCGCCATCCTCGGCTCCATGATCGCCCTGATCCTGATGCTCATGGCGATCCTGGTCCAGACCACGTGGGTGGACCCCGCCAGCGCATCCGACATCCCGCCGGTCGAGACGGCGGGTTACGCCCGGCGCTGAGCCCGTTGCACCCGTCCCTCCGCCTCCTGCTCACGCTCGCGCTCGCGGCCTCCGCCGCGGGGGTGCCGCGAGCCGATCGCGCCAGCGGCTACGTGGCCGGTGCGACGGGCGACACGGCTCGGCCGTACCTCGCGGCGGCAGAGGGGACCGGGCGCGAGCGGGTGACCGCCCTGCCCGTAGGTGCGGAGATCGGCGGCTTTCTCTCGGCGCGTGGGCTGCCGCCCCGGCCTGGCCGGTTCGTCGTCACCGATACCGGCCTGGTGTTCCAGTCGAGCGACGGCCGTCCGGCACAGACCTATCCCCTGATCGGTCCTGTGCGGGTGCGCGATGGGCGCCGCTGGCGGGCACCGACGATCTCGATGGCGTACGCCGATACCACCGCGGCGCAGCCGGTCTATGTCTTCCGGGTGGACGGGGGCGTGTTCGGCACCGAGGCCCCGGGCCCTCTGCTCGACATCGCCGATCGGCCGCAGTGGCTGGACAGCCTGGCCTCGCGGGAGGCCCGCCCCGACCGGCCCCTGGTGAACCCCAGCGACAGCGCCGGCATCCGGCAGGTCACCCGGCGGATCGCGCGCAGCGCCTATGCGGACACCCTCTATGCGCTCTTCGGCCCGCCGTCGCGGCCGGTCGGCCTCGTGGGACCGCGGGGACGCCGCGCCGGCCGCCTCGGCGAGTACATAGCCTCGCGCGATTCGCTCGCGCTCGACCCGGCCCGGATGAGCAGCGAGGAGCAGCTTCGCCACGCGGTGGCGCACGAGCTGGCCCACCGCTGGCAGGCTCGGGCGCCGGGGCAAGTGCGCGCGCTGTGGCAGGGCATTCCACCGATTCCCGATCGTCGCCGCTACGGGCACGGGAGCGTGTCGGAGCACCAGGCCGAGGCGGTCGCGTTCGCGGTGCACTTCCTCCAGGCGACCGCCGCGACCGACGCTCACGAGGGCATTTCCCTGCTCGAGCACTACGAGGTGTTGGTTCCCGGCACCGCCGCGATGGTCCGCTACCTCGCGCTCCAGCCTGTCTATGCCGCTCACCCGCTCCGGATGCGCCTCACCCCTGGGAGCGCAGTCGGCTAGTTTATCGGGGTCTCAACCCGGGGCCCCTGTGCATCCCGAGATTCATCTGCTCATCCGGCTGCTGGTCGCCGCCGCGCTCGCCGCCCTGCTCGGCTGGGAGCGCGAGAGCGCCCGGAAGGCGGCCGGGCTGCGCACCCACATGCTGGTGGGCATCGCGGCCGCCCTCTACACGGCGATCGCCGAGCTGGCCGTGTCGGACATTCCGCCGAACTCGGAAGGATTCCAGGCCGATCCCATCCGCGCCGTGCAGGCGGTCGCGATCGGCATCGGGTTTCTCGGAAGCGGGGTGATCTTCGTCAGCCGGCACGAGGACCGGGTGCACGGGCTCACGACCGCCGCATCGGTCTGGGCCACGGCCGCCATCGGCATCGCGGCCGGGCTGGAGTTCTACCGGCTGGCGCTGGGAGCGACGCTGCTGCTCCTGCTGGTGTTGCGGGTCATGTCGCATCTCGACA
>DATABZ010000066.1:0-23475 GCA_036259315.1 Gemmatimonadales bacterium | reverse complement strand
CGGCGCAGCGCGGCGCGCAGCTTCTGCTGGCTGAAGGCAATCGTGTGGTACGGGACCACGGTGTCTCTCCGGATTAGGCAGGGGGATTCGGTGCCAAATGCTGCACGGGGCGTGCCAGGCGGTGGCCCGCCGCCTTGCCCTTCCACCCGGCGGTACCCCGCCGCACACCTCACCACCCAGGCGGTAGAGGTACAGCGCACGATTTCTACCTCCGTTCCGCCGGGGTGGTGAGGTGTGCGGCGGGGTACCGCCGGGTGGAAGAGCAAGGCGCCGGGCCACCGCTTGGCACGCCCCGTGCAGCATTTGGCACCGAATCCCCCTGCCTAATCCGGAGAGACACCGTGGTCCCGTACCACACGATTGCCTTCAGCCAGCAGAAGCTGCGCGCCGCGCTGCGCCGCAGCACCGGGCAGGAGCCCGCCTTCAACTATGGCTTCGTGGTGCACTCGCGCCGCCACAACGAGCGCCCCACCCTCGGCGTAATCACGCTGCACGGCGAGAGCCTGGCGCTGAGCGAGCAGTTGCTCAAGGGAATCGAGGGGCTCCCCATCTGGCTCTTCGGCCACGCGAGAATCACCTTCGGCGCGGGCCAGGCGATCGACTCTCCGGAGACCGCGATGCCCCCGATGAGGAAGGCCGCGGCCGCCAAGGAGGCAGCCGGAAAGCCTCAGGCCGACACCCGTCCCCTCACCACACTGGTCATGCACATCTCGACCTTCGACACCACCGCCGGGCTCACCCAGCACTTGGTGCAGGTGGAGGCCCTGGTCAAGGCGGAGAGCCTAGTGCAGCCGCTGCTGGTCCTGGCGCACGAGCGTCCGGCGGCCTGGCCGCTGTAGGCGGGCTTCGCGGCCCCGCGCCCTAACCGTCCCCAGAGGCAATCGAGGGGTCTTCTCCACGGGGTGACCAGCCCGGAGAAGATCCCTCGCTTCGCTCGGAAGACGGGAGTGGTTCTATAGTCGGCTGTCCAGGATGACGGAGATCTCCCACCCGCTGGTCCCTCTCCTACATCTACTGCCTCTGATCCATCTGCTGCCCCTGCGGGTCCCCATCCTGCTCGAGAAGATCACCCTGCTGCCCCAGGAGGTCCTCCTCCTGCCCTACCTGGTCCTGCTGCTGTTCCTGCTCCGCTTCCTCGCCCTTCTGCGCCTCTTCGTCCACCACCTGGAACGGCTGGACCCGCCGGTCCGTGCGGCCCTTGGCGTCCTCCACCTCGACCTCGAGCGTGTACTCCCCGGGCTTGAGCTTGTCGAGCTTGAGGCTCCGGCTGGTGCTGGTGACGGGGAAAGAGGCGGTCTCCTCGAACTTGAGGCTGATCTGCGCGCCGCCGCCGCCGAAGATCTTGCGGAATAGCCCGCCTCCCCCACCCTTCCGGCGCACCGCGATCTTCACCTGGTAATCGGTCCCCGCGCTCAGCCCCTCCACCTCATAGTACAGCTCCATGTCTTCGCTGCGCTTGAACGTGCCGAGCGGGTTGAACACCACCGTGTCCTCCGCCGAGCGGCGCCAGAACAGGTTGGTGTTCCGGCTGCCGAGCACCAGATCGCTCAGCGCCAGGGCCGTCGCGGTCAGCCGCCCGACCCGGACCGTGTCCCTGGGGAGCAGGACGCCCGACTCTTCGCCCTGCTGGATCGCCAGCCGATACTCGAAGAGCCCCGGGCGGACCGGCACCGCGACGCGGCCGACCAGGTGCTCGCCTTCCGGCACCGGCGCGGGCGCCACGAAGTGGCGGGTGGTATCGAGCGCCGCCGCCACGCGGCCCAGGCGGTCGGTCGCCACGAACCGCACCCGAATGGAGTAGAGATAGCCGCGGGTCACCATCACCGGCTCCAGCGTCGCGCCCGACACCGCGTAGGCGATCTGGATGTGCGGCCCGGCCGAGTCGCGGCCCACCGCCAGCACCTCCGACTTCACCTTCAGGTCGTCGGGGAAGCGCAGCTCGTAGCTGTCGGTCGTGGTGCCGAGCGCGATGCTCTCCTGCCCCACCTGCCGCTCCTCGTTCTGGAACCGGCCGGTGCTGATCCGCCCCGCCGCCTGGAGCCGGGAGTAGATCGGGGCGAGCTGCTCGCGCGAGAGCAGGAGCTCCTGCGCCGTCGGGTCGCCCTCGGCCCCGGACAGACCGTCGCGCAGCGCGAGCGCGTTGCTGAACCCGAGCACGTCGAACAGGCTCTCGACCAGCTTGAAGTCCTGGACGTCCTCGCGGGCGGTGAAATGAAAGATCAGGTCACCGTCCGGGCGGGTGTAGCGCCAGGACTCGTTCGGCTCCAGCCCCGGCGCCGCATAGCTGGCGCGGCTGCTCGGCTCGCCATGGCGGATATAGATGATGCCCCGGTCGTCGAAGTCCCGGCTTCCGGACCGGTAGCGCTCGACGATGTCGTAGTGGCGGTTGAGGGAGGTGAGCTGGAAGTTCTTGCGGGCATAGAAGAGGCGGCGGTAGTGCTCGCGGAGCCGTTCACCGTCGGCCCGGAGCTCGGTGCGGTCGCGCTCGCTCCAGAAGCGCTTCAGGTACTCCGCCCGCTTGGGCCCGCTGGTATGGTCGAACTCGCCCAGCACACTGTCGGAGGCGATGGTCGCGAGGTCCGCGCGGTACCCGGCGACGGTGACCGAGTCGTCGAACGCGGCGCCCTCGAAGTACGGAGCCACGCCGTCGAAGCGTCCCAGGAGGAAGAGCGTCCGAGCCACCTCCAGCAGGCCCAGCCCCCGGTTGGCGCCGCTCTGGAGGTACCCGCGGAACGCCACGAGGGCCGAGTCGCCGTCGCCGACTTCGCGCTCGACGCGTCCGCGCGCGAGCAGGACCTCCGGGTGGGCCGCGGCTTCGGTCGCTGCCGCGCGCCGGAGCGCTTCCAGCGCCACGGTCAGCTTGATGTTCACCCGCTGCCTGAGGGCGGTGTTGGCCAGGTCCACCAGCCCCTGATCGAAGCTCGGGTCCACCTCGGCCGCCCTGGCGAACGCCATCGCCGAGCGGGTGAGGGCGTCCTTGCCGAGCATGGTCTTGATGCCGGTGACGAACGAGATCTGGGAGTCGCCGACCCCGTACTCGGCGAGGCCCATG
Organism: Gemmatimonadales bacterium; assembly: GCA_036259315.1. GTDB lineage: Bacteria > Gemmatimonadota > Gemmatimonadetes > Gemmatimonadales > GWC2-71-9 > CAVVWJ01. Next base: position 20,423 of record DATABZ010000066.1, on the reverse strand, counting down.
CCGTACCAGCCATAGGGCCAGGTGGGCTGGAGATCGATCGCCCACTGGAACTCCGAGGCCGCATCCTCATAGTGCGACTGGCCGCCCAGGTCGCCGAGCCTGAGCGAGAGAAAGCCCAGTCGAAGATGGGTCATCGGGTTGTTCCGGTCGGTCTTGGCGGTTTCGATCAGGCGCTGCTCGAGGGCCAGCAGTCCGACGGAATCCCTGGTTCCGGCGAGCGAGTCGCGGAACCGCTCCAGCTCGGCGCGCTGGGCGGGCTCCTGCGCCCCGACCGGCAGGGCGGCCGGCAGCAGGAGAGCCACGGCGGCGGCGAGACGTCTGGCCCGGAAACCGGCCTTACGGCCCGGTGCGGTGCTTCGGGTGGCGGGGGAGGCAGGCGCAGGCGCAGCGGGGACACGAGTTGGAGCGGGGGCGAGCATCTGCAAGGTCCTCATTCCGACATATGCTGAGGCGCGGCGGCGGGTTGGGTTCGTTGTAGGAGACGCCCCGGGCGGGCCTCGGCCCACACCAGAGGCGCCGTCGGGCCACGGCGGAAGGCTATGACTCGGGCGTACGCTCGCGCAAGAACCGCCGGATGCCCTCCACCACCGCTTCCGCGTACAAACGCTGGCCCCGGGCCGAGCGCAGCGCCGCCTCGTGCTCCGGGACGATCATGTACAATCCCTCGGTCAGGATCGACGGCATCCAGGTCGTCCGCACGAGGGCGAGATCCCCTCGCCCGATGCCCAGATCCCGGACGCCGAGGCGACGGACCAGCTCGCGCTGCACCGCCCGGGCGAGCGGCACGCTGCGCGGATGATTGTAGTAGACGCTCGCCCCGTTGTTGGTCAGCGGGTTGACCCCGTCGGGCAGCGCATTGTTGTGAATGGAGACCAGGAGATCGGCCCCCGCGCGCTCCGCCATCTCGACCCGCGGCCAGAGCTCGATCGGGACGTCCCGGGTGCGGGTGATGAAGACCCGGGCTCCGGCCTCCTCGAGCAGCCGCTTCAGCTCGAGACCGACGGCCAGGTTCGCCTCCGCCTCGCGCAGGCCGGTGGGCCCGGTGGCGCCTCCGGGAGGGTGCCCGGGATCCACCGCGATCAGGTAGCCGTCGAGCGATCCCGCGTCGCGCACGGGCGGCCGCCGTACATCGAGGACGAGATCCTCGTCGTCCCACCAGGTTCGATAGCCCCACACCGGGGAGGCGAGGTCGAGCGTGAGCGTGACCTCCTGGCCGCGGTCCTGCGCCCACGCCACCCGGCGGACCAGCGTGTCGCTCGGGCCGTACTGGATCCAGTTGACGTCGCCCAGTGCGCCGTAGAGGCGCAGCACCAGACTGCGCTCGGTCTCCGTCACCCGGAAGGGCACGCGCCGGCTGAGCGGCACCCGAACCCGCACCCGGTCCGCGAACGGAGTGAGCCGTACGGAGCCGACCACGGCCGGCACGGTCGTGGCCGCCGGCACAGGCCGGGCCGTAGCCGCGGCGATCCACGCCTCGGACTCCGGCGCGAGACGCAGCCGAAGGTCGCCGTTCATCCGGCCGCTCACGAGTGCGCGCGTCCCGTCGGGGAAGAACCAGTGGTAGGTTCCGCCGGGCACCGCGCGTCCGACGACGATGTCGTCGGTGGTCCGGGCTCCCGCGGTGTCGTCCTCCAGCTCGGCCACGACCGGCAGGCTGTCGAGCAGCGCGAGCTGGAGCGGCCAGCGCGCGCGCACCGTGTCGCCCTGCCGGATCGCCTCGACCGTGGGCCACAGCGCCGTGTCGGGGAGGAACCCGGCGGCCACGGGCGGAGTCCACGGCCCGGGCAGGACCGGGCCGGGATTGGGGCCGACCGCGCGACCTCGCAGGACTCCGACGTAGCGGTCGCGCCGCACGGTGACCGGCGCCCGGGTCGTGTCCTGATCGAAGGCGCGGACCGCATCGGGGGTTTCCTCGAGGTGGGACTCCGGAAGCAGCGGAACCGCCGTCCCATCGGGCAGCCGCACCCGCACCTCGGCGCCCTCGCTCGCCCGCACGGACAGCGTCAGGTATTCGTCGGCCGGCCACCAGACGCGGCCGCGCGGCGCCAGCGAAGTCGAATCGAGCCACAGCCCGGGAGCCGGCGGCGGGCGCCAGCCGCCGCGGCGCACGCCGTACTCACGCACCACCGAGTCGGTCGCGGTGCGTGCCGCGATGCGGAACCGCATGAGGCTGTCGGGCGGAAGCGGTATCCAGGCGAGCCACGCGCCGTTGGGCCACACGCGCACCGGATGGCCGTTGATCGTGAGGCTCGCGTCGCCGGTCCCGACCGAACCCAGGAGAAAGCTCGAATCCCGCGCCCGCACGATCGCGTCAGGCGGCGGGTAGACGACCCGGAGGTCGAGTCGGCCGCGCACCCGCGGCACATCGGGAAGGGCGGCGGCGGGTGCGGTGTCGCGCGCGCCCGCGAGCGGACGCATGTCGGCTGGAGGAGGCGCCGGGGCGGGCGTGCCGGTGGAGCGGCTGCACGCCGCCAGCCCGAGCACCAGGGCCAGCGCGCCGCGGCGGCGAGCGGGAGCCATGGCTGCAAGGTATCTGGTGGCTAAGACTTACGCCATGCAAAAGTTGACGCTCCTCACGCCTCTCCCTAGATTCGGGACACTCCGCCACCCATGGGGACTTCTGGAGGCCTCGCCCGAGTGATCAGCGCCCCGGTCCGTGTGTCTGTCTTCGGCAAGACCGACCTGGGACTCACCCGGGATCACAACGAGGACACCTTCCTCGTTGCCGACCTCAGCACCGGCAACGCCAGCCTGCAACCCGACGTCCGGGATCACGAGGTGGGGCCTCGCGGCTCGCTCTTCATGGTCGCCGACGGGATGGGCGGCGCCGCCGCGGGCGAGGTCGCCAGCGCCATGGCGGCCGACATCATCTACCAGCACCTCGCAACCGCCTGGGCTACGGACCAGGATGCCACCGCCGCCCGTTTCGCGTACCGGATGAAGGAGGCGGTGGAGCTGGCCAATCAGCGGATCTACGCGTACGCCCGCGAGCACCCCGACGTGCGCGGCATGGGGACCACCGTGACCGCGGCGGGCGTCTTCGGCGACACGCTCTTCCTCACCCAGATCGGCGACAGCCGCGGCTATCTGGTGCGCAACGGTGAGGCCTTCCAGCTCACCCGGGACCAGTCGCTCACCCAGCGGCTGGTGGACGCCGGCGAGCTCACCGAGGAGGAGGCCGAGCAGAGCGAGCGTCGCAACATCATTCTCCAGGCGCTCGGCCCCGATCCGAGGGTGAAGGTGGATGTGAGCCGGCAGCAGCTCCGCCGCGGCGACGTGCTCATCCTCTGCTCGGACGGGCTGTCCGGCGTGGTGCGGCGGGAGGAGTTCGCCTACATGGCATCCACCAGTCCGGATCTGCCGACACTCTGCAGCGCGCTCATCGATCTGGCCAACGAGCGCGGCGGGCCGGACAACGTCACGGTGGTGGCCGCCCGCTTCCACGGCGAGGGGCTGCCGAACGCCGATGCCGCCGAGGGCGCCGGGTACCAGGTCTACCACGTCCCGGAGCAGGAGTCATCCGAGTCGCCGGAGACCCGGGAGCCGCCGCCACCCCCACCCCTTCCGCCGCCGCCCCAGGCGCCCCTGCAGTCCTCGGCCGAAGCGATAGCGCCCCCGCTCCCGGCGGGCCGCCGCAACGGCCTCGTGGTCGCCGTGGCGCTGGTCGTGCTGGTCGCACTGATCCTCGCGGCCATCCTCTGACCTCCGAGTCTCCGGCAAGTCCGCTCGGACGCCGCCTCGCGTGGATCGGCGTCCTCTCGTTCGCCTCCGGGTTTCCGTTCGGCCTGTTCAACGATCTCGTCCCCGTGTATCTGCGCTCCAGCGGCCAGAGCCTGCGCGACATCGGCCTGCTGAGCACACTGGCGCTGCCGTGGGCACTCAAGTTTCTCTGGGCACCCGCCGTGGACCGTCTCGGCAGCAGGCGCCGCTGGATCGCGGGCACCCAGATCGGACTCGCCGCGGTGCTGGGGCTGATCGCGGCCACCCGGAGCGATGTGGGGCCGGGCTTCTTCGTCCTCCTGCTGACGCTCGTGGCGCTGTCCGCCACCCAGGACATCGCGGTGGACGGATACACGATCGAGATCATGGAGCGGGACGAGCTGGGCCCCGCCAACGGAACGCGGGTGATGGGCTATCGGCTGGGCATGATCGTGGCGGGAGGCGTCCTCCTTGCGGCGTCGGCGCGGATCGGGTGGCCCGCGGTGTTCATCGCGGGAGCGGTGCTCTACGTCCTGGCGGCGGCGCTCACGACCGCCATGCCCGAGTCGAGGATCAAGCCCGACCTGCAGGAGTCCTGGATCGAGCCGCTCCGCGAGCTGCTCTCTCGCCGCGAGATCCTGATCGCCGGGCTCTTCGTGCTGACCTTCAAGCTGGGCGATCTGGCGTTGATCCCCATGGTGAAGCCGTTCTGGGTGGACAGCGGCTACTCGGTGGAGCAGATCGGGTGGGTGCAGACGACCCTCGGCGTGGGTGCATCCATCGTGGGCGCCGTGCTGGGCGGGGTGGTGATCCGGTGGCTCGGGGCCTTCACGGCGCTGTGGGTCCTGGGCCTGGTGCAGGCGCTGTCCAACCTCACCTACTGGGCCGCCGCGGCCGGAGGGGCCACGGTGCCGCTGATGTACACCGCCGCCATCGTGGAGCAGTTCACCGGTGGACTGGGCACCGCCGCGTTCCTGACGTTTCTCATGACGCTGTCGTCCCGGCGATATGCCGCGACCCAGTTCGCCCTGCTCTCGGCGTTGTACCGCGTCGGCGGAATCGGCGCGCAGGCGGTGTCGGGAATCCTGGCGGAGGGGATGGGGTACCGCGGCTACTTCCTGCTCACCTTCGGGCTGGCGCTGCCGGCCTTCCTGCTCCTGCCCTGGATCACCCGCGCGGCGGCGAAGGACTGAGCCGGCCGCGGAGCCACCGCGCGACCGCCTCCTGCATCAGGCGCTGCCGGTGCCAGGCCAGGAGCACCGGAGCTTCGCTCGGAATCTGTTCCAGCAGCCTCGGGTGCCCGAACAGCACGATCAGATCCGCGTCGGCGGCATAGGTGGCGAGCGCCTCGAGCGTGGCGGCCCCGAACCCCGCCCGCCCCTTCCACGCCCGCGGCTCCGCGAAGACCAGCACGACGCGAGAGCCGCCGGTGTAGCGACCCGCGACCTCCGGCCCCAGCGCTCGCGTGACGTAATCGCCGGGGCTCGGCGGATAGGGGCCACCCACGTCGTCGTCCATCACGACCAGATCCAGCGGGGCGGCGAGCGCGGGCGCGTCGCCCCGCAGCATGCCCTGGCGGAGCAGCGCGTCCGCCAGCCCCTCGACCGAATCGTAGGGACCGCGACGCACGGGTGGTGTCGAGCGGGTGGCAATCGCAACCGCGCGCTCGTACCGGCGGAGCGCTTCCTCCAATCGCTCACGCGGGAGCGCGCCGCTGTCCATGGCGCCCACCAGCGCCTCGCGGAGCCGCCTGGGATCGTTCGGGTAGAGGAGCAGGTCCACGCCGGATTGCACCGCCTGCACCGCGGCATCGGACTCACGCCGCCCGCTCAGCGCGCCATCCATGATGAGCGCGTCGGTGACGACCAGCCCGTCGTACCCCATCGATCGCCGGAGCGCGTCCAGGACCGGACGGGAGAGCGTGCCCGGGAGGCCGGACGGATCCAATGCCGGATAGGCGACGTGCGCCGTCATCATCGCACCGACCCCGCATTCCACCGCCACCGCGAACGGCACGAGGTCGCTGCCGATGAGCGTCTCCGAGCTCGCGTCCACCACCGGCAACGTGACGTGCGAGTCCACGGCGGTGCGGCCGTGTCCGGGAAAGTGCTTGGCGCAGGCGAGGGCACCCGCGCCCTGGCAGCCCTCGATCCAGTTGCGCACGAGGGTGGCGACGCGGTTGGGATCGTCGCCGAAGGCGCGGGTCTGCACGATGGGATTCTCCGGCAGCACGTCCAGGTCGGCGACCGGAGCGAAGACCCAGTTGATGCCGACGGCACGGGCCTCCTGTGCGGTCACCGACCCGGCCCACCGGGCCACCGCGGGCTCGCCCAGCGCGGCGAGGGCGAGCGGTGGCGGAAACTCGGTGAGGCCCTCGACCTGCTGTCCGGCGCCGCGCTCCAGGTCGGAGGCGATGAGGAGCGGCCGCCCGGCCCGACGGGTGAGGTCGGCCGTGAGCCGCCGCACGCTCTCCACGTTGCCGCCGAAGATGATGAACCCGCCGACGCCGAGATCGAGCGAGTCGGCGATCGCGGCGGCCTCGTGCGCGAAGGTACCGCCGGGGCCTGCGCGGAGAGCCGGGAGGATGAGCCGCGCGGCTCGCAGCGCGAGGTCGGTCACGCGGGTGTCACCGCGCCGAGCACCCGCGGCCCGACCGCACCCGTGGCGGCGGGAACGTTGCCGGGCTGTCCGTGCAGCGTGAGATAGCCCAGCAGCGCGAACGCGACCGCCTCCTTCGCGTCGCCGGGAAAGAACAGCTCGTCGAAGCGGCGGAGGGGGTGGCGTCCCGGGAGCGCGTCGAGCCGGCGCCGGAGCGCGGCCATGAGGCCTGGATGGTGGCAACCTCCGCCCGAGGCGACGACTTCGGCATCGCCGGGCACCCACCGGCCGATCGCGTCACTCACGGTGCGCGCGGTGAGCTCGACGGCGGTGGCCACACCGTCGGGCCCCGGGACACGGCGGTGAAGCTCACGGGCGTACGCGTCGCCGAACCGCTCCCGGCCCGTGCTCTTCGGCGGAGGGGCGGCGAAGAACGGGTCGGTCAGCAGCTCGGCGAGCACGGCGTCGTCCACCTTGCCTTTGGCGGCGATCAGACCGTCGCGGTCGTAGGAACGGCGGCCATCCACCAGTCGCGCGACGCCGTCGACGACCGCGACACCGGGCCCGGTGTCGAAGGCGAGCACGCCTTCCTCCTCGGCTCGCCGCGCCACGTAGGTGATGTTCGCCATCCCGCCGAGATTGAGGAGCACGCGGGAGTGGTCGGCGGCGGCGAACAGCAGCACGTCGGCCATCGGCACGAGCGGAGCGCCCTGCCCGCCCGCGGCCACGTCCCGGGGCCGGAAGCCGCTCACCACCCGTACGCCGAACCGCTCGGCGAGCACCGCCGGCTCGCCGAGCTGCCAGGTGACGGCGGGCGGCTCGTGCCACACGGTCTGGCCCGGAAAGGCGATGAAGCCGAGCTCGGTGGCGGGCGTGTGGGACTGGGCGAGGAGAATCTGGACCGCGTCCGCGGCCCACTCGGCGATGCGCACGTGGAGCCGGGCGAAGGCCGCCGCATCGGCTCGCGCACCCGGCTCGAGCGCGGCGCGCAGCTCAGCGCGCTCACCGTCGTCGTAGGGCCGGGTGACGAAGTCCAGCAGGGTGGCATGGGTCGGGCCCTCGAACCGCACGAGGGCTGCGTCCACGCCGTCGAGCGAGGTGCCCGACATGAGGCCCACGCCGAGCGTCGGGCGCTCCGTCACGCGCTCCGCACCGGCGGCGGGTCGCCTACAATGGGCCGCAGGCGCCCCTCGTGCTCCTCCAGCAGCCGCTCCGCCTCGTCGCGCGAGACCCGGCGGCGGGCCATCACGATCGCGGTCTTCACCCGACCGTCCGCCGCCTCGATCACGCCGCGGGCCTCCTCGCGCGGGAGCCCGGTCGTCTCCATCACGATGCGCTCGCTCCGGTCGATCAGCTTGTCGTTCCAGGCCCGGAGGTCCACCATCAGGTTGCCGTAGGTCTTGCCCACGCGGATCATCGCCGCGGTGGTGAGCGTATTGAGCACCAGCTTCGTGGCGGTTCCGGCCTTCATCCGGGTGGAGCCGGTGACGACCTCCGGCCCTACCGCCACCAGGATGCACACGTCGCAGGTCTCCCGCAGCAGCTTGGGAGGCTCGGCGCAGGTGACGATCGCGGTCGCGGCGCCCAGCGTCTGGGCCCGGGAGAGCGCGGCGCGGACGAAGGGTGTCGTGCCGCTCGCCGCGATACCCACCACCACGTCGTCGGGACCGACCCGCCTCGCGTCCATCTCGCCGATCGCGGCGTTCACGTCGTCCTCGGCGCCCTCCACCGACTTCACCAGCGCCGGGTAGCCGCCGGCGATCACCCCGACCACCATCTCCGGCGGCGTGCCGAAGGTCGGCGGGCACTCCGCCGCGTCGAGCACGCCGAGCCGGCCGCTGGTCCCCGCGCCGACGTAGATCAGCCGGCCGCCGGACCGGAACGCGCGCTCGATCAGGTCCACCGCGCGCGCGATTTCCTCGCGCGCCCGGCCGACGGCAGCGGGCACGGTCGCGTCCTCGGCGCCGATGAGATCGACGATCTCCAGCGCGGAGGCGATGTCTATGGTTGAGCTGCGGGGGTTACGCCGCTCGGTCAGGCGCGCGTCGAGGTAGTCGTCAGCCACGCGTGAGTGGGTGATGGTGTCCAACCGTGGGGGCGGAGCTAAATTAGACCGCGTCGAACACCCGGGGCAACTCCCGGCTCTCCCGATCGTTCCCGCCTGCGAGGCTCTCGTGCACTTCCGCTTGGCATCCGTGATACCGTACGTCCTTCTCCTGGCCGGCTGTGCCGGCCGTGCGGCGGAGGCGCCCGCCCCCGCCGCTGGCATCGCGGCGGAGTGGCCGCTCGAGGGCAAGGCGCGGGTGACCGAGGCGCCGTCCGCCATGGTCGTATCGGGACATCCCCTGGCGAGCGAGGTCGGACGCGACATCCTCCGCGCGGGCGGGAACGCGGTGGACGCGGCGGTCGCGGTGGGGTTCGCGCTCGCGGTCGTGCACCCGGAAGCGGGCAACATCGGCGGCGGCGGCTTCATGGTGATCCGCACCGCCGACGGCAGCGTGCGTTCGCTCGATTACCGCGAGACTGCCCCGGGCAGGGCCACGCGGGACATGTACCTCGACGCGAACGGCGAGCCGACCGAGCTCAGCGTGACCGGCCACCTGTCGGCGGGGGTCCCCGGCTCGGTAGCCGGCCTCACCGAGGCGCACCGCCGGCTCGGCCGGCTGCCCTTCGACTCGGTCATCGCCCCGGCCGTCCGGCTGGCGCGCGACGGCTTCGTGGTGGACGAGTACCGGAGCGAGTCGATCCGAAGCGACAGTGCCCGTCTGGCCCTCTTTCCCGCCTCGCTCGCGACCTTCCTGCCGGCCGGCAGGCCGCCGGCCCCGGGGACGCGCTTCGCTCAGCCGGAGCTCGCCGCAACGCTGGATGTGATTCGCCGCGAAGGGGCAAACGGGTTCTATCGAGGGCTCGTGGCAGACCTCATCGTGGCCGAGATGGAGCGCGGGGGCGGACTCATCAGCCACTCCGATCTGGCCGGCTACCGGGCGATCTGGCGCGAGCCGGTCACGATCAGCTATCGCGGCCATACCATCTATTCGATGCCGCCCGCGTCGTCGGGCGGCGTGACCATGGGCGAGATTTTCAACATCATGGAGGGGTACGACCCACTGCCGCCGTTCGGCACCCCTGCCCTGCTGCACCGCGAGGCGGAGGCGATGCGCCGCGCGTTCACGGACCGCAACCAGCACCTGGGGGACCCGGCCTTCGTCCGGAATCCCACCGACCGGCTGCTGTCGAAGGAGTACGCGGCCGAGCTCCGCTCGCAGATCGGGGAGCGGGCCACCCCCACGCCGAAGTTCGAACCGGCGGCCGCGGGCGGAGCCTCCACGACCCACTACTCGGTGGTGGACGCCGAGGGCAACGCGGTCAGCTGCACCACGACGCTCAACAACAGCTACGGGAGCGCCGTCACTGTGACAGGCGCGGGCTTCCTGCTCAACGACGAGATGGACGACTTCGCCACCGCCCCCGGGCAACCCAACATGTACGGCCTGGTCCAGGGCGAGGCCAACGCGATCGCGCCGGGCAAGCGGATGCTGTCCGCGATGACGCCGAGCATCGTGCTGAATCCGGCCGGCGAGCTGTACCTGGTGACGGGAACACCCGGGGGGCCCCGCATCATCACGATGGTCTACCACGTCATCTCCAACGTCATCGACCACCGCATGCCGCTTCCCGACGCCGTCACCGCCCCCCGAATGCACCACCAGGCCCTGCCCGACAGCATCCGGGTCGAGGAGGATGGCTTCACCGCGGCGACGCTCGACAGCCTGGGCGCGCGGGGACACGCGATCTCGGAGGGTGGCCACTGGGGGGATGTGGAGGCCATCATTCGCACAGACGGTGGATGGCAGGGGGTGAGCGATCCCCGCCGGGGTGGTGGGGGCGCGGGGTACTGACAAGTGAAACGGGGCGGCCACAGAGGCCGCCCCGTTTCGTCGCTCTCGACACGCCGCTCAGCTGCTGCTCGCCACCAGCCTCTGATCGAGCGTGAGCGTCACCGAGGTGCCCTGCGGCAGCACCACATCGCGGTCCTTCGTCTCGACGGCTCGCTGGGTACCGACCGCGCCGCCGATGATTCCGCCGATGATCGCGCCTTTGCTGCCGCCGCCGAGCACCCGGCCGACGATGGCTCCCGCCGCGGTGCCGCCGGCCACCTTGGCGACGTCGTTGACGTCGGTGCCACGGCCCTCGAGCTTGCCGCGAACACCCTCGATGGTCGCGACGATCGGCAGCTCCTTGCCGTTCACCTCCACGCCGACCGCGTCGAGCGTCAGCGTGCCGGTCGTATCGCTCTTGCTGTCCGACGGCTTGATGGCCGTGACCCTGAGGATCACCTTCGACCCCGCCGGTATCACCACCTTCCCGCTGGCGTCCTTCACGTCACTGGCGACGCTCGCGGTGACCTCGTCTCCCACCTTGTTCTTGTTGGAGCGGATCTCGGCGTCCGTCGTGGCGGTGATGGCGGTTCCCGCGGCGAGCGCGGGCGCCGCGGCCGGTGCCGGAGCCGCTGCGGGCGTCGGCTCTTCCGCGGCAGGAGCCGGCGCCGGTGCGGGCTTCGGAGCCGCCGGCTTCGGCCTCGGTGCCGGCGCCGCCGGCGCTGGAGCGGAAGGAGCCGGTGCCGTGGCCGTCTCCTCCGCGGCCGGAGCGGTGTCGGCCGCCGGCTCGTCGTTCAACTCGGCCGAGGTGTCCACCGGCGCGAGCTGAAGGTCGCGGCTGAGACTGTCGGCGGTCGCCAGGTCCCGGCGCTCGCCATCGCCGCACGCCGCCACTCCGGCCAGCGCGAGCATCGCGAGAAGTTTTCTCGTCATCCCTTCCTCCTTGAAGTGTGACTTGCCCCGGTTTCCTGGGTCGGTGACATTGCACCCACGCCTATGCGCGAACTGCGGTCGCTGCTGCCCTACCTGAGGCCCTACCTCCGGACATACGCCGTCGGGCTGGTCCTCGTCGTCGTCTCCAACTTCTTCGCCGCCCTCGGGCCCCGGTTCCTGGAGCACGGCATCGACGCCCTGCGGGCGCAAGAGCCGTTCCGCGAGGTGCAGGTGGCGGTGGCGCTGCTGGTGGCGGTCGCCCTGGCCGGCGGCGTGGCCCGGTACGGCATGCGCGAGCTGCTCAACAGCGGCAGCCGCCGTGTCGAAACGGACCTCAGGGACCGGCTCTACCAGCATCTTCAGCGGATGTCGGCCGAACTCTACGACCGGTACCCGACCGGGGATGTGATGGCCCGCACGACGAACGACCTCCTGGCCGTCAGGATGGTAGCGGGGCCGGCCCTGATGTACCTGGTGGATACTAGCATCCGTACCCTGCTGATTGCACCGGCGATGGTGGGCATCAGTCCGCGGCTCACCCTCCTGGCGTTTCTGCCCCTCCTCGGGCTTCCAGTCATCATGATTTCCCTGGGAGGGCTGGTGCACCGCCGATCCCAGGCCATTCAGGCGCACTTCAGCGAGCTGACCAGCCATGCGCACGAGAACCTCTCCGGCGTCCGTGTCGTGCGGGCGTACCGGCAGGAGACCGCGGAGACCGCCCACTTCCGCGACCTCAGCGACGAATATCTGCAGCGGAACCTGAGTCTGGCGCGGGTCCAGGGCCTGTTCTTCCCGCTGCTCGCCCTGATGGGCGGACTGAGCGGCGTGGTCGTGCTCTACGTGGGCGGCCGGCAGATCATGGCCGGACAAGTGACCGTGGGCGAGTTCGTAGCCGTCGGGGTGTACCTGGCCATGCTGGTGTGGCCGATGATCGCCCTGGGATGGGCCGTGAACCTGGTGCAGCGCGGTGCCGCCTCCATGGCCCGCATCAACGAGCTGTTCCGCGAGCGGCCCGCGATCGACAGCCCCGCACGACCCGCCGGGCTGCCCCCGGCGCGTGGAGGCCGAACCGTCGAGTTCGACCACGTATGGTTCCGCTATCCCGGAACCCAGGAGCGCGGGTGGGTGCTCCAGGACGTGAGCTTCAGGGTCGAGGCCGGCCGCTCGCTCGCGATCGTGGGCCCTACCGGGGCCGGCAAGTCCACGCTGGTGGACATGCTCGTCCGCACCCACGACCCGACGCGGGGCGTTGTGAGGCTCGATGGCGTGGACATCCGGCAGCTCGACCTCCGCGACCTGCGCCGCGCGGTCGGCTTCGTGCCGCAGGAGACCTTCCTGTTCGGCGAAACCCTGCGCGAGAACATCCTGCTGGGTGCGCCCGATGACGGCCGGTTGGAGCGGGTGGCCGAGGTGAGCCAGCTCGCGGAGGCGCTGCCCTCCCTGCCGAACGGCTTCGACACCCTCCTCGGAGAGCGGGGCATCAACCTCTCCGGCGGACAGAAGCAGCGCGCCGCCATAGCCAGGGCACTGGCGCAGGATCCGCCCGTATTCGTGCTCGACGATGCGCTGAGCGCAGTGGACGCGCATACCGAGGCCCGCATCCTGTCGGGGCTGCGCGGCGCACTCAGCGGCCGGACCAGCATCATCGTCTCTCACCGCCTCGCGGCGGTGCGCGACGCCGACTGGGTCCTGGTGCTCGACGGGGGGCGGATCGTGGAGCAGGGCGTTCACTCCGACCTCATCGCCCGCGGGGGCCGCTACTGGGAGCTGTTGCGGAGGCAGCAGCTGGAGGAGGAGCTGGAGGAGGAGGGCGTCGGTGGCGGGTAGCCTGGCCCTCGCCGCCGGCGTGCTGCTCGCACCGGCGGTGCTGGGCCTCGCGGTGCTCTATCCGGAACGTAATGCGTCACCTGAGCTGCGGCTCCGGGCAGAGCACGGAGCCAGCGACGCTCCGGAGCCGTCCGCGCGCGACAGTGCCGCATGGGCACGACTGGCGCGGGATATCCACGACGAGACCAACCTCGTCCGCAGCGACCCCGCGACCTACGCCGCGCACCTGGAGCAGCTGCTGCCGCGATTCGATGGGAACGTGCTCGAGCGCCCGGGCCGTCCGCACCTCCGCACCGAGGAAGGACCCGCGGCGGTCCAGGAGGCCGTCGCCGCGCTAAGGTCCCGGCGCCCGGCGGGCCCGCTGCGCTGGTCGAAGGGACTCGCCGCAGCGGCGAACGATCACGTGAGCGACCAGGGGCCGATCGGCGGCCTGGAGCACCACGGCACCGACGGCAGCGATCCCGCGCGCCGGGCGGAGCGCCGTGGCCACTGGCTCGGCGGAATCGCGGAGAACATCGCGTTCGGGGAAAACCCGGCGCGGCAGGTGGTGATCCAGCTTCTGGTGGACGACGGCGTCCCCGATCGGGGCCACCGCGACAACATCCTCGACCCCCGCTGGGGAGTGGAGGGCGTGGCCTGCGGTCCGCACCAGGTGTACGGGCAGATCTGCGTGATGAACTACGCCGTCAACTACGCGGAGCGGTAGGACCCGGCCGGTCGGGCGGAACGCTCAGATCCGGCCCCTGAGGAAATCCGGTGTGAGGCTCTGGAGCCAGCCTGCGAGGCGGGTGAACTCACCGGTGAGCAGCAGCACTCCGACGAGCACCAGCAGCGCGCCGCTCACCCGCATCACCCACGGCAGGTACTTCCGGAATCGCTGGAACCAGTCGAGGAAGCGCTCCACCGCGACCGCGGCGAGGAGGAAAGGCACGGCCAGACCCGCGGAGTAGACGGCGAGCAGGAGCATCCCGCGCGAGAGGTCCGCCGAGGTCGCGGCGAGGCCGAGGATGGCGCCGAGCACCGGTCCAATGCAGGGTGTCCAGCCCGCCCCGAACGCCATCCCTACGAGCGCGGAGCCCAGATACCCGACCGGCTTGTGCTCCAGGTGTACCCTCCGCTCCTGGGTGAGCCAGGCGGGTGTGAACACGCCGAGGCACATCAGGCCGAAGGCGATGATGAGCACGCCCCCGATCCGCTGGAGCCAGACCTGGTAGTAGTTGAGCGCGCGGCCCAGGGCGGTGGCGCTGGCGCCGAGCAGCACGAACACGAGGCTGAAGCCGGCCACGAACAGCAGCGCGTGCAGCAGCGCGACCCGCCGCCGGCCCTCCATCTCACCGAGGGTCATGCCGGTCAGGAAGCCGACGTAGGACGGCACCAGCGGCAGCACGCAGGGCGAGAGAAAGCTCAGGAGCCCCGCCGCGAACGCCACCGCGATGCCGAGGGCCGCGGGCTCGCTCATCATGCCCGCCGCGGAGCCACGACCAGCTCGCCCCGGCGGCATTCGCGGCAGACGCCGTAGATCTCCACCCGGTGGTTGGAGTGCTGGAACGCGTGCTCGTCGGCGATGATCGGCAGGATGCGCTCGAGCCGCTCGTTCTGGAACTCGACGACCTTCCCGCAGCGCTCGCAGATGAGGTGCTCATGGCGCGCCTGCGCGGACATCGACTCGTAGCGCTTGAACCCCTCGCCGAAGTCGTGTGCCCGGACCAGACCGCTCTCGACCAGCAACTCGAGCGTGCGATACACCGTGGCGGTGCCCACTGCCTCGCCGCGCTCCCTGAGCCGGCGGAGAATGGCGTCCACCGACGGGTGGTCGTCGGAGTCGAAGAGGGTCTGGGCGACGAGGTCCCGCTGGCGCGTGACCGGCTGGCGGTGATCCCGGAGATACCGGTGGAAGCGGTCGAGGAGCGCGGCTCCCTCCGCCTCAGCGAGCCGGGGCATCGGCGGCGCCGGCTGGCCTCGCATCGGGGAACCACGTCTCCGGGGCGACCGGCGTCGGCGGCTGCTCGTCGTCGATCCGCTTCCGGGTGTCCTGGAGAAGCTGGGCGAGCGCCGTGAGCGGCCCGCTGCCGACCTCCTGGACCGTGGCCTCGAATTTCCCCCGCTCCTTGCCCTTGACCGCGAGCATGTAGCGCGCCGTATAGATTCGCCGGCGCTCGCCGTCGACCCGGGAGAGCACCGCCGTCCCCCATTCCCTGCCCTCGCGCCGCAGCGGGCTGAAGACCCACACGCCGTCCACCTCCCCGGGCGGCACCACCGCTGCCACCGCACCGGCGAGGCGAGCCCAGCCGGAGTCCGGCGATGCGGTCACGACGCCGCCTTCTCCCACCGCTCGGTATAGAAGCGCAGGACGTGCATGAAGTCCTGGGCGTTGGTCACCACCCCGTAGGCCTGATGGGTGCCGCGGTCCTTGAGCTTGTTGACCACGAACTCCGTCTGGTCCACGCAGATCGTCATCAGCGGAGACGGGGCGCCGTCGCAGAGATAGAATGCGGGGAGCATGTTCCCGACCGCGATCGCGTGGAGCGCAGTGGCCACGAAGATCGCGCCGGTCGCCTTCACCGTGTGCTCCCGCATGGCGTCCTGCGCCTCGAGGGTGTCGGTGTGGACGCCGGGAAGCGGGCCGTCGTCCCGGATGGAGCCCGCCAGCACGTAGGGCACGCCCTGCGTGACCAGCGCGTGAATGATCCCGCTCTTGATCAGCCCGGTCTCCACCGCACGCTCGATCGAGCCGGCGGCGCGCACCTGGTTGATCGCGCGCATGTGAAGCCCGTGCCCGCCGGTGGTCGGCTGGCCGGTGTTGCTCATGCCGAGCGTGGTGCCGAAGATGGCGGCCTCGATGTCGTGGACGGCGACCGCGTTGCCGGCCAGCACCGCCTGCACGTAGCCGTTGCGGATGAACCACTCGAAGTCGGCCCGCGCCCGCGAGTGCACCAGCGCGGGGCCCACGACCCACACCAGGTATCCGCCGCGCTGCTTCTCCTCGCCCACTCTGGCGGCGAGCTCCTCGTAGTTCACCGGGCGCTCTCGGCTCACCTCGGTGGACATGAAGCGGAACTCGTTCGCGCCGTGAGTGCCGCCCAGGAAGCCCCTGGCGTAGACCACGATGCCTTCGGTGCCGTCCTCGGCCTCGCCCATCGCGACCAGTTCGCCACGGCGGAGCCGGCGCGGCTCGATGGTCTCCAAGGTGCCGCCGCGCTTCACCACCACGCAGTCCATTCGGGGCCGGGTGGGAGCGACCCAGGCCCCGTCCACGTGGATGTAGGTCGGCAGGTTCGAGGTGGAGAAGAACCCTTCGGGCAGCACACCGTCGGCCGGGAGGGGCTCGAAGCGGGCCTCGGGCGCCCCGGCGAACGGCGGCTGGGCGAAATCGGGCAACGTATAGAGAGGATTGGGCATACGCGCCGTGGAAGGTAGGGGGAGCACCGGGGGGTTTCAAGGATGCGTGGCACTCCGGACCGGTTAATATCCATGCAACACGAGGAGAGGTCCATGCGCCGACTCGCGCCCCTGTTCGCCGTACTCGCCTTCGCCCTGCCGGCCGCCGCCCAGGAGCCTGTCGCGGGTGACACCTCCGCCGCCGACACCACGGGCATCACCCAGCTTCCCGAGCTCAACGTCACGGTCACCCGGACCGAGGAGCCGCTCGCGCGGGTGCCGTTCGCGGTGGGCGTGCTGGACCGCGATGACCTGGTGCGCGGGCAGCCCACCCTCGGGATCGACGAGGCGCTCAACAACATCCCGGGCGTGGTGGTCGCGAACCGCTACAACTACTCGCTGGACCAGCGCATCTCGATCCGCGGCTTCGGGAGCCGCTCGAACTTCGGCGTGCGCGGGCTCAAGATCCTGGTGGACGGCATCCCGCAGACTCTGCCCGACGGCCAGAGCCAGCTCACCAACGTCGATTTCGCCGACCTCGAGCGCGCCGAGGTGCTGCGGGGCTCGAGCTCGTCGCTGCACGGCAACGCCTCCGGCGGCGTCATCTCCTTCCAGACCGCGCGCGCCGCACCGGGGCCGTTCGCCCAGCGCGTGCGGGTGCAGGGCGGCGACGGCAAGCGCGATGGCGACGGGTACTACAAGTGGCAGAGCTGGACCTCGGGGCGCTCGGGCGACGTGAGCGGGACGCTCTCGATCTCCCAGTTCAAGGCCGACGGGTTCCGGCAGCACAGCGCGGCGGAGTTCCGCCAGCTCAACGCGGGGGCCGACTGGATCGTGAGCGGCTCCACGGTCGCCACGGTGCGGCTGAGCCTGGCCGACAATCCCGAGGCGCAGAACCCCGGGGCGCTCACCCGGGCCGAGTACGAAGCCAACCCCGATTCCGCCGCGCCCAACAACATCCTCCGGAACGCCGACAAGAACGTGCAGCAGCACCAGCTCGCGTTCGGCCTCCAGCACTTCGACGCGGCGGGCAACGAGTACAACGCCACCGTGTTCGGGCTGCTCCGGGACCTGGAGAACCCGCTGGCCGCGCCGCCCGACGTCGGCGGTGGACCCACCAACGGCACCTACATCCGGATCGACCGTGGCGTGGGCGGTCTCCGGTTCACGATGGCGCGGGGGCTCGGCACGATGGAGAACGCACCGCGGCTCACCGCGGGCGTGGATCTCCAGCGGATGCGTGACGACCGGCAGAATCTGGTCCACGACGCCGGGGTGCCGACCGGCGTGGTCTTCCTCGACCAGGTGGAGAACGTGACCGAGCTCGGGCCGTTCGCCCAGCTGCAGTGGAGCCCGAACGAGCGGCTGCTGGTGAGCGGCGGCGCGCGCTTCGACTGGGTTCGGTTCAGCCTCGACGACAGCTTCGTCGCCGACGGCGACGACAGCGGCGATCGCTCCATGTCCGCGCTGAGCGGCAACATCGGCGCGAGCTGGTCGTTCGACGAGCGGTTCGTCCCCTATGCCAACATCTCCACCTCGTTCGAGACCCCGACGACGACCGAGCTGGTGAACCAGCCGGACGGCTCGGGCGGCTTCAACCGGGAGCTGGGTCCCCAGCGCGCCGTCAACTACGAGATCGGAGCCCGGGGCCAGCCGATGCCCGCCGTGACCTACTCGGTCGCGCTCTTTCTCGGCCGGGTGAGCGACGCCATCGTCCAGGAGGAGGAGGTCGGCGGCCGGGCGTTCTTCCGCAACGCGCAGCGGACGCACAACGACGGCGCGGAGGTCGGCCTCAGCGTCTCGCCGGTGGCGGGCCTCACCCTCAATGGCGCGTACACGTACGCGCACTACCGATTCGTGGAGGAGCCGGAGGGCACCGGGCTCGATGGGAACCGGTTGCCCGGTGTGCCGGACCACTTCTGGCGCTTCGGGCTTCGGACCGCGCTGGCGGCCGGGCTCTTCCTGGACGCCGACCACACGATCAGCTCGTCGGTGGCCTCGGACGACGCGAACACGCCCGAGGGCGTCGTCGACGCCTGGGGCGCGGGCGTCACCAACATGCGCCTCGGCTGGCAGGGCGACGTCGGCGTGCTCCGGCTCTCGCCTTTCCTGGGAGTGAACAACCTCTGGGACCGGCGGTACATCGGGTCGGTGACGCTGAACGGGCTCTTCGGCCGAGTGCTCGAGCCGGCGCCGCGACGGGTGATCTACTTCGGGACCGAGGTGGGGTACCGGGCGGACTAGGGCGGACGGGCAAACGGGCGGACCGAGCTAGCGCCACCTCACCACCAGAGCGAGGGATCCTCTCTACGGGTGTCGATCACCGCGGAGAAGATCCCTCGCTTCGTGTTCAACTCCCTCAGCACCACGACCTGGCCGCGTTCACCTACCGCCGTTCCGCCGTTCCGCGGGCGGGTGGTCATGGATGCGAGGGTTCCGCCGGCGGGGTGGTCGCGGATGGGAGGGGTTCCGCCGGTGGGGCGCGGGGCCGGGAGCGGTTCCGCCGGGCGGCGGAGCGGCTGGGCTCGGTCCACCATTCCCCCTACAGCAGCGACACCGGATCCCGATCGATGACGATCCGCGTCTTTCCCGCCCGGGGCAGCCGCCGCGCGGCGTAGCGGACGATGCGGCCCAGCACGTCCTGCTGCCCCTTCAGCAGGACGTGCCAGCGCCAGCGATCCTTGATCCGCGCCAGCGGGCATGGGGCCGGGCCGAGCACCGCCACTGGCAGACCGTGGCGGCCGACGAGCGCGTTGAACCAGTCGGCCAGCTCCGCGGTGCGGCCGGCAGTGAGTGCGTCGTCCTCGCCCGACACCACGAAGTTCACCAGGTGCACCTCCGGCGGATACGGCGGCGCGCGACGCAGGTCCCGCTCCTCCCGGAGAAATCCCTCGGTATCGTGCCTCGCGGCCCAGACCAGGGCGTGGTGAAGCGGATGCCGGGTCTGGACGATGACGCGACCGCCCTTCGGCCCCCGCCCCGCCCTGCCCGCGACCTGCGCCAGGAGCTGGAAGGTGCGCTCCGCCGCCCGAAACTCCGGGAGATAGAGTGCGGTATCCGCATCCACGACACCCACCAAAGTGACGTTGGGAAAGTCGAGCCCTTTCGCGATCATCTGCGTCCCGATCAGCAGATCCACTTCCCCCCGCTCGACCGTCTCCAGGATCCGCTGGTGGGACCACTTGGTGCTGGTCGTGTCGAGGTCCATGCGCGCCACGCGCGCGCGCGGGTAGCGCTCCGCCAGCACCTGCTCGAGCTGCTGGGTTCCCACCCCGCGCATCTGCTGCACCGGATTGGCGCACTTCCGGCAGCTGAACGGCAGGGGCTCCTCGTGGCCGCAATAGTGGCAGCGCAGGCCCGGCGGCGAGCGATGCACCGTCAGCGAGATGGTGCAGTGCCGGCACTGCCAGACCTCACCGCAGTCGGGGCAGTGCAGGAACGACGCGTAGCCGCGCCGGTTGAGCAGGAGGAGCGCCTGCTCGCCGCGCGCGAGCACGTCGGTGATCGCGGTGTCGAGGGCCGCGGACCAGGCGACCGGGCCCGTGCCGGTGACCTTCGGCGCCACCCGTAGGTCCACGGTCTCGACCGGCGGCAGCGGCCGGGCCCCGATGCGCTCGGGAAGCGTGACGAGCCGGAGCCGGTCGCCGGCGCGGGCCATGGTCTCCAGCGAAGGCGTGGCGCTCCCCAGGACGAGGGAGGCGCCCTCGAGGCGCGCCCGCACGGCGGCCACGTCGCGGGTGAGATACCGCGGGGCCTCGCCGTTCTTGTAGCTCGCCTCGTGCTCCTCGTCCACCACGATGACGCCGAGATCGGCGACCGGCGCGAACACTGCGGAGCGGGCCCCAACGGCGACCCGCCGCGCGCCGCGCCGGAGCAGCCGCCAGGCGTCGGCGCGCTCGCCGTCCGACAGGGCGCTGTGCAGGACCGCCACGTCGTCCCCGAAGGCGCCGCGGAGCCGGCTCACCGTCTGGGGCGTGAGCCCGATCTCGGGCACGAGCACGATCGCTCCCCGACCGGCGGCGAGGGCCCGCCGGACCGCCTCCAGATACACCAGCGTCTTCCCGCTCCCCGTCACCCCGAACAGGAGAGCGCCGGCGCCGGGCTCGAGCG
>DATABZ010000065.1:0-2374 GCA_036259315.1 Gemmatimonadales bacterium | reverse complement strand
ATGACGCTCCGCGCGCTCGGGCCGCCGAGTGCGTTCGTGCAGAAGCCGTTCACGCCGGGCGCGCTGGCCGAGCGCGTGCGGGAGGTGCTCGGGTAGCGCCCGGCTGTCGGTGCGAGCTGATGGTTAGTGCACCACCGTTCGGCGCTGGGCTAGCACCGAGGACCGACGCATCGTGTCGGAAAGGCCCGCCCGCCCGGATAGCGGTCCAACCCTCCCGGGTTAACGCCGCGGACGCGGCATCGGCAGCGGTACGGTCCGCGTCCGCAGCTACCGCTCACCATCGGCTCGCACCGACAGCCGGGCGCTACCCGAGCACCTCCCGCACGCGCTCGGCCAGCGCGCCCGGCGTGAACGGCTTCTGCACGAACGCACTCGGCGGCCCGAGCGCGCGGAGCGTCATCTCGTCGTCCGTGTAGCCCGACAGGAAGAGAATCGGGAGCCCGGGTCGCTCGACCGAGAGTCGCCGGGCGAGCTCGCTTCCGCTCATCTCCGGCATCATCACGTCGGCGATCACCAGGCTCACCGCGCCGTCGTACTCCGAGAGTCGCATCAGCGCCTCCCAACCGTGTCCTGCCTCCAGCACGCGGTAGCCCTGCTCCTCCAGCGCCGCGCGTGCGAAGTGCCGGACGGCTTCCTCGTCCTCCACCAGCAGGATGATCCCCTCGCGTCGCGGCGCAGCGGTCGCGGCGCCGCGAGTGCTCGACTCTCCGCGTGCCATCGGCAGGTAGACTCGGACGGTGGTCCCCCGGCCCGGTGCGCTGTCCACCTCGACGTGACCCTCGCACTGCTTCACGATGCCGTAAACCGTGGCGAGGCCCAGGCCCTGCCCGCGGCCCGCGTCCTTCGTGGTGAAGAACGGCTCGAAGATGGAGGGCAGCACGGCGGGATCGATGCCGGTGCCGGTGTCCCGCACGGTCAGCACGACGTAGTAGCCCGGCGGAAGCTCCGGGCTCGCACGGGGATCGTAGTCGGTGATCTGCTCGTTCGCCGTGCCGATCGTGAGACGGCCTCCATCGGGCATCGCGTCGCGCGCGTTCAGCACGAGGTGCATGAGGATCTGCTCGATCTGTCCCGGGTCGGCCCGAACCGCGCCGACGCCGGGGGCGAGCA
Source organism: Gemmatimonadales bacterium (assembly GCA_036259315.1). GTDB lineage: Bacteria > Gemmatimonadota > Gemmatimonadetes > Gemmatimonadales > GWC2-71-9 > CAVVWJ01. Next base: position 1,264 of record DATABZ010000065.1, on the reverse strand, counting down.
CCGTCACCAGCGCCAGCTCGTCACCGATGAGCGGCGGGAGCAGGCGCACCAAATTCCCGATCAGCTGGTTGACGTCGACCGGGCCGGCCTCGGCGGCGTGGTGTCGGCCGAAGGCGAGGATCTGCCGGGTCAGCCCGGCCGCGCGCTCCGATGAGCGGCGGATCTCCTCCAGTCCCTCGCGCTGGGAATCGCCCGCTCGGAGATCCCGGAGCAGCAGGCTGGTGTATCCCTGGATCGCGGTCAGCAGGTTGTCGAAGTCGTGAGCGACACCGCCGGCGAAGCGTCCGAGCACCTCCATCCGACGCGCCTCGGCGAGCTCCCGCTCCAGCCGCTCGCGCGTCCCCAGGTCGCGCGCCGTGACGACGATCCGCTCCGGGCCGCTCCAGCTCCGTGGCCGGGCGGCGATCGCCTCGACGCTCCGCCAGGTCCCGTCCACGTGCAGCAGGCGGAAGGCGATCGGCTCCCCGGGATCCGCTCCGTTCGCGATGACCTCGCAGGCGGCGAGCACCGCCTCCGCGTCGTCCGGATGGAGGAACTCCGCGAGCGGGCGCCGGAGCATCTGGTCCATCGGCCAGCCGAGGAAGCGGGGGAGGGAAGGGCTGGCGGCTCCGATGCGCCATTCGGCGTCGAGGGTGAAGATCAGGTCGGACGAGTGCTCCAGCAGGAGGCCGAACCAGCTCTGGCGCTCCTCGAGGGTCGCCTCCAGCGTCTTGAGCCTGCCGGCCATCTGGGCGATCGCGTCGGCCAGGACGCCCAGGGGATCGTGCCCCCGCACGCCGGCGCGCGCCTCGAGGTCACCCGCGGCCATCCGCCGGGTCGCCGCGATCAGCCGCTCGGCACGCCGAGCGCGGTCCCGCTCCAGCCAGAACCACACGCCCACGCAGACGGCCAGAAATGCCAGGACGGCGTAGGTGTAGGTGGCCTCGTTCACTGCCGCTCTTTCAATTCCGACATTCGGACTCTACTTTTGGCCAGACTCTAGAATCGGATGAAAATGACTTTCATCGGCGCGGCGCTGCCGATCTTCCTGTCGGCACTCACACTTGTCTCACCTAGCCGGGCCGCCCGCGCCCACAATCCGGCCGGTACCCCGACACCGGCCGCCGTCGCCCAGGGTCCGGCTGCACCTGCCCAAGGCCTAGCGGCCACGGTGCGCCGGGTGGCCGCCACGGCCACCCTGGCGGCCCAGGAGTATCGCATCGGCGTCGTCGGCGGTAGTCTGGTCGCCGCTGCGGAAGTGGAGGAGGCCCGCCTCTTCCTCGAG